>JABRVU010000070.1:0-6122 GCA_039961895.1 Phycisphaerae bacterium | reverse complement strand
CGGCCTGGACGGTCGTGCCGCTGGCGAAGGAGAAGATCTCGGTGCCGAAGTTGCCGGTCAGCTCGATGGTGACGTTGCCGACGATGGCGCTGCCGGTGTAATCGACGCGGGCGGTCTGGGCCGAGCCGGTGACCTCGACGGTGACGCCCTGGGTCGAGCCCTCGGGGACGCGGGCCCCGAAGATGGTGGCGTTGGCGATGGCGCTGGCCGCCAGCCCGGAGACGGTGTAGGCGAAGTTGCCGTTGATCAGCTTCTCGCCGCCGAACTGGGTGGTTCCGGCGATGCGGTCGATGCTCTCCAGCAGCGAGTCGATCTGGAGCTGGTCGGCCTCGCGCTCGCTGTCGCTGATGGCGCCGCGGTTGGCCGCGTGGGTGATCAGCCCGCGGATGTCCAGCAGCAGCGAGGAGATCTCGTTGAGGGCTCCCTCGGCGGTGGAGATCACGTTGATGGCCCGCTGGGAGTTGTCCAGGGCCTGGGTGATGCCCTTGATCTCGCTGCGCAGGGTTTCCGAGGCGATCAAACCGGCGGGATCGTCCTTGCCGCGGTTGATGCGGAGCCCGGTGCTGAGTCGCTCGAGCCGGACGCCCAGGTCGGCCTGGTTGGCGCTCAGCCGGTGCATGGCCTGAATCGATGCGATGTTCGTATTGATACGACTCATGGTATCCTCCGTGACAGCCGGGGCAAGCGTGGTGAGCTTGCACCACCCGGGACACAACCGTGTGTCCCGTGCCGGGTCCGGGCGAATCCGCCGTCGGACCCGACCCGCCATCGGCGGATTCCACCGCCATCTGCGGGAGAGCCGTGCGTCGGGAAACCGAAACGCCCAAGCTCGAAAGCGATCCAGCCGACCGTCCCGATCGGCCCCCACCGTCCGTGGTGAGTCGCCGCCCTGAAGGCCCGCGTGCCCCGGCGGCTCGAGTGATTGCGATGACCCCGATGATACCGGACCACCGCGTGAACACCGGGCATTTCGACTGAATGTCGGGATGCTCTTTAGTTATAAGTTCGGCGGGTTTTTCGGAATTCTTCAGCTTGCGGATATCGGACCTGGTCCGGGGGCGAGCGGGCCTCGCGGCGCAGTCCCGCGGATCTCAAAGGAAGGGCCGGGAGCCCCCCGCTCAGGCGAGGAGACCCGGCCCGTCGTGTCCACCCGTCGATTTTACCGGACGTTGGGGCGGGCCCGGCCGTGGGGGAGAAACCCGCCGGCCGGCGCCCTCCGTGGCCTTACCCGAGCAAGGCCAGCACGTTCTGCGGCGCGGCGTTGGTCTGTTGCAGGGCCACGCTGGAGGCGTTCACCAGGATCTGGGCCCGCGTCAGCCGCGCGGTCTCGGCCGCGAAGTCGGTGTCGCGGATGGCGCTCTCGGCGGCGGTCACGTTCTCGTAGGTGACCTGGAGCGAATTGATCGTCGAGGCCAGCGTGTTCTTCTGGAACGCGCCGAGCCGGCCGCGAAGCGCCGCCACCTGGGCGCTGGCGTCGCGAATGACGCGCTGGGCGACCTCGAAGTTGCCGGAGCTCAAATCGTTGGTCTGCCCGCTGCCCAGCGAGGACAACAGGCCGCTGGTGGACTTGCCCAGGTTGCCGGTCGAGACGCTCTGAAGTCCGATGCTGGCCAACGAGCCGAGACCCAGGGTGGGCGAGATGTTGAAGTCGGCCCCTCCGCCGGTCACGTAGAACGTCTTGCTCAGCGAGGTGTCGGTGGCGAAGGCCGCCGCCAGGGTCAGGTCCGCGTTCAGCGCACTGCCGCGGATGGAGATATCCAGGCCCTTGGCGATGGCCTGGGCGCCGTTGATGGTCGCCCCCACGTCCTCACCGTAGTCCTTGGTGGGGCTCGATCCGCCGGTGACGGTGAAGGTGCCGGCCAGGGCCTCGACGGAGACGAAGGCCTCGGAGCCGTAGTCGGTGCTGTTGATCTTGATGCGGGTGTTGCTGCCGGTGCCGCTGACGGTGGCGGAGACGCCGGTGAGCGACTTGGACTGGTTGATGGCCGTGGCCACGTCCGCCGCCGCCGTGCCGGAGGCGAAGCTGAACTGCTCGGTGCCGTACTTGCCGGCGACCTGAATGGTGGTGACGCCGGCGCCGGTGGCCGATCCGGCGTAGATCAACTGCGCGGTCTGGGCCGAGGAGGTGATCTCGACGACGACGCTGCGGTAGCCGCCGGCGGCGATGCGGGCCCCGTTGATCTTCAGGTCGGTGATGGCCGAGGCCGTGGCCCCGGTGGTCACACCGGAGGTGGTGTAGTCCAGCGAGCCGTTGAGCAGCTTCTTGCCGCTGAACTCGGTGGAGTTGGCGATCCGGTTGATGGTCTCGAGGATGGCGTCCACCTGGAGCTGGTTGGCCTGGACCTCCTCGGTGCTCAGCCCGGCGGTGTTGGCGGTGTGATCGACCAGGTTTTCGAGCTCGACCAGCAGGGAGGCCACTTCCTGGAGGCCGCCTTCCGCGACGGCGATGAGGTTATCGGCCCGGCGGGAGTTGTCGATGGCCGCCGCGATGGCGGTGGCTTCGGAGCGGAGCCGCTGCGAGGCGATCAGCCCGGCGGGGTCGTCCTTCCCGCGGTTGATGCGCAGACCCGTGCTCAGGCGTTCAAGCGACTCGCTGAGGTTCTCGTTGTTGCGGTTGAAGACGCGCGCCGCCACCAGCGAGCTGACATTGGTATTGATCCTGCTCATCTGCGAATCTCCAAAGTGCCCCGATCGTGACGTCCCCGGGCTGTGAAATGAAAGCGCCCCCCGCGGGTCGCCGGTCGTTCAACTTGACTCGGGTCTCCACCGGCGGGCCTTCGCCGCCGAGCGGTCCCATCCGGTGTCCATATCCCTCGCCTTCCGTTCCGACGGGCCGCGCGGCGCGTCCGGGCGGAAGTCCGCCCGCTCGAGTGAAGCGAACCGACCGGGTGGATGCTCCGAAAACCGCACCGGCCGGTCAGGCCCCCGCCACGAGTCCGTCAGACCCGCGGGCGGGTCGCTTCATCAGCGGCGATGGTCGGATCGTCACGCCCCTGGGGGCGCTTTAGTTTCGTTCGCGGACGACGCACGGGTCCGAGGAAAGGCGGAGGAAAGGTTTTCGGACAGGCTCGCAAAACGGGGCGGAAAAGGCGGGTGCAGGCGCGACGCGAGGCGGGATTACCGGACAGGCCGGCCAACGACCGATCATCCGGAGAAGAAAAAAATCCCGGAAAATGGGGGAAAAAACCGCCGGTGGGGGCGCGCGATCGACCGCGGACCGCTTATCGGACAGCGGGCCGGCGGCGCGGAGCGGGCAGGAGCATCCGGTTCAAGCATTCGGATGCGTGCGTGATCGGGACGTCGTCCGCCCGAGGTTTCAATCCGCCCGTTCACGTCCTTTCGATGGCCGTCCCGTCAGCGGGGACGACCGGCGGTCAGCCCTGCAACAGCGAGAGGACGCTCTGGGGCGTACTGTTGGCCAGGGCCAGCACGCTGGTGCCGGCGCTGACCAGAATCTGGTTGCGGGTCAGCCGCGAGGTTTCGGCGGCGAAGTCCGTGTCGCGGATGGCCGACTCGCTGGCGGTCAGGTTTTCGACGGTGATGCCCAGCGAGTTGATGTTGGTCTGGAGCGTGTTGCGCTCGAACGCGCCCAGCCGGCCGCGGAGGACGGCCACCTGGCGGATGGCCTCGTTGACGATGTCGGAGGCCCGGCTGGCGTATCCGCGGTCCACGGCGAAATCGGCCCCGGTGACGATCTGGCTGAGGAAGCCGATCTGGGCGTTCCCCAGTCGCGAGGCGGCCACCGACTGCACCCCGAAGTTGACCTGCTGGTTGGTGTTGACGTCCGGGCCGAGCTGGAACAGGGCCCCGCCGCCGGTGATCGCGAAGCTGGTCGCGTTCAAACCGAAGTTCTCGGCCAGGGTCAACGACAGGTTGAGCGTGGTGGTGTTCAAGATCAGGTTCAAGCCCCGCCCGCTGGACTGGGCCCCGTTGATGGTGGCCACCGCGTCGCGCCCGCGGTCCATGACCACCTGCGAACCGGCCGAATCGGTGGTCACAAAGGGACCGCTGCCGGGCAGCAACTGGACGGAGACGAACTCGTCGGAGCCGTAACCGATGCTCTTGAAGGCCACGCCGCTGTTGGCGTTGGCGGGGTTGATGAACTCGGCGGCCACGCCGGTGGCCTCGCTGACCAGGTTGACGGCCCGGACGATGGCCGACACCGGCGAACCGCTCAGCAGGGAAATCGTGGTCACGCCCTTGGTGCCGGCGATCTCGATGGAGATGCTCTGGCTGATGGCGCTGGCCCGGAACTGGAGCTCGCCCTTCTGGGCCGAGGTGGTCACCACCACGTCCACCGGGATGTAGCTGGCCGTCCCGAACTGGACGGAGTGGAGCTGCAAGGCCGAGATGGCCGAGGCCCGCACCCCGCTGCTGATGTAGTCCAGCGAGCCGTTGAGCAGCTTGCGCCCGGCGAAGGTGGCGGTGTTGGCGATGCGGGTGATCGAGGCCACGGCCGAATCGATCTGAAGCTGGTTGGCCCGGATTTCATCCGGGGAGAGGGCGCCGTTGTTGGCGGACTCGACGATCAGCTTCTGGATGTCGATCAGCAGGGAGGCCACTTCGTTGAGGGCCCCTTCCGTGGTCGCAACGATGTTGATGGCCCGTTGCGAGTTGCTGATCGCCTGGTTGACGCCGGCGATCTCGGCCCGCAGGCTCTCCGAGTTGATCAGGCCGGCGGGGTCGTCGGCCCCGCGATTGATCCGCAACCCGCTGGAGAGCCGCTCGAGCGAGACGGTCAGGTCGCTCTGACTGCGGCGCAGGGTGCGTTGTGCGATAATGGCCGGTACATTCGTATTGATCCTAGCCATTGGCAATCCTCCTTGATTGAGTCTTGGCTACGAATCCGTCATCGTGACGGATGTGAGGCCCGGCCCGGGAGTCCGGCGGGCGGGCCGGCAGGTCAGCCCTGCCTGGGACGTCCTGTCTGGTCCTTGGGGTTCCCTGCCACGTTGGCGATGTCCTCCGGCTTGACGCCGGCGGCGGCGCGGTTTTCGCGCTTGATGGCCTCGTACACTTCCTTGCGATGCACGGTGACGCTCTGGGGGGCGTTGATCCCCAGGCGCACCTTGTCTCCGCGAATGTCCACAACCGTGATCTCGATGTCGTCGCCGATCATGATTGTCTGGTCGCGCTGTCTGGATAGCACCAACATCCTCGGCTCCTTCCTTGGCCATGCCGATGCTTTGAGGTTGATCCATCCGCTTGACCGACCGACCCTTCCGGATGGCCGCCGTTCGGCACAGGGCGGCCTTCACCAGGGGTCCGGGGCCCGACGGCCCCGACGGATCTGTTCCACGGTCAAGCGGCCGACAATTGAACACAGGCGCTGGCCAGGACTCATTGACTATCATAGCATCCGCCGTCCGTGACGGATACCCGACGGTTCCCGGCCGGCGTCCGACGGCTAGGCCGTCTTACTCACCACCTCCGGTGAAGCCGCCAGATTCAGAAGCGGGTGGCGGGTCGAAAACCGCCGATCCGACAGCACCAACTGGCGGGCCTCACGGGTCTCCACGTTCACGACCAGCGGCCCCTGGAGGTTGCCGGTCAGGATCGAGTCCACCTTGTTGACGATGATGAACACCTGGGCGGCGGACGGGTCCCCAAGGTGAATCTGGGACAGCTCGTCCAGCTTGACCGGCACGCAGTAATCCGGGACGAACAGCCGCGGATCGCACACCACGAACGCCAGGTCGGCCCGATCCACCGCCTGGAGCCAGTAGAAGCAACTGTTCTCCGCGGTCTGGATCAGGGCATAACGCTGTTGATCGGGGAACCCCAGGATGCCCCGGGGGAACACGATCAAGCGCTGCTCATCCACCTCCAGCGGACCGAAGCGCGACGTTTCGATCATCATCGCGACACTCCTTGCAGACCCGACCATCCGTGATCGGCGAACCTCGCGCACGTCGTTCTCGCCGGCGGGCGCCGTCCGTAGCGCCCGGACGACCGGCGTGAACGACCCTCCATCCGCGCGGCATCCGCCCGCGTGATCCTCAGCGCGACCCGGCCAACCATCGCCGGGTCGCGCTGAGGATCACGCGGGCGGATGCCGCGCGGATGGAGGGTCGTTCACGCCGGTCGTCCGGGCGCTACGGACGGCGCCCGCCGGCGAGAAC
>JABRVU010000069.1:0-20345 GCA_039961895.1 Phycisphaerae bacterium | reverse complement strand
CCGTCGGACCGGGCAGCTTCACCGGGCTGCGCCTGGGGGTCAGCGTGGCCCGGACGCTGGCCTGGTCGACCGGCGCGCGGATCGTGGCCGTCGGCACGTTGCCGGTGCTGGCCCGCAACGCACTGGCCTGCTGTCCGCCGCCGGACCGCGTGGCGGTCATGCTGGACGCGAAGCGCGGCCAGGTTTTCGCCGCGGCATTCGAGCGGCGCGACGGCGCCTATGAGGTCACGGTCGAGCCCTGCCTCGAAGAACCGGGCGCGTTCCTGGGGCGCTGCCCGCGGCCGATCAGCGTGCTGGGCGAGGGGCTGGCGAAGCATCAGGAGGCGGTGTCGGCGGGCGGAGCGACGATCCTGCCGCCGGAACTGTGGGCCGGCAGGGCCGAGAACATCTTCGCCCTGGCCATCGAGTCGGCCCGCGCCGGGCGGTACACGCCCCCCGGCGACCTCGTCCCCACCTACATCCGCCGGCCCGAAATGGAAGAGCGATGGGAACGTCGGCAACAGACCCATCGATAGTGACCGGCGGAAGGGAGACGACCCCGCCGCGACGGCGCGGAAAACAGCGCGCTTCAGTTCCCCGTTCCCCAGCGTTGCCGCCTGCAACGCGGAGGGCTAGGCATAACTGTGCAGCCCGACGATGAAGAAGTTCACCACCACCCAGTTGAACATCATCACCGAGGTGCCGACGACGGCCAGGACGGCGGTCCACAGCTCCTTGTCCACGACCTTGAGCCGCACGTGCACCAGAATGAGGAAGATGATCCAGGTGTTGAGGGCGAAGACCTCCTTGGGGTCCCAGCCCCACGGCCGACCCCAGGAATGATCCGCCCAGACCGCGCCCATGATGATGCCGGTCCAGAGCATGATGAAGGACAGCTCCAGCAGCAGCATGGTCGCGCCGTCAAAGACCTTGGCCAGACCGATGCGGGGACTCTGGTCGGTTCCCTGGGATCGCCGGCTTCCGACGGGCGCGCCCCCTGATTTCGCGCTGAATGAGGCCGGGGCCGCCGCGCCGGCCGGCCCCGCGCCGGCCAGGGCCATCGCGCCGACCTCGGCGACGGCCGGAAGAATCCCGCCTTCTCCTTCCCAGACCGCCCGGGCCCGCCGGGCCGATTCGGACCAGACCCGCCGCACCGCGCTGCCCACCAGCCACATCCCCATCACGATGAGGAACGGCGTCCACGCCGGCATCACCGTCATCAGCGTCACGCCCGGGAAGAGCGCCGGCAGGGGGATGATGCCCGCGCCCAGCAGGATGGGCAGCCACACCTTGAGCGACTGCTCGAACGGCATGGTCAGCAGCCGGCCGACCAGGTACAGCGCCGCGGTCACGAAGGCCATGCCGATGATCGCGTAGCTGGCGATGATCATGTTGGTGTGGATGTAGAGCCACAGGTCGTTGAGCACCGGCATGGGCCGGCCGATGTCGCTGCTCAGCTCGTTCTTCATGAACTGCCCGCACATGAGGGCGACCATGCCGATGGTCGAGGCGGCCAGCAGCGGCAGGCCGCGGGCGGAGGCCATGCGCTGGCCCACGACCAGCGCGATCAGGGCCATGCAGCCGGCCGCGAAGAGGATCAACGCCGCGATGGCCACGCCCGGCCACTGTTGCCAGGCGTCCACCGGGATGCCCCGGGCGACGATCGACGCCAGCCAGACCACGAACGCGGCCGGCGTTACCGCCCCCGCGATGCGCCAGGCCCAGCCGTTGGCATACAGCGAGGGCCCCAGCTCGAAAAAGATGGCGATCGCCGCCCCCAGCCACGCCGCCGCGGTGACGGCCTCGAACATGTTCGAGTTGGGGATGTGCCCGGCCAGGTACCAGCGGATGCCGCAGGCCGTCGTGTGCAGGGCGAACCCCAGCCCGAAGAAGATCACTCCCGCCTTGATGGCCCGCGGCCACTTGTGCACCACGCCCATCAGCAGGAACACCACCGCGAACAGATACACCGCCCACGACCACATCATCTTGTTCCAGCGGTAATACCAGTGTTCGAGCGAGAGCTTGCCCATGGGCGGATAGACCCGAGGATTGATCTGACGCAGGCGGTCGGCCAGGGCCGCCAGGGCCTGGTTCACGCCCGGTGCGTCCTGGGCCGCCCAGGCCGCGCCCAGCGCGTTCCACCGGTCGGCCAGCTCCTGCTGGCTTCCCGCGCTGAAACCGGGAAGCGCCCGCGACGCCAGCGAGGCGTGGGCCGCGTCGCGCGGAACCGACGATTGCAGGTCCTCCAGCGAGAACCAGCGGTCCTTGTCCGACTCGGCTCCGGGCGGCGGAATGATCCGCAACAGGCTCCGCAGCAGCCGGGGGTCCGCGTAGCCCGCGTTGTCCAGCAGAATGTCGATCTTCTTGGCCGTGGTCATGACGTTGGCGCTCATGGCGTTCAGCGCCGTCTGCACCTCGGGCAGGCTCAAAAACGACAGCGAGACCTTCCCGTCCTTGCGGATGGCCTCCTGCGTGGCCTTGTCGATCTGGTTCCCCGCCGCCAGGACCAGCGTCTTGCGGATCTCGCTTTCCTTGACGTAGATCATGCGGACGTCGCGGTAGTCCTGCGGGCGGAACAGCATGTCCAGGAAGGTGAAGGCGGCGCTCTGACGGACTTCGGCCCGGGTGGCTGGATCGGTGCGGACCAGAACGTCGTTGTAGCTCATGTTGCGAATGGCGCTGCGGGCCAGCGTATCGAAGGTCTTGTAACGGCCGGCGTGCTGGACGGCCACCAGCTCGAAGGGCTTGAGGTCCACGCCCTCGACGAAGCGCGGGTTGGGCCCCTCGGCCCGAAGCGCGCCGGCGGCGATCAGGAGCGCGGCCGCCGCCCAGGCGGGTCCAGGCCCCGACGGGCGGGTGATGACGACGCGACCGGCCGGGCTCCGTACCGGCCGTGGAACCTCCGAACCGCTCCCCGGCCTGCTCGGAAGCAGGCTGCTTCCAGGTTGCGCTATCCCGTGAAGGTCGTTCAATCGAATCATGGGTATGGGCTTTCTTGTGATCGCTTCGACTCAGCGTCCTGAAACCTCGAAAACCGATCGGCTGGAAGCCGGCCCCACACGGGTTTCAGGATGCACTCCTACACACGGGTCATCTCGGACGGCTTCTCGATCGGTCTGGGTCCGGGAGCCCTGCGTTCGGCGGGCGCCGGCGAGCCGCTCGCCGGGGTTCCGCGCAGCGCCGCCAGCTCCAGCGCCGCCCGCTTGCGCCGCCGGATGATCGCCGGCTTGACGTAGAAAGCGTAGATCATCCCCGCGATGGAGATACACACTCCGGCCAGCATGGCCCCCACGCCGTTGCGGTTGCCCACGCCCAGCACGGTGTGGCACTCGGTCTGGGGGTCCCACTTGCTCTGGAAATACCAGTACGGCCCGTGCTGGGCGGGCTGGTTGGACCGGATCTCGACCTTCTTCGACCACCCGTCGCCCTGCTGGAAGCGGACCAGGCTGATGAAGTCGGCCTCGCGGTCGCCGCCGGGGTGAGTCTCGAGGATGAAGCGTTCCAGGGCCACCGGCGCGGCCAGGGGCTCGCGCTGCCGCGAGTACATCATCTCGATCACCCGCCCGCCCGGGCGGTCGCCGCCGGCCACCTGCACCATCCGCGTGTCGAACGCCGGCGTCAGCGGAGGGCGGGCCCGCTGGGCATCGGGAAAGGGATACTCGTTGAACCGCAGCCACGCGCTCTGCGTGCGCTGCCCGTCGTTGATCTCCACCCGCACCAGGGACGCCTTCTTGCCGACGTTGCGCAGGCTCTGGCGTTCCACCGGCGGAATGATCGCCGGGCGGACCTCTTCGCGGGCCCCGGCCAGCAGCTCCTCGATGCGGATCGGAACCGCCGGCAGCAACTCCGCCGATTCGCCCACCGCCGCCTGCACCCGCTGCGACCGCCCACTCTGAAGGGTGAGCATCACGTCCACCTTGTCGGAGTCCGGACCGCCGACGAAGAGCAGCCCGGGCGTGATGGGGTCGGCGTACGTGAATTGGATGTCCGGATCGGCGGGGGGCTGATCACGGCGATCGATGTCCTCTCCGCCGCCGGCGTCGCCGGCCGTCACCACGCGGCTGAAGGTGGAAGCGCCCCGGGTGACGCGGATCAGGACCATGCCGGGAATGCCCGGAGCGAGTTGACCGGGACCGGCCACGTCGGCCAGCTCCAGCTTGTAATCCGTCCCCTCCAGAGCCACCGGCCCGGCGCCGGACAGCTCCGAAAGCTTGAAGACCTTTTCGAGGCTCTTGGAGCCCACGCGGACGGTCACGCGCGGATCGCGCGGGCGGGTCCACTCCTGCCTTGCCGCCGCCGTCGGCGCCCATGCGAAGCGGGCGCTGAACCCCTCCATCAGGCTGGTCTGGTTGCGGTTGGGATCGGCGGCCAGCAACTCGATCGGCGGCTTGTCCGGGTTGGTCCCCAACCGGAAACGCAGCACCGGATTGACCCCGACACTGGCCTCGTCGGAGACGAACCGCCGCTCCAACCGGGCGTAGGGCAGGTAATCGGTCACCCGGATGTCCAGCCCCTTGAGCCACTCGGCCCCTGATTCGGGAACGGCCGGCAGGCGCAGCGGACGGGCCGGCATTTTGGCCAGACCCTCGGTGGGCCACAACTCGCCGTGATGCGAGAGATGCTCGTAATAATGCGGCAGCCAGTCCACGCGCAGTTCGGTCCATTCGGTGGTCCCCGCCGGACGCACGTAAATAGCCCCGTTGCTGCGCACCGGCAGCTCGTGGCTGTGATAGAAGTACTTCACCGGGTCGTAGTCGAGGACGATCTGCAGGTCGGGGTCGAGGATCTTCCCGCCGGTGACTTTCACCGCCCGTTGGGCGCCGCCGGGGCCGACCAGCAGATCCTCGGTGTTCTCGGGGTCGCCCACCAGCATGGTGCGGATGAAGCTGCCGGCCGGACCCGTCGAGGTCACGTTGAACCACACCTGCTGCACGCGCTGGCCCTTGAACCGCCCGCTCAGCGGCGTGTAGGCGGGGTTCACATTGGTGACCTCCAGGCGGTACTGCGACGCACCGCCGCCCACGAAGGCGGTCGCCCCGGGCCGGACGGCCAGGGTGGCCTCGGGCGCGCCGGGTACGCGAATGCGGGCCAGAGACTGGTAGATGATCGTGTCGCCCTCGACCTTGGTGCCGAAATAATACAGGCAGGCGCCGGCCATCAGCACGATCCCCGCGTGTATCGCCCACACCCCGGCGTTGACCAGCGTCAGCGGAATCCGCCGCAGGGTGACGATGATGATCGACGCGCAGAACAGGACGATCAGGGTGACGAACGGCCACCAGCTGAACCACTCCATGTCCGACTTCTCGAAGCGCAGGAACTCCAGGCTCAGGCCGGGGATGACGTCGGCCAGGGCCCCCTGCCGGACCGGCGGCACCGCCGAGCCGATCGAGGCGTACAGGAAGATCAGCACCAGCATGACCACGCCGAACCAGATGTTGCCCACCGTGTCCAGCAGTCGGATCACCGGGTTGCGCGCCGAGCGCCGCGAAGTGGAAGAATCGTGTTGCGCCATCGAGCCCTCGAAGTAGAGCCGCGGGACCTGGGCCCGCGCGGCCGGCCGGTGACCGGGGGACGCGCCTTGTCGTCGGCGCGTCCCGTTGCCCCCCGCCGCATGTGTTGCATTATATGAAAGGCAACAAAAAAAGGCGCCCCGTGGGGCGCCTGAGGCGGATACCCGCCTGGATTAGGGAATGTACCGCCGGCCGATCGAATGAGAAGGGCCGCGGCGATAGGCCATCCAACCTTGGTTGAAGGAGCGCTGCAACCCGTCGCCGCGGGCATCCCGGAGGGGCGGAGCCACGTGCCGCCCGGGGGGTCACCGCGCGGCCGCGCGCTCGCCGGTCTCGGCTGGTTTCACGAACGCGCCGCCGGCGGCCTGGCTTTCATACACGCCCGGAGCAGCGCTCATGCCCTGCACCGTGTTCTTGGGCACCAGGTAGATCTCGACCCGGCGGTTGCGGGCCTTGCCCTCGGCGGTGGCGTTGTCGGCGATGGGGCGAAGCTCGCCGTAGCCCATCACCCCCATCCGCGATTCGGCCACCTGGGCCTCGGCCAGCAGGCGCATCACCGCGATGGCCCGGTGGGCCGAGAGGTGCCAGTTGGTCTTGTGCTCCTTGAGGGTCTCGGGCTTGCGGATCGGCGTGGTGCAGGTGTGGCCCACGATGACCAGCTCCAGCTCGGCGGCCTCCGGCAGGTTCACGATGCGGCCGAACTCGTGCAGGGCGTCCTGCACCTCCGCCGAACTGGCCAGCACGTCGCTGCCCAGCGGGAAGAGCAGGTCGGCCTTCCAGCGCACCGCGTTGCCCACCCGCTCGATCAGATTCGGATATTTCTCGATCAACTTGTCCAGCGCGTCCGAGACCTTCGGCGGCAGGTCGCTCTTGACGATGGTCAGCCCGCCCATGGGCGTGCCCATGTGCTTTTCCATGATCGCCTGGGCCCGGGCCAGGGCCTCTTGCAGCCCCTTGTTCTCGCGGTCCAGGCTGTCCTTGATCTGTTCGAGGTTCTCGACCTGGCTGCGCAGGGCCGCGATCTGCGTGTCCTTCTGCTTGTTCATGTGTTCGCAGTCCAGCAGGTCGGTCTTGGCCGCCGCCAAAGCCTCCTCCGACCGGCGCAGGGACGTCATGCAGTCCTGCCACTGATCGTAATAACACCCGCTGCCGCCCAGCAGCACGACCACCACCGTCACCCACGTCCCGTACCTGGTCATCATGACCTCCTTTGTCGATATCGCCGGCCCGGACCGGCCGCGGGGGCCTCTGAACGCGGAGAAACGCGCCTTCTCCCGGCCGTCGCGCCCCCGGCCGTCCGCATGTTGTGCCGTCAACAACATCCCCGCAAACCGACCGGAATGCAAGTAGGCAGCCGCCCGCCCAGGCCCGTCCTCGAGGCCAGACCGGTCGCCACGTTTTTTTCGTCAGAGCCGCCGGGAAAACTGGAGAGAATGGCGCGCGATCATGGCAGGGCGCGCACGGCCGGCGCCGGACACTCGACTGGCGCTGCGCGCACGGGAGGGAATCAGGCCCGAGAGAGGCGACGGCCCCCTCCCGGGCGGCCAACGGCTCGCGCGACTTCACGCCCGGAAGGGAAGATTCGAGGCGAGCCGGGCGCCCGCTTCTCCCTGCATGGAGGCTGTCCCTCAACAGCCGCGAGACGCAACTTCACTTCTTCTTGGGTTTTTCGGGTTTCTTTTCCTTGACGGCTTTAGGTTTGGGGGCTCTCGGCACGGCTGGTCGGCCCATGAAGTAGCCCACGCCGGCGAAGAGGCCGCCGATCACGAAGGCCCCGCCCAGCGTCATCCAGAAGTTGCCGGCCAGCAGCCCCAGGTACGCCGGCCAGGCACCCATGGCGGTGGCCACGCTGGTCGCGCCCAGCAGGGCCAGCACCAGCGCCGCCGCCGCCAGCAGCCCGGTGAACGCCGGCGGAACCGGCTCGACCGGCGCCAGGACGACCATCGGGCCGGACGGCGCCGCCGGTACGGCCGGCTCGGCCAGCGTCTCATCGGTGGCGGTCGCCTCTGACTGGGAGGCGGTCGCGCCGGCCGGAGATATCGTCTCCGCCGTGTCACCCATGTCGATGCCTTCGAGCAACTCGGCGCCCAGCGACGTGTCGTCGCTCTCGCGGGTCAGGTCCAGCAGGCCCGAGCCGCCGCCACTGCCGTCCAGCCCCAGGTGCTCTTCCGCGCCGGTCATCATGGTCTTGGCCCGCGGGTCGGCCGCGATCTCGAGGTCGTCGTCGTCGAAGACGCTGATCCCGATATTGGTGATGACCGTGTCGTCCTTGCGGACGCCCTGTCCGATGTCGCGGTCGGCTTCCTCCAGGCGGAGGGCGTCCATACCCGATCCGCTGCCGGTCTTGGCCGGCGCGGGGGGCTTGCCGGCCGGGGGCTTGACCGCCGCGCCGCTGCCGCTGTCAGAGAGCACGATCCCCGAGCCCGAGCCGCTGCCGGTCTTGAGGGCGGCCATGCCGGTATCCGAACCGCCCAGGTCAATGGGCGCATCCGTCCCGCCCAGGGCCGGTCCGCCGCCGCTGCCGCCCAGCACCGGCTGTTCGCCCGAGTCGCTGGCCAGCATCAGTTCCCCGCTGTCCTCGGGATTGAGCCCGATGTTGTCGCCGCTCTGCGAGGCCAGCCGGTCCACCTCGTCCACGCGGTAGTTGAGCTTGCCGGCGTCGCGGAACTCGCGCAGCTTGCCGGCGCGAACCATGCCGCGAAGCTGCTCTTCGTTACAGCCCAGGCGGGCGGCCGCCTCTTCGCTGTTGTAGTACATCTTGGCCATGCCGTTCTCCACGACCCTCTGGATGGCTCTGTCGAAAATCATTCACTCAGGCGCCGGCCGTCACGGCCGCGGCCGTGAGGGAGCGGTTCGGCGGTCTCCGCTTCCCGAGGCGCACGGCTGAGATGGGCACTTTCGACGCCCTCTGAAGACACGTCGTCCCTCTGCGTCCTGAAGCCCGCGCGGCGCCGGGCATTACCAGTGAAGCGGGGGACTCAGGACGCCCTCATATTCTATCAGTCCACGACTATTCCGGGCCAGTGCCGGCGCCCGGCTGAGTGCCCGGCGGACGATTGCCGCGCTGGTGCTGGATCATGGCCCGGACCTCGCTGGGGATCGGGCTACCGGTGTTGAACTCCTCCAGGTAGCGATCGAAGACCCAGCTTCGGGCCGCGACCAGGTTCAGCCGGGGCTCACCCGTAGCGCCGGTGCGCTGAAGCTCGTAGCACCAGACCGTGCCCGTATCCACGTCGAGCATGAAGAGCCCGTACGTCCCCCCGCGAATCTGGCCAGGAAAGGCGTAAATGCCCCGGCCGCCCTCCAGGTTGGCCCTGGGGTTCGAGAACGCCTGCCCCAGGGCGGTCGAGAGGAACGCCGGTTCATCGCGCCGAACCACCAGCGTGGTGGCGATGACCGCCAGCAGGATGGCAATCATCCACCAGACGGTCTGGCGGCCGGCCGGCGCCGGGCGCGAGGCCATCCACGCCGCGGAACTGTTCTGACACGTCTTCGAGTCTTGAGTCGGGAGGTCGGGCATGATCGGCCCCCTGCACGTGAAACCTGGCCGGTTGCTGACGCAGGCAGTTGTGCGGTAAAGGGTTATGGTTAATGCGACCGCGGGCATTATAGCCCCGACGCGGCGGGACGCAAGTCAGGCGAAGAGGAACCGGCGAACCACGTGGACGATCAGATCCATGTGATGGAACAGGTACCACATCGGCAGGCCCAGTAAGGCGGCTCCGATCACCACGAGGCTGGCCCCGGTCGGGGAGGGCAGCATCGATTCCCGCTCCAGCTCCTGGGCGAGACCGCCCAGGAACGGCTCCATCCGGTCCGGGCCTTCGGGCGAAACCGGATGAATCTCGATCGTCGCGTTTCGGAGCCAGGAAACCCGATGGATCATCAGTTTCAGTCCGGCCGGTTCGATCAGCCATTCGCCGTCCGCGCATCGGCTCCGCCAGCCGTTGCGACGGCAAACCCGCTCAAAAACGCGGCGAAGCTGGCCCGCGCTCACGTTATAGATCACCCAGGTGGCTCGGCGGCCGGGGAGCATGACCACAAACAGGCTGGCGACCAGCAACACCGACAGGCCGGCCAGCCAGGCGTGGCCCTGACGCACCAAACCGATGGCGGGAACCAGAATCAAGGGTATAAACGCCGAGGCCAGCAGCGTGAAATCCCGCCGGGCACTGATCAGGAAGGGCCGAGACTGGCTGTTCACCAGGCCCAAGCCCAGGAAGTACAGCGCGATGGGACCCAGGGCCATCACCACCTGGAGAACAAACATGACCTGGTCGCGCGCGTCCAAGGCGGGGCTCCTCGCCGCCGGCGCCGGCTCGACGCCGTTACCCCATCCTATCAGGTTTGGGCGGAGATTTCATCCGGCAAACCGGCATCGTTGATGTGTTCGCCCACGCCGGCCACCTTCCGGTATCCCAGGTAGCGGATGACCTCGAAGACCTCGCTCCAGGTGGGAAACGGCCGGTTGTTCACGCGCTTGTATTCGTCGATGGTCAGGACGAACTCGAGCAGCTCGCCGGACATCTCGCCTTCCTCGGCCTCCCGACGGATGTCCGTCCGGCGCCGTCCGGGACCCCGATTGCGGTCCAAGGCACTTCGACGATCCGTTCCCGACCGCCGCTCTCCCCCGCGCCGCTCAGGACCGTGATACTCACCATGCCCGTCCTGGGCTTCGTTGGCAGGCAGTGTCCGCGTCCCTGGTTTCAACGCTTATCCCCCCAGTCAACGGACGCCGGACCGGCGAGGAATCAGAACTCCTCGTCCTCGTCCTCGTCCTCTTCTTCCTCGTCTTCGTCGAACTCGTCTTCCTCGAAGTCGTCGTCTTCTATCTCATCGTCCAGATCATCCTCCTCATCCTCTTCGTCGTCGAAGAATTCCTCGTCCTCCTCTTCCTCCTCCTCGTCCGCGTCGTCGTCATCGCTGGCCGCGAGCACCATCGGGGGAAGGTCGCCGACCACGCGCCGCCACGGGCCTGGCAGCAAGGTTTTATCAGTCTCAGGGTGGTTTCCGGGCTCTTCCTCCTCGAACGCGACGACCTGGGTGAAGCCCGGTTCATCCACGAGCGAAACCGCCGCCTCAGCCTCTTCATTCATCCGTAGCATGATTTGCCTGCTCCTCTTTCTAAACGCGGGAATCCGCTGACCGCGGAGAGTGTATACCTCAATCAAGGATCGTCAAGGAGATTTTCGGACCCCGATCCCGTGAACCGGGAACGCGATGCCTCCGGGAGCGACCGGACGGGCCGGACTGTGCTCCGGGAGCTCCCGGCCCGGGCGGATTCGAGCAGGAACGACGGCCGCCTCGGGGCCAATGTGCCGGCGGACATCGCCTCGTTTCCCACCATCCCCGGTCATTTCGGCAACCCAAGTCGCCAACCTGAAAAGGCGGGGCTCCCTCGATTCGGCTTCCTGGGGGCGTGCGGCCATCGCTGGGAACGCGCGTGGGCCATCGCCCGGCCGGCCGGTTTACGTGGCTGGAAGAACTCTGTTTTACCGACCGGGGCGAATCTCGAGGGTGATCTCGCCGGGTCGGCCCTCCGCGGATGCACGCCAGGTGAGCTTGCCCAACAACCGAGCTGATTCGAGGATGTCCACGGCGGTGCCAATGCCTTCGAACCCAGGCCATGACAGCCCCGTCGGCGTCGCCCGACAGGTCACACCCGTCGCCCGCCCGATCCGGTCGCAGAACGCCGTCCAGCTCTTGACCGATGAGTCGATCACCACGATTCGTTCAAGCCGACCGATATCGCTCCCCGAGAGCCTGGGAGTGTCATCGGACCAGCCGGTCCGCGCGGGTTGGGTGGCCGGCGTCTCCAACGGCTCATCTTGCGGTACCACCCACACTGCCCCGTCGAGGATCGCGGTTCGAGCCTTGAGCTGCGCCTCCAATGTCCGGCACACCGTTTCCAGGCCGGCCTGGGCCTGCTCGCAGCGGACCAGGGGTTCGTCCGCCAGCAGCCGTTGATGAAAAACCACATCGATTCCGAATTGCGAGGATGCGTTTCTGGCCACGGCGCTCAGAGGCAGGTCCAGCCAGGAGACATCCACCCGGCGCTGGGCCACTTGGCGGAGCCGATCGAGCCGTTGGCTGGATATCGGTCCCTTGCCGCCGGTCAGCCGCCAGACCCGCGGCACCTGGGAGCCGGCGGCGATCAACACCAGGTCCTCGCGGAAAACGGCCTCGGCACCGGCGAGTCGGGCCGCCCAGCGGAAAGCCTCCGCGCCGGTCAGATGGCCGGCGTACAGACGGAGACGGCGTTCCAGCACCTCCGGGCCCACCGAAGGATCGAGCAGGAACGGAACCCCCAGCTCTTTTGAGAGGGAGTCGAGGGCATCCCGCAGAGGAATCCCCCGCCAGTCCACGGCATGGACGGCGTCGAGTTGAGCAGGGGCTGCCGCCGCCGGCGCCAAGGCCAGTGTCGGCCCCAGCCACGCCGTCATCATCCTCCAACGAAGATACATGGGCGGCATTATAGCCGATTCAGCGGAACCCGAGCCGCGCCTGCCCATAGACAACCCGAGGGCACCCATACGTCTGAACCCCAGCATGACGTGATGCGACGCGGGGGTTTACTTCCCAGCGCCCACGTTCCACTTGACCGGCGCGGGCATCGGCGCGGGGGCGGTCATGCGGTCGGCGACGGCGAACAGGCCGAATCCACCGGCGAGAAAGGCCAGACCGGCCAGGCCGGCGGCCCACTTGCCGATGCGGGCCCGGCGGCAAAGCTCGGCCTCGCCGCGAAAGCTGATGACAAAGGGGCGGTCGAAACCCGCCGGCCGCTGGATGGCGTGATCCGCTCCGACCTGGCCGAGCACGTAGAGCCGCTGTCCGACGGGCAGCACCGACTCGCTGTAGCGCAGGCTCCCGCCGAAGTGTTGAGGGGTCAGGCCGTAAGCCGGGCTGTCCGGGCGCGGGCCGTCAAGATCGCCCATCGCGTCGAGCAGGTCGATGGCGGCGCCCTCCGGCCGGACCAACACGCCGCCGCTTTCATCGCGGACCTCGAAGGCGATGCGCTGCTCGTTCGCGTAGCGGGTGGCCGAGTGGTGTTCGGTGACCCGGCGCGTGTTGCCTTTCGAGTCGCGCTCCGTGCGCGTGGTGGTCCAGTGCTCGGTCACGCAACAGGTGAAGGCCACGCACGGCACGCGGGCCAGGTCCGAGATCAGCGGGGCCGGGCAGCGGGCCAGCCCGGTGACCTCCACCATGGCCGCCCCCAGCCCGGGGACGTCGCGCGCGGCGATGGTGGGCACCGCCCGGATGGTATCGTACCGCCGGGCACAGGGCCGATACCCGAACCGATAGATCAGGAACGCGACCAGCAGGCATCCGCCGCCGGCGATGAACATGAACGTCTGCTGCTCCATGCAGGCACCTCGATCCGCGGCTTGCGTCGCTGGCGTTCGTTCGGGGCGGGTTCCGCGGGATCATCCAAACCTGCTCATGTCCCTGAGCCGGTAGAGAATTTCCCCGGCCTTGGGGACCAGGAGCACGCCTTCATCCTCCCGGCCGGCGTAATCCTCCATGCGGACCGAATCCGGGTTCAGGTAGCCCAGGTTGATCCGCCGGCAGCGCTCCTCCGGGATGCGCGTGGCCAGGACGACGTTGACCCGCGGGTAATCGACGCCGTTCTCGTACCGGCCGACGCCCTTGACGTGCGTGCTGTGGGCCACCACGCCCCAGGGGTAGCCCTTGAAGCGGTCCCATTGTTTCACGAAATAGTCGCGGGTGTGATAGCCGATCTCGTCGAGCACCTTGCCGTGGGTGTAGGAGACCTCGTCGATGTGCGGGGCGTAGATGATGAGCGTGCCGCCGTCGGCGACCACCGGTTCCAGCTTGTACATGCACTTGCCGGCCGTCCAGATGTCGTCGTACATGACCGGCGAGCAGGCCAGCACGGTGTGATAAGGCCGGTCGCGGTAGACGATGTGGACCTGGTCGGAGAGGGCGGTGGCGGCCTTCCAGGCTTCGCGCACCGGGCCGGCGAACAGCCCGCGGACGGCCTGGGGATCGACCACGTACGCGATCAGGCTCCGTTCCACCGGCACCAGGTCGGCCGCGGCCTCGATGGTCGCCCGCACCCGGTTGTCGCGCGTGCCGTTGACCACCGGGTTGGTCAGCAGGGCCCCCACCCAGTGCGTGAAGTTGATGATGGCCGGGGCGGCGATGCCGGGGAACAGATACTTGTGCCCGCCGGAGAAGCCCACCACCTCGTGCGGAAAGACCGGACCGCAGATGATGAGATGATCGTACTCGAAGATCAGCTTGTTGATCTGAACCGACACCTCCAGGCTCAACATGCCGCTGGTCAGCTCCTCGACCTGGCCGCGCCCGAGCCGGCCGACCTCCTTCAGCGCGGCCGGCGAATCCCACTGATGATTGAAGACGCGCACGTCGCCGTACCGCTCGCGGCGCCGCTCGGCGGTAAGACCCAGGAGGTGATCGATCTTGTCCTCGGGCAGGGGCGGATGCGTGCCCAGGGCGATGAGAAAGTCCGCGCGATCGGCGCGCCCGCGAAGGGCCTCGGCGATGGCCTGAAAGAACGCGCCGGTCGGGCCGCTGCGGGTGTGATCGGGGATGATGGTCAGCACGCGCCGGCCGTCGACCGGCAGGGCGGCCGCGGCCCGGGCCACGAAGTCCCGGATGTCCTCGTTCGTCAGTTCGGCGTGGGGTGATCCCCGCGACAGCACCATGATCGCCTCCGCTCCTGTGTGGAAATCCGCCCGAAAACCCGCAACCATGCGGAACCCATTATACGCCGACGTTGCGGGGAATCGGCATCCGCGGATACGGTCACACACGCCGGGCGGACGCGAAGCCCGCCCTCGCGTCGCAGGAAGCCGCGCCGGGGCTCATCCGGCCTGCTGGACGCGCTGGCCGGGGTGATACTGGTCGAGGTCGGCGGCGACGATGCGTTGGCCGGGCTCGAGGCCTTCGAGGATTTCGACCTGCCCCCCGGCCTTGCGCCCCAGCCGGACGACGGCCTCCTGGAGCCGGTCCTTCACGACGACCAGGACTTTGGCCGTCCGGCCGTCCGCCTCGGGCGCGCACGCGCTGGCCGGTATCCACACCCGCGGCGCCGGCCGGGTCGCCGGGTCCAAGCCCGGATCCTCCATCAGGAACACCACCTGGGCCGAGCCCTCCACGCGCAGGTATTCGTCGGGGTTCAGTATGCGCACCTTCACCTGCACGGTAGCCTTGGCATAGTTGGCCCCCGGGTCCAGCCACAGGACGTGGCCGCGATAAACGCGGTCCTTATACGCCTCGGGCGTGATCTGGCAGGGCAGGTCCTTGCGCAGCCGGGCCACGTCGAGTTCGCTGACGTCGACCTCGACGCGGAGCTTGCTCATGTCGGCGATGGCGGCGAACTGGGCGTTGGCCATGGCCCCGCGTCCGCCTTCGGCGGCCACGAAGTCGCCGACCTCGACGTTGCGTTCGAGGATGACGCCGTCGATGGGTGCCAGCACCTCGCAGTCGCTGTACATCTTCTGGGCCCAGTCCAGGGCGGCCTGGTTGGCGGCCACCTGGGCGACGGCCTCGTCGAGGGCCCGGCGGGCGTCGGCGTACTCGATCTCCGGGGCGCTGGCCTCCTTGTACAACCGTTCGGTCCGCTCGAAGTTGACCCTGCGGAACTCGAGGGCGGCTTTGGATTTCTGGAGTTCGGCGGCGGCCTGGTCGCGGCGGGCCCGATAGGCGACGTCCTCGATCAGCGCCAGGCGCTGGCCGGCCTTGACGTGGTCGCCCTGCTCGAAAAACAGCGCCGAAATCTGCCCCGACACCTTGGTGGCCACCTCGACCTGATGATCGGAGACGATCTTGCCGGTCGCGGTCAGCAGCGGCGGCGGAGTGGCCCGGCTTTCGACGGTCAGCAGCCGCGCCTGCGCCGGGGCCGGGGCCAGCAGCCGATCCACGTAGGGGCCCAGCCGGTCGCGCTTCCAATAGGCCGCTCCGCCCGCGCCCGCCAGGACCGCCAGGAGCAGGAGCCACCTCGCCGTCCGCCGTCCCCTCCGACGCGCCGACGCCGGCCGCTGGCTCTTGGGTATCTTGAGCGTTTGAAGTTGGGCGCGCGTTTCAGAGGGGGCGTTCATCGATGGCTTTCAACATTCGGAATCCGGCAACCGTTCGCGTCCGGTATTCGCGAGGCCGGGCCACGTCTTCGCCACGGGGATCGGTTGCTCCGGCTGTCGGTTCCATCCATTGTAGTGGCCGGTCAGGCTTTTCGCAGCGCTTCGATGACCTGGGTTCGGGCCGCCCGGACGGCCGGGGCCAGGGCCCCGATCACGCCCACCAGCGTGGCCAGGACGAAGGCGGCGAGGACGTTGGTGCGCGTGATCTTGAGTTCAAAGGCCAGCACCGTCCAGGTGGCATCGGAGAGGAAGTCCTGCCGGGAGCCGTGAAAAAAGAAGCTGGCGGCCAGGCCCACCACGCAGGCCGTCGAGCAGATCAGCAGCGACTCGACCACGAAGGCGGTCATGATCGAGCGGCGGGAAAAGCCGATGGTCCGCAGCATGGCGATCTCGCGGCGCCGCCCATCCACCGCCGCGTACATGGTGTTGGCCACCGCGAAGGCCGCCCCCACCCCCATGATCGCCACCAGCACCGTGGTCAGCACCACGATCTCGAGCGTCTTGGCGGACAGGTCCTTGTAATAGTCGATCTCGGCCTTGGCGTCGAGGTTGACCGCCGGCCCCTTGATGTACGCGACGGCCGCCGGGATCAGGGCGGGGTCCTCGATCCGGATCAGGGCGCTGGAGATGACCCGCCGGGCGAACGAGTCCGAGATCATGGTCCGCGGGGCCCAGATTTCGCTCTCCAGGGCCCCGCCGGCGGCCTCGAATATCCCCACCACCCGATAGGCATGGTGGGTGTTGCGGCCCAGGGCCACCTGCCCGCCGACGTCGAGGTTCGCGTAGCGCCGCCGGGCCGCCTGGCCCACCACCACCTCCAGGGCCCCGGGCTCGAAGCAGCGCCCCTCGACGAGGCGCAGCTCGCGGTGAATGGCGAAGGCGATCTCGTCCACCCCGCGGACGGCCACGTTGGCCGGAGTGCCCTGCGGGCCGCGCCGCGGGATCGAGGTCTGGGCGCAGAGTTCCTGGCTGATCATCAGCCGCCCGGCGGCGTCGCGGGCCACCCCCGGCGTCTGCACCAGCCGGTGGGCGTCCTCGGGCACGATGATGCTGGTGCTCTCGGCCGTCGAGCCGGGATTGAGCACGATGACGTTGTCCGGCGAACCGGTCGCGGCCAGCGACGCCCGGATGCCCTCCGAAAAGGCCAGCAGCACGGCCAGCACGAACACCACCATCGCCACCATCACGAACGTCAACGACGTGCTCAGCTTCCGCACGAACAGGTTGCGCCAGTTGTAGGTCAAGGGAAGGGGCATGGGCCACGTATCGTCTGGCGACGGCGAGGAGTACCCCGGTGCACGGAAAGTTCTAGCCGCCTTACGCTCCCATTCTAACGGGATGGGGTTCAATATCATACGACGTCAGCCGGCAAGCCAGGACGACTCAGAACTCGTGGAGCACGCTTGCACGACACCCGGCGGCTTTCGGTCTGCGGGCGGCGAAGTTATGGTACCCAGCCTGACGACCCCTCTGCGGGGCGGCCCCATCGTCGCTTGACGGAGGACCCATGATGCCTCGACCATTCCCGACGCGAACCGCGGCCCTTCTGGCCTGGACCCTGGCCGCCTCTTCGCTGACCGCCCAGACCCGGCGGGAGATCCAATTTCCCGACCCGCCCGGCTGGCGCACGCTCAAGTGCGATTTCCACGTGCATACCGTCTTTTCCGACGGGCTGGTCTGGCCGACCGTGCGGGTGGACGAAGCCTGGCGCCAGGGCCTGGATGCCATCGCCATCACCGACCATGTCGAGTATCAGCCGCACAAGGCCGACGTGCCGACGAACTTCAACCGCTCCTTCGAGCTGGCCGCCGCCCGCGGCCGGGAGCGCAACCTCCTGGTGATCCGCGGGGCGGAGATCACCCGCGAGACGCCGCCGGGGCACTTCAACGCCCTCTTCCTCACCGATATCAGCCCGCTCAAGACCGACCGGCTCGAGGACGTGTTTGAACGGGCCGTCGGGCAGGGGGCCTTCATCTTCTGGAACCACCCCGGCTGGCAGGGCCGCGAAAAAGGCCAGTGGGGGCCGGTCCAGCAGCTCGCCTTCGAGCGCAAGCAGCTTCACGGCATCGAGATCGGCAACGGCGAAACCTATTACCAGGAGGCCCATCCCTGGGCCAACGAGCGCAAACTCGCGCTGATCGGCACTTCGGACATCCACGACCCGGCGTCGGACGTGCCTTTCTCGCCCGAGGAGCACCGCACGCTCACGCTGGTGCTGGCCCGGGAGCGCAGCCTCGAGTCGATCCGCGAGGCCCTGTTCGCCGGCCGGACGGTGGTGTGGTGGAAGAACCGGTTGATGGGCGACGAGCGGCACCTCACGGCGCTGTTCGGGGCGGCGGTGCAGGCCCGGCCGATCCACCATCAGACCAAGGACGACTTCTTCGTCGAGATCGAGAACCACAGCGAGCTGAACCTCGAACTGGGTCGAGACGACAGTGCCTACGGCCGGCCGCGCGTCCTCAAGGCCCGCGCGGTCACCCTCCTGCGGCTGCCTCACAAGCGGCTGGACGCCACGAAGTCCCACGTCACCTTTCAGGTGCAGAACCTGCTGACCGCACCGGACCGGCCGTTGGAGGTCAGGCTTCCCATCCCGCCGCAGCCGTCCTCACGGCCCGCGGTCCAGAAGTAAACAACCCCGCCGCGCGCCGCGTGGTTTGAGCGGCCGGGTTGCAGAGGGTGAGGCAGGAGCACCGTGGCCGGCCCTCGGCGAGAAGGCCGTTGAAGTCGGTATCGCCGTCGGGCCGGGTCGAGTCACTGCCGTTCGGGACCGCTTGGCCCGCGCGGGTTGATCGCGCCCCCGCCATCATCGCGGGCCTCCGCGAAACCATCCGAGCCGAACGGCATGACCGGAAGCACCCGGTTTTTTTTGCCTCGGATGAGCCCGGCCCGTACAATCCGCGACATGTTGTCCAGATTGAACAGCGTGGCTTTAATCGGCATCGAGGCCATCCTCTGCGAGGTGGAGGTGGACGTGACCTCGCGCGGGTTCGGCCAGCCGGCGATCGTCGGCCTGCCCGACACGGCGGTCAAGGAAAGCCTGGAACGGGTTCACAGCGCCCTGCACAACTCGGGTTATCACTGGCCGCAATACCGCGTGCTCATCAACCTGGCCCCCGCCGACGTGAAGAAGGAGGGTCCGGCGTTCGACCTGCCCATCGCCCTGGGGGTGATCTTCGGAAACGACTCCGGCGTGCCGGACCGGGCCGGTGCGTACTTGGTGGCCGGCGAACTGGCCCTTGACGGGCGCGTCCGTCCGGTCAAGGGTGCCCTTTCGATGGCCATGCTGGCCCGGCAGCGCGGCCTGGCCGGCGTGATCGTGCCGCGCGAGAACGCCGCCGAGGCCGCCGTCGTGGACGGCATCGAGGTCTTCGGCATCGGCACGGTGGCCGAGGCGGTCGGCTTTCTGACCGAGCAGTTGCCGCTCGAGCCGACGGTCATCGACCTGGAGGCGGTGTTTGAGCAGGCCTCGCGGTACGAGGAGGATTTCGCGGAGGTTCGCGGGCAGGAGATGGTCAAGCGGGCCCTGGTGGTGGCCGCCGCCGGGGGGCACAACATCGTGCTCATCGGCCCGCCGGGCACCGGCAAGACCATGCTGGCCAAGCGCCTGCCCACCATCCTGCCGCCGCTGACCCTGGCCGAATCGCTGGAGACGACCCGGATCTACTCGTCGGCCGGCAAGATGCCCCCGGGCACGGCCCTGTTGGCCCGCCGCCCGGTGCGGGCGCCGCATCACTCGGCCAGCGGCCCGGCCCTGGTCGGCGGCGGATCGATCCCCCAGGCCGGAGAGGTTTCCCTGGCCCATCACGGGCTGCTGTTTCTCGACGAGTTTCCCGAGTTTCAGCGCTCCATCCTCGAGACGCTGCGCCAGCCGCTGGAGGACGGCGTGGTCACGATCGCCCGCTCGCACGCCTCGATCACCTTCCCCGCGCGGTTCGCGCTGGTCGCGGCGATGAACCCCTGTCCCTGCGGCCACCTGACCGATCCGGCCAAGGCCTGTAGCTGCACCCCGCCGCAGATCGAGAGATACCTCTCGCGGATCAGCGGACCGCTGATCGACCGGATCGACATCCACGTCGAGGTGCCCCCGGTGCCGTACCGCGAGCTTCGCAACGCCCGGGAGGGGACGGACAGCGCGACCATGCGGGCCCAGGTTTTGCGGGCCCGGGCGGTCCAGCGTCGCCGCTTCGGCGAGGGCACGACCACGCTGAACGCCGGCATGAACTCGCGGCAGCTCAGGAAGTACTGCGGGCTGGACTCCCCCGGCGAGGCCCTGCTGCGGCAGGCCCTCGCCGAGCTGGGCCTGTCGGCCCGGGCCCATGACAAGGTCCTGCGCGTCGCCCGCACCATCGCGGACCTGGCCGACGCGGAAAACATCCAGCCCGACCACGTCAGCGAGGCGGTCATGTATCGCCGGCTGGACCGGCGGCTGTGAGGCCGACGGCGGTCAGATCATGCGGCGGGTGCGAAGCTCCCGAAGGGCGCCGGCGTTCTGAACCAGCATCAGGGCCGCCAGTTTCTCGCGTCTGGCCACGGCGAGCCCCTCGTGCGGGCCCAGGACGGTCAGCGCCGTGGCCCAGGCGTCGGCGTGCATGCAGGAGGGGTGGACGACGGTGACCGAGGTGACGCCGTGACAGACCGGCCGGCCGGTGCGCGGGTCGATCGTGTGGGAGTAGCGGCGGCCCTGATGGTCAAAGAAGATGCGGTAGTCGCCGGACGTGGCCACGGC
>JABRVU010000068.1:0-16261 GCA_039961895.1 Phycisphaerae bacterium | reverse complement strand
GTCGGAGCGTTGCGTGCGCCTGGTCCGCGACGTGATCGAGGACGGCCTGGCCCAGTACGTGGGGCTCTACGGCGACAAGACGAAAGTCAACGATCCGCTCACCGGCCGGCCCAGGGTCGATCATCATTACGACCTGACGCCCGGCGCCGGCGGCCTGCGCGTGCGGGTGTGGGGCTCGACCGGGCACATGGGCTCGATCTTCGAGAACGACGGGGCCATCACCAAGATGGCCGCCCTGGGCCGGGCCCTGCTGCGCAGCCGCCGGGCCATCGAGGCCGCCGCCGGGGCCGGGATGCGTCTTGCCCTGTGCGGCTGGCCGGACGACTCACGGCTGCTGATGGAGGGCGGCCAGGGGTTCCTCCCTACGCACGCGATGGAGGACGTGCAGGATCGCATCCGGGCCGCCGCCCGGCGCGGGCTGGAATACTACCTGCGGTTGATCGGCGGGCCCGCCGACGCCGCCGCGGGGCTGCGGGTGACGTTCGAGAAGCTGCACAACGCGGCCTTCGCCGGGCCGGCCGACTCGCCGGACATGCTCAACGCCATCGCCGCCGCCCGGCAGGCGGGCGTCTACCAGGAAGGGCCGGTCCGCGGCTGGGACGTGTCCTGCGACGCGCGCATCTTCGCCTGCGAGTATCCCGGCCTGCCGGTCATCACCACCGGGCCGGGGCTGCTTCGCTACGCCCATTCCGACCAGGAGCAGATCGACATGCGGGCGGTGGCCGGGGCCAGCGAGTTCATCTTCCACTACATCCTCAGACAAACCGGCTCGCAAACGTGAACCCGCACGCCGGGTCCGGCGTTGGTCGCCGGGAGGGGTGCGGTTAGAATCGCGGCCGTCGCGGCTTCGACCCGGTCCGCGCCTGGACGCTCATGGATTATCAAGACACCGCCAACGCCTCCGCCAACCGTCCCGTCTCCATCGCCGATGACGCCGCCGTGGCCGAGCAGCCGCTGGTCGAAGTGACCGGCGAACCGGCGGCGGACAATCTGCTGCTGACCCGGCCGGTGGGCGCGGCCCTGACGTGGCTGGCCCTGCCGGTGCTGGGCGAGCAGACCCTGCTCATGCTGGTCGGTCTGGTGGACACCTTCCTGGCCGGCACGGTCGGCAAAGAGGCGACGGCGGCCATCGGGCTGGCCTCGCAGGTCGGATGGCTGGCCAACCTGCTGTTCGGCTTCATCGCCACCGGCGCGACGGCCCTGGTCGCCCGGCACGCGGGCATGGGGCGGCGCGAGCGGTCCAATCACTTCTCGAACCAGGCCCTGGCCGCCGCGGCGATCATGGGAGCGCTGACCTACGCGCTGATCGCCGGTTCCGCGCCGCTGCTGCCGCGGATGCTGCGCTGGGACGCCGAGCCGGCCCGCATCGCCGTCCAGTACCTGCGCATCGACTCGGCCGGATACCTGCTGGCCAGCATGACCGCGGTGGCCGCCGCCTGCTGGCGCGGCATGGGCGACACGCGCACGCCGCTGTACGTCATGGTCGTCGTCAACGTGGTCAACGTGTACGTGTCGGCGGCGTTGCGTTTCGGTATCTGGCCGATGCCGGCCGTCGGCGTGGTCGGCATCGCCATCGGCACGCTGACGGCCCGGCTGCTGGGCGGGTTGATCGTCATCGGGCTCCTGCTTCGCGGACAGAGCGGCATCCGGTTCCGCCGGCAGGAGCTGCGTTTTCGGGCCGACTCGATGCGCCGGCTGCTGCGCGTGGGGGCCCCGGCGGGTCTGGACGGCACGTTCCTGTGGCTCGGGCAGCTCGGCTTTCTGCTCATCATCAGCCGCCTGGCCGCCGGCGCGGCCCAGTCGGCCACCGTGGCCGCACACTACGTGGGCATCAAGGTGGAATCGCTTTCGTACCTGCCGGCGTTCGCCTGGGGAACGGCGGCGGCGACGCTGGTCGGCCAATCGCTGGGCGCCGGCGACCGGGACCGGGCCCGCAGGAGCGGCCACCTGGCGGCCATGCACTGCGCCGCCCTGTGTCTGTGCATGGGGACGTTCTACTTCCTCGGGGCCCGCTGGATTTTCGCGTGCTTCAACACCACCGGCGATTACGAGGCCGTGGCGGCCATCGGCGTTCCGGCCATGCGGGCCCTGGCGTTCTTTCAGGTGCCCCTGGCCCTGATGATCGTCTACACCAACGCCCTGCGCGGGGCGGGCGACACGCGCTACCCCCTGCTGTTCACCCTCATCGGCATGGTCATCGTGCGGCTGCCGCTGGCTTACTTCTGCGGAATCGTGCTCGAGGGCGGTCTGATCGGCGCCTGGGTGGGCATGTTCGCCGACATGACCGCCCGGGCCGTGCTGAGCACCTGGCGATTCGCGAGCGGAAGGTGGATGCGCGTCCAGGTGTGAGCGGGGAAGCGCCGGAGCGGAAGGACCTTGAGACGATTGGACTGGGGAACGAAGGGAGTCTTCGTGGCCCCGTTTCCCGTCATCCCTCAGCGGCCTCGTCCTTCTGTCGGCGCTTGAGTCATTCGTGGTTTGCGGACGCCCGCCGCCGCTCGTATAATCCGCCTCGCCGATGACGGCGGGAAGCCCGCGGTGACGATGCGATCCAACGGGAACAGGCTCTATCGGCGGGTGGTCGGCGGCGTCGCGCTGGCGATGCTGGCGAGCGGGAGCTTCGTCGAGGCGACCGCCCAGCCGCCGGTTCCGCCCCGCAAGCGGGCCCAGCGGCTGACGCTCGACGAATACACGGGCAAGTGGGTGCTGACGCCCCCGCCGGTTCCCGGTACGGAGGACGGCGACCTGGACATCGCCCGGCAATGGCTGGCCCGCGAAGACTACGCCACGGCCCTCAAGGTGATGAAGGGCTGGATGCGGACTTACGGACCCAAGTCGGGCCGCTACCCCGAGGGGTTGTACGTGCAGGGCGCCGCCTACCTCGGCGTCAACGACTATCGGGCGGCGCATGAGTCCTTTCAGAAGCTGCTCAACGACTTTCCCGGCTCGGAGTACGCCGAGCCGGCCCTGAAGGCGGATTTCACGGTCGGCGAGCAGTACCTGGCCGGCAAACGGCGGAAGGCCTTTTTCGGTCTGTTCCGGGTGAAAGACCGCGAAGGCGGCGTGAAGATCATGGACGACCTGGTGGCGAATTATTCCGACACGCCGCTGGCCGAAATGGCCCAGATGAGCAAGGCGGATTACTACTACGCCCGCGGCGATTTCGAGCTGGCCGAGGATGAGTATGCGGCCTTCGTCACCATGTTTCCGCTGAGCGGCTGGCGGGCCCGGGCCCAGCTTTACAGCGGGCTCTCAGCGTTGAACGGCTTTCCAGGTGTACGTTTCGACGACGCCGGGCTGGTCGAGGCCCAGGAGCGGTTGCGGAGTTTTCGGCGCGAGTATCCCCAGGCCGCCGAGCAGAGCGGCGTGCCGGGGCTGCTGGATGAGATCGCCGCCAAGCGGGCCGAAACCGCTTTCGAGCGCGGAAGATTCTACGACAAGTCGCGGCGGTTCAAGGCGGCGGCGTATTATTATCGGGCCACGGCCAACAGTTGGCCGGGGACGCCCGCGGCGGCCCGGGCCCGGGCCCGCTTGATCGAACTCGGCGAGCCCTTGACGCCCGGAACCACGGCCCCGAACGTGCCGCCGACGGTCGCGTCGCCCACGCCCGGACCAGGCGGCGCGCCGAGACCGTCACCGCCGGGAACCCGAGAGCGGACCAATGACAGCTTCCGACGACAGATCAATGACTGACCGGCTCGCACGTGCGGCCAGTCCGGGACGTGGCCACGCTCCCGCGGACCGGCCAGGCGCCCGCGCCCGAGGCTTCGCCTCTGGACGGGTCTGCATCGCCACGGCCTTAGCCTGCGCCGCCGGCCTGACGGCCGGCTGCGGATACTCGTCGGAAGGTCTTTATCGAGGCGGAATTAACACCGTTTACGTCGAGATGTTCCAGTCCAAGGAGTTCAGGCGGGGCATCGAATTCCAATTGACCGAGGCCCTTCAGAAAGAGATTGCCCGGCGAACCCCCTATCGCAACGCCCCCAGGGAAAAGGCCGATACCATTCTGACGGGCGAGATACTGGAATGGCGCGAGGCCACGCTCGGGCGGGATTTCGTGGCCGCCTTGCCGAGGGAGACCGCCAGTTCGCTGATGATCCGCTATCGCTGGCAGGACATGCGGACCGGCAAGCTCCTCGTGGATCAGCCGCGGCTCGTGACCACGGTTGAATACGTTCGACCCGCCGGCGAAACGGTCTATAATGCACGGGAGGACGCCGCCGTCCGCATGGCCCGAAAAGTGGTGGACAGCATGATGACCCCGTGGTGAGGCGTCCGGGCGCGTGCCGCTGCCGACGGCCCCGGGGATAACGTAAGCCTTGTTCCAATCAAGGGTTGTCTTGGTTCGGGGGCTGAAGCGAGCCCCTCGGTGGAACGAAGCGAATGATGATCTGGCGACCATCGGCCGGCGCCCAGGTCGGAGGATGTCCAGGTTGCCCGTGAACGGTCCTGGAGCCGTCGAAAGCGAGTCCCATGCCGGAATCTCAACCTGACCGCGATGATCGGCAGGGGTCGAATCGGCCCCCCGGTCCGCCCCTGCGCATGTCCAAGGGCGTGCTCGGTTGGGTGGTGTTCATCCTCTTCTCGTTGATGCTGGTCATGTTCGTCATGAGCAACCTCAACAACCGGGAGAAGCTCCGGTATGACGAGTTCATGGCCCACCTCAACGACGGCAACGTCCTGAAAGTCAAGATCAGCGAAGAGGCCCTGGTCGGCGAGCTCAAGTCGGCCCAGCACCAGGGGCAGAACCTCCTGTTCCAGGTCACGCTGCTGCCTGGTTCGAGCTTCAACCGGGCCGAGCTGGTCAGGAAGCTCCAGGAAACCAAGACGCAATTCGAGTTCGACAACTCCAACGGCTTTCTCCTGACCCTGCTGATGAATTTCGTGCCCTGGCTGCTGATCTTCGCGGTGATCTGGTTCTTCGTGCTGCGGCAGTTCCGGGGCATGGGCGGCGGGCCGGGCGGAATGCTGGGCAATTTCGGGCGTTCGCGGCACCGCGTGACCACCAAGGAACACACCAACGTCACCTTCGCCGACGTGGCCGGCATCGACGAGGCCAAGGAAGAAGTCACCGAGATCATCGAGTTCCTCAAGAACCCCAAGCGTTTCCAGCGCCTGGGCGGGCGCATTCCGCGCGGGGTGCTGCTGGTGGGCGAGCCGGGCTGCGGCAAGACGCTGCTGGCCAAGGCCATCGCCGGCGAGGCCGACGTCCCCTTCTTCAGCATCTCGGGCTCGGACTTCGTCGAGATGTTCGTGGGCGTGGGGGCGTCGCGGGTCCGCGACCTGTTCAAGCAGGCCAAGGACAACGCTCCCTGCATCATCTTCCTGGACGAGATCGACGCGGTCGGGCGGCGGCGCGGCGCGGGCTGGACCAGCGGCGGGCACGACGAGCGCGAGCAGACCCTCAACGCCATCCTGGTGGAGATGGACGGCTTCGACACCTCGGACCAGGTGATCGTGATCGCGGCCACCAACCGGTCGGACGTGCTGGACCCGGCCCTGATCCGCCCCGGGCGGTTCGACCGGCAGGTGTACGTGCCGCTGCCCGACGTGAAGGGGCGGCTCGAAATCCTCCGCGTGCACGCCCGCAAGATCAAGCTGGCCCCGGGCGTGGATCTGCACCGCCTGGCCCGGGGCACGCCCATGTTCAGCGGCGCGGACCTGTCGGCCATCATCAACGAGGCCGCCCTGCTGGCCACCCTGGCCAACAAGGACGCGGTCGAGATGTCCGACCTGGAGGAGGCCCGGGACAAGGTCCGCTGGGGGCGGGCCAAGAAGAGCCGGGTCATCGACGAGAAGGAGAAGATCGCCACCGCCTATCATGAGGCCGGCCACGCCCTGGTGCAGTCCCTGCTGCCGGACGCCGACCCGCTGCACAAGGTGAGCATCATCCCGCGCGGGCCCTACGGCGGGGCCACCTTCTCGCTGCCCGAGAAGGACCGCATGACCTACGGGCGGAACTGGATCCGGGCCATGCTCCGCATCCTGTGCGCGGGTCGGATCGCCGAGGAGCTGACCAGCCACGACGTGAACACCGGGGCCTCGGCCGACATCCGCCAGGCCACCGACATGGCCCGCCGGATGGTCACCGAGTGGGGCATGAGCGACAAGGTGGGTTTCGTCTACTACGGCGACGACCCCGAGCGCCGCAGCGCCTGGCTGGACCTGCCCGGGGGGCATGAATACTCGCAGCTGACCGCCCAGGCGATCGACGAAGAGGTCAAGCGGCTGATCAACGAGGCCTACGAGGATACCCGGCGCATTCTGACCGAGAACCGGGACAAGCTCGAGGCCATCGCCCAGGCGCTGATCAAGTACGAGACGCTGGATGCCTCGGAAGTTCAGGCCCTGATCCGGGGCGAATCGCTGCGCCGGCCGACGCTGTCGGACCTGCTGGACGCGGACCCGACCGGGCTGGCTCCGCCCCCGCCGCGGCCCAAGCCCGGACCGGCTCGACCCGAGCGCGACCTGGGCACCGGCCCGCTCCCGCAGCCGGGGTAGGCCTCCGCCGATGGGCCCTTTGAGCGGTGTGCCATGGCCAATGCCGAAATCGTGTTGCTGGGGTTCAGCGAACTGGGCGTCATCGTCGATCTGCACAACGACGTGTTCCGCCCGGCCCATGAGCGCTCTGTCTTCGAGCGGCGCATCCGCGGACGGGTCAACCCGCTGATCCTGCTGGCCCGGGTCGAGCAGCGGCCGGTGGGCTTCGCCATCGGCTACGAACTCAAACCCGGCTCGTTCTACTGCTGGCGGATCGGCGTGCTGCCGGACTTCCGCCGGATGGGAATCGCCTCCCAGCTCATGGAGGCCATGGCCGCCTGGGCCGGAGAAAACGGCTATCACACCATCCGCTTCGAGTGCTTCAACTGGCAGCGGCCCATGCTGCACGTGGCCCTCAGCCAGAACTACGACATCGTCGGCCTGCGATTTCACCGTCAGACGCAGGATAACCTGATCATCCTGGAACACACCCTGTCCGAACAGGGCGACGACGAGTGACCTCATGAGCACCAGTGCCCTCCGCCGCATCGGCGTGTTGACCGGGGGCGGCGACTGCCCCGGTCTCAACGCGGTGATCCGCGCCGTCACCAAGACGGCCATCCTTCATCACGGCCTGGAGGTCTGGGGCATCGCGGACGGATTCCTGGGGCTGGTCGAAGGGCACATCGAGCCCCTGACCCTCGACGCCGTCTCGAACATCCTCACCCGCGGGGGGACGATCCTGGGCACCAGCAACCGCTGCAACCCGGCCCGGTTCGCGGTGGGCAAGGACGAGGCCGGCAACCCGGTTTTCGAGGACGTCAGCGAGCGGGCCGTCCAGAACGCCCGCCGGCGGGAGCTGGAGGCGATCATCTGCATCGGCGGCGACGGGACCATCTCCGGCGCGGCCCAATTGGCCACCCACGGGTTGCGCTTCGTGGGCGTGCCCAAGACCATCGACAACGACCTGATGGGCACCGACGTGACCTTCGGCTTTCAGACCGCCGTCTCTATCGCCACCGACGCCCTGGACCGCATCCACACCACCGCGTCGAGCCATCACCGGGTGATGATCGTCGAACTGATGGGGCGCAACGCCGGGTGGCTGACCCTGCACGCGGGCGTGGCCAGCGGGGCCGACGTGATCCTGATCCCGGAGATTCCCATTGATCTCGACAAGGTGTGCTCCTGCTGTCTGAACCGCAGCAGCCACGGCAAGCGGTTCACCATCGTGGCGGTGGCCGAGGGTTCCCGGTTCAAGGACGGGCGGCAGGTGATCGGCCGGATGGTGGCCGACAGCCCCGATCCGGTCCGCTTCGGCGGGATCGGGCACGTCCTGGCCGCCGAGATCGAAGCCCGGACGCACCTGGAATGCCGGGCCACGATCCTGGGCCACGTGCAGCGCGGGGGCACGCCGGTGCCCGAGGACCGGGTGCTGGGCACGCTGTTCGGCCATCGGGCCGTGGAGCTGGCCCTGGCCGGCCGGTTCAACGAGCTGGTGGTGATGCGCGAGGGGCGGCTCTCCAGCGTGGGTTTTGAGGTGGCCGCCGGCCGGCAGCGGCTGGTGCCCGCCGACCATCCCCTGATCCTGGCGGCCCGACACGTCGGCACGAGTTTCGGCGACTGAATTTCAGCCCGGGGGTCTGTCGCGCGGGTCCATGAACGGCGGGGTCTCGCCGCCGTGCGAGACGGACATCCATGGATTTTCTCATCGGCGGCGTACTGGTGGTGAATTACCTGCTGGCCGTCCCGGCGGTGGTGGCCATCTTGCGCGCCCCGCGCGAACCGCGGGCCATGCTGGCCTGGACGCTGGCCCTGCTGCTGCTGCCGGTGGTGGGCGTGGTGGTGTTTTTTCTGATCGGCGAGCCGCGCCTGCGGCGCACCCGCCGCCGCCGCCGCCGCCGCCGGCAGCAACTGGCCCGGAGCCTCTCGCTCAAGCTCGAGGCCGTCCACGCCGCCCACAAGGCCCGCATCCCCGAGCAGCTCGAGGCGGGGGTCTCGCGGCTGATCTACATCGCCACCCGGGTCAGCGCCCATCACCCCACCGAGGGCAACGCGGTCACCATCTACCACGACGCGGGCGAGACCTGCTCGGCCATCGTGGAGGCGGTCGAGTCGGCCAGACACCACGTTCATATGGAGTACTATATCTGGAACCCGGACCAGACCGGTCGGATGATGGCCGACCTGCTGATCGCCCGGGCCCGGGCCGGCGTGCAGTGCCGGCTGCTGCTGGATTTCCTGGGCTGCTGGTCGCTGACCCGCAAGATGGTCCGCGACCTGAGGGCCGGAGGGGTGGACGTGGCCTTCTTCATGCCGGTGCTGCCGCTCAACTGGCGCCGGCGGGTCAACTTCCGCAATCATCGCAAGATCGCGGTGGTGGACGGCACGGTCGGCTTCACCGGCAGCCAGAACGTGGGCGACGAATACAGCGGGCGGCGGACCCGCCACGGGCCCTGGCGCGACACGCACATGCGTCTGCTGGGGCCGGCGGTGCACGACTTGCAGGAGGTCTTCGTCGAGGACTGGAACTACGCCACCGACGAGGACCTGCTGGCCGATGAATACTTCCCCAACATCGAGCCGGCCGGGCGGCAGGTGGTGCAGGTGATCCCCTCCGGGCCGGACGGGCACGCCCAGGTGATGCACCAGCTTCTCTTCGCGGCGGTGGGAGCGGCCGAACGCTCGGTCTGCGTCATCACGCCGTACTTCGTGCCCGACGCGGGCATCATGCTGGCCTTCCAGTCGGCGGCCTACCGCGGGGTGCGCGTGCAGATCATCATCCCCTCCCGCAACGATCAGCCCGTGACCCTGTGGGTGGCCCGGAGCTATTACGAGGAGCTGACCCGGGCCGGCGTCGAGATCTACGAGTACGACCACGGCATGTTGCATTCCAAGGTGGTGGTGGCCGATGAAGCCTGGGCCCTGGTGGGGTCGGCCAACATGGATGAACGCAGTTTCCGCCTCAACTTCGAGTTGACCACCATCCTCTACGACGCGAAGCTGGCCAGGGAGCTGTATGCCGACTTCGCCGAGCTGCGGGCCCGCTCGCGGCGGATCAAGGCCGACGACGTGAGGCCGTGGAGCTTCGTCGAGTCGCTCAAGATCGGCCTGGCCCGGATGGCCTCGCCGTTGTTGTAGGCGGCAGGGAGAGTTCGGGGTTCAGGATTCGGGATCCAGGGTTCAGCGGAGCGAGTCCACAACGCCGGGCCGGGAGAACAAGGATCGTGGCTTGCGGCTTGCAGAAGCCCGCCACGCCGTGAGGGTCCGTGTGTTTGGCCATGTCAGCCCGTCGTTCGCATGGTGTTATTTTTTTGCCGCCATCCGCGGCGGCGCGTGGGCCGGGAACGGGCAAGACACGCCCGAAGGCACGGAAGGGCCAGCGGAAATAAGGTAAGACTGTTCCCCGTGCTCCCATAACCCGCGAGGGCTTCAGGAGTTAACCGAAGGCGAGGTTCGGCGGATGACTTCTCGACGCGGCTATACGCCTTCGGTCACGGGTGTTACGGCGTTTGGCCGCGAACGTCAAAGCAACCGGGGGTTTCGGCGGCAGGATGGGGATTTCACTACTCTTGACAGCCGGACTGGACACTTGGTAAGGGGTATCATCATCTGTGTGCGGACCCCGCCAAGACGATCCGCGGAGGAGTTTTCTGATCGGCTGAGTGGCGACGGCCGGCCCAACGGAAACCCCGGGTGAACCGTCCTCCAGCAAGCTGACCCTCGCGATGACCCGGGTAACCCGGCGGGCAGGCCGTGGTCGCCTGGAAGTGGTCGAAAAGGGAATGGACATACGCCAGCAGAACCCTCGTTCGCGTGTGTCCTGCAACCAGCAGAAACCGGGCATCCTGCCGGGTGAATTCAAAGGGATCCTGAGACACACGGCTCGAAGCGGAGAACAGCCTGTAGGTCGTTCATCACTACCCCCAGCAGTGTCAGAGTACGTCCGAAACCCAGAAGACCGACCGGCTGGAAGCTGGTCGCACACGGGTTTCAGGATGCACTCAACAGCCGGCGGATGCACCTGTACTCCAGCCAGGCTCCCTTGCAGGCGTCCCCCGCTCCCAGGAGCGTCTTTCCTTCATTCAGGAGGCCGCCCCATGCTGCAACCCACCCGCGAAACAGTCGTCAGGCTGCTCGTCGGCCTGCTGGTGCTCACGTTGAGGGCCTCGGCCGCCAACGTGATTTACGTGGATGCTGATGCGACCGGGGCCAACACCGGTCAAAGCTGGGCCGACGCCTTCACCGACCTCCGGGTGGCGCTGGCGGCGGCCGGCACGGCCGGGGAGGGCACCGAAGTATGGGTCGCCGCCGGCACCTACAAACCGGCCCCGCCGGGGGGAAACCGGGAGATCTATTTCGCATTGGCTGACGGCGTCGGCGTCTACGGCGGCTTCGCCGGGAACGAAACGCTCCGTCAGCAGCGCGACGTGACCGCGAATCCCACCATCCTCGACGCGGACCTCAACGGCGACGACGGCCCCGATGATGCCAGCCGCAACGACAACAGCTACTTCCTGGTCCAGGCTTCCGGTACTCCCGCCGGCGCGATCCTGGACGGCTTTACCGTCAGACACGCCACCGCCGGCAACTACGCCGGTGGCATCATGAACTCCTCCAGGCTGACGATTGCCAATTGCATTCTACGGGCCAACTCGTACTTCGGGGCCGACATTGCGAATTACGGGATCCTCGAGGTGCGCAACTGCCTGTTTGAAGGCGACGGCACGAATACAGCCGGCGCCGCCATCTCTACGGCCCCGTCCTCGTCGGCAACTACAACCATCACGGACTGCCTGTTCAGGAATTACGCGATGCAGCTCCAGTTCGGCCTCGCTCCCCGTGCCATCGTCGACCTGAAGGGTTCGGCCACGGTCACCCGTTGCGTGTTCGAGCGGAACGAGGTCATCACGCGGTTCATCACGTCTCTCGACACGGCCGCCGTTATCCGCGCGGGCTCAGGCCGGATCACCTTGAACCAGTGTCGGATATCAGACAATGTCATTACCTTCCCGGATGTGACCGGTTCTCCCGTACCGGGCGCGGCCGTGTTCGTGAACGGCATGGAATTCACCCTGGCGAACTCCGTCATCGCGCGGAACACGGCTGAGTCGGGCGCCGGCGTCGTGGCTCTCTTTGGGTATGCGCGGATTATCAACTCGACGATTGCCTTCAACCGGGCCACGAAAACGATGCTCTCCGGCGTCATTTCATTGGTCGGCGGTATCGGCGCGATCGAGAACTCGATCGTGTGGGGTAACACGGGCACCGGCAGCGGGACGGTCACGCAGGTCAGCGCCTACTTCCCGCCCACCTATTCCTGCATCCAGAACTGGACCGGCGGGGGCGTCGGGAACATCACCAACGATCCGCGGTTCGTCGATCCCGACGGGGCCGATGACATTCCCGGCAACGCCGACGACGACTTCCGGCTTCAGGCCGGCTCGTCGTGCATCGATGCGGGCAGGAACCTGGCCCTCCCGCCCGGCTTCCTGACCGACCTGGCGGGCTGGCCGCGCTTCGTGGACGACCCGAACACGCCCGACGCCGGCGCGGGGACGCCGCCCATCGTGGACATGGGCGCGTTCGAGTATCAGCCGCCCTCCCCGGCCGACCTGAACGCGGACGGCGGCGTCAACGGGGCGGACTGCATGCTGTTCGAGGCCTGCGCGGCCGGGCCGAACCTGCCCATCCCGCCTGGCTGCTCGAAGGCCGACCTGGACGGCGACGGGGACGTGGACCAGGCCGACTACGGAATCCTCCAGGCGGCCATGGGAAGAAAGTGACCCCCCGCGCTGCGAACCGCCCGGGGGGACTCGAGGCGAACCTCAACGCCGGGGACTTGAGCAAGCGTGAAGGTGACAAGGCGTAAGAGTGAGAAGGTGTGCAGAGCGCACGCGGGGCCGGCGCCCGGAGAGGCGGCGCCTGGATGTCGCCGGAGGTGACGTTCGCAGACCGCCGATGGGCAGTCGAAAAGGTGTTTCCCGGCAGGCCGGGACCGCACCGCGCCAAGAACCTCGCCCGACCCACGCGCAACGGGTCGAAAGAACTGCCGGAGACCGCGGGTATTCCGAGGTCGAAGGTCGCGTCGCACAACTTCCGGAGATACTTCGTGAGTCAGTGCGCTGATTGCGGCATCGACATCCTCTGCGTCATGGAGCGGGCCGGACACGACGACGGGGAGATGGTCCGGCCTTACTGCCGTTGACGCGATGGGCACGCGCGGGATGCCATACGCCGCTTCACCGCCGGTGTGTCGAAAACCGGCGCGGGCGCGAAGGGCCGGGCAACGTCCCTAGGCGACGCTTCCCGTCCCTTTGGGGGACGGTGGGCCTTGCAAAAAGGCACAAGTCGAGCTGAGAACTCATGGCTTCATCACGTCAGGCCGGCCTGGGCGCAGGCTCGCCGCAGGACCCGGGCCGACTCGCGCAGGGCGGCGATCTCCGGCTCGGTCATGGGAACGGCCGGCAGGACCTGAGCCCCGCCGCGGTGGACCAGGCACGGCACCGAGAGGCACACGTCGGAAACGCCGTGGTAGTCCGCCAGCAGCCTTGAGACCGGCAGGACCGCGTTCTCATGCCGCAGGACGGCTTCGAGGATGCGTCCGACGGCCAGGCCGATGGCCCAGTTGGTGGCCCCTTTGGCGGCGATGATCTCGCCGGCCGCCGAGCGGACCGCCGAGACGATCTCGCTCCGGTCGCGGTCGGTCAGCCCCGGCCGGTCCGGCGGATGGAAGTCGGACAGCGGCACGTTGCCCACGTGGGCGCTCGACCACAACGGCAGCTCGCTCTCGCCGTGCTCCCCGATGATGAAGGCATGAACGTTGTGCACGGATACGCCCAGCCGGGCCGCGATCAGCGTCACGAAGCGCGAACTGTCCAGCACCGTGCCGGAGCCCAACACCCGCTCCGGACCGCCGGGATGCAGCTTCACGGCCGCGTAGGTCAGCACGTCCACCGGGTTGGAGACGATCAGCACGACGGCCTGGGGCGCCGCCCGGGCCACCGCCGGGATCAGCTCGCGAAAAATGCCCACGTTGGTGGCGGCCAGGTCCAGGCGCGATTGTCCCGGCTTCTGCTTGGCCCCGGCGGTGATGACGACCACGGCGGCCGAGGCGCAGTCCGCGATGGAGCCGGCCCGCACCCGCACCGAGGGCACGAACCGCAGGCCGTGGATCAGATCTTTGGCCTCGGCCTCGCACTTGGCCGTGTTCGCATCGATGAGCGTGATGTCCGAAGCGATGCCGCGCAGCATGGCGGCGTAGGCGATCGTCGCCCCCACCGATCCCGAACCGACGATGGCGATGGAACTGCCGGCCGATGCCATGACTGTCATCCTGAACGTCGCGCCCCGGGCCATGGGTCGAGGCGCGCCGGCCGCCCGCGCGGCGACGCGGATTTCAGCCCCCGACCAGCTTGTTTTCATCGGCCTGGACGGCCTCGCCGCGGCCGCGCTGCACGTCCTCGCGGACGACCCGGGCGGTGAGCCCCAGGGCCTTGAGGGCCTCGTGGGCCACGCAGCCCTGTTCGGCCAGCAGACCCAGCAGCAGGTGCTCGGTGCAGACCTCCTTGCTCTTGAGCCGGCGGGCCTCCTCGATGGCCCGGGCGATGACGTTCTTGAAGTGCGGCGAGCCGGGCAGCCGCCCGAACACCCAGGTGTCCTCCAACTGGGCCTGGGTGAGCTTGTCCACCTGGGCCTGGATGCGGGCCTCGGTGGCGCCGTGCCGGCGGAGGATGTCCGCCCCGGTTCCGTTCCCGTCGCGGGCGATGGCCAGCAGAATGTGCTCCGTGCCGACGTACTCCTGCTCATACTCGCGGGCGATGGCGTTGGCCAGCTTGATGACCTGATCGACGCGCTTGCTCAGATGCTCGTACATCGCTCCACCTGATCGAAAGAACGGGCTGGGCGGCCCGAGGGTTTGCCGAACTTCGCTTGGCCGGGCGGCTCTCCGGCGGCATCGAACGTCCGCCCGCCCCGGCCGCGGAGCGGACCGATCACCCGGCAGCCGGCACAAAGCCCGGCCCGCGCCCCGCCGGTCCGGCCCGATCCGACCGCGGCGCCGGGACGTTCACGACTTGATCAGATCATACCCCAGACTCAGGAGGGCCACAATCACGGAGGCCGCCAGCGTGATCTTGATGATCCGGAGGCGATTGGCGATCTCGCGGTCGCGCCATTCGCCCAACCGGCGGTCGATCTCGTCGAGTTTGCGGTCGATCCGCCGTTCGATCTCGTCGAGTTTCTCGCGGACGTAATCGTCGGCCGCCCCGCGCAGCCGGCGGGCGATTCCTCCGACCACGCCCTCTTCGGCGATCTGGTCGCGCAGCGAGGGAGCGTTCCTGTCCTCGGGAAGAAACTTGTATTCGCCGGCCTCGTTGCCGCCTCCGTCGCCGTCGATGAGCTTGCTGATGAGCGAGCCGACCATCTGCCGGCGCTTGCGGGCCACCCGCTGCCAGAAGGGCTCCTGGGACCGGACGGCCTTCTCGACCGCCTCCCGCGGCCAGCGCGGATCGAAATCCACGCCGCGAAGCCGGGCCAGGGCGTTGAGCCCGCGGTCGCTCAGGCCGCTCAGGTCCATCTTGCGGATCGAGGCGATCTCCTTGGCGAGCTGCTCCTTGGAGGACGACTGCCGGACCGGCCGACGGGCCCATACCACCACGTCCAGCAGGGCTTCCCTGTCCAGCTCGACCAGCAGTTCCTGGCGCTCGCGGACCCGCCGCAGCAGCTCGCCGTGGCCCATCCGCCGGTCCAGGGCCAGGCCGAGTTGCCCGCCGTATTCGATCAGCTCGTCCACCGGCAGCTCGCTGATGGCCACCGATCGCTTCGCGGCCTCGCCGCCTGAAGGGTCCACGTCCATCACTCCAGCCACTCGTGGGCGTAAATCAACGTCCCCAATACCATCAGCAGGGCGACGATCTGCGTCAACTCCCAGGCGAACGGACGCAGCCGCGTCCGCAGCAGCAGAGCCAGCGTGTAGCGCCCCAGCACCGCGTGCCGGCGCGACGACGCGAAGAACGCCAGCCAGCCTCGCAGGCTCTGGCCGGTGACGATGACGGTGTAGATGGTGCAGGCGATGGCCAGCAGCCAGCGGTAGGTGGCGAAGATCTGCACGTCGGCCAACATGGCCTGTATAATACCGCAAGGCCCCGTCGCGTGCCGCCTGGGCCTCTTTCAGGAGCCGCTCATGGCCCAGCACAAGCAGACGGTGGTCTCCTTCCGGGTGGACAGGCACCTGGCCGAAATCCTCGACGCCCTGCCGGACAAGTCCACGTTCATCCGCGACGCCATCATGCAACGGTTTTACACGCTCTGCCCCTGCTGCGACGGCCGGGGGGTGCTGCCCAAGCTCATCGCCGACTGGCTGGCCACCCAACTCCCGGACTTCGAGGCCGTCGAGTGCACCTGCTGCCACTATCAGTACCCCGCCGACCTGGTCCGCCGCGAAATCCGCAGCCGGGGCAAGAACCGGTTCATCTGCCCGCACTGCGACGAACACAAGCATGGACACTAGCGGCTTGCGGACCGGGGATTGCGATCCGAAGGGGCCCGCAGCGCCACGGGAAAGACCCCAACAGCCGCGGGCTTCACCCGGCGCGGTCCGTTGCCCCGTGGTCCGCTCTCGCCGGCGTGGCAGCGGCGAACGGCGGCGAACGGCGGCGAACGGCGGCGCGCCGACGCCGCCCGCCACCCGGTCCGTCGCGCCGCCCCGCCCCGGGTCCGTGACGCATGGGGCGGGGGCAGGCAATGTAGCGGCCCGCCCCCGTGCGGGCCGTGGAAGACC
>JABRVU010000067.1:0-10554 GCA_039961895.1 Phycisphaerae bacterium | reverse complement strand
GGGCTGGTGCTGGTCGCGGTCAGCACCCAGGCCCTGCTGCACGCGCGGCTCGGGACGGATCCGCCGCGGCTCGCGTCCGCCGAGCCGCCCGCCGGGTGATGGATCGCCCGATGCCGCGCGTCACTGGCAGGCGATCTCTTCGGAATGGGCCCTGTACCACTCGAGCCATTCGGGCGTGGGCTCGTACAGCTCGGCCAGCGTGTCCATGCAGGGGTTCCATTGCCGGAAGTGCAGGAACTCGGGGGACAATTCCTCGAGGGCGGCGGCGCGCTCATGGCCGAGGATGGTCATGCGGTAGACGGCGCTGACCATGCCCGTCCGGTCGGCCCCGCCGTTGCAGTGGATCAGCATGGGGTATTCGGCGGTCTTGAGCGCGTCGATCACCTCGGCCAGCCTGTCGGGCGGCGGCAGCCAGCGGGCGCTGAGCGCGACGTCGACCAGTCGAACGTCTTTCTCCGCACAGATCGCGGCCTCGACGTCGTACCAGGCTTTTCCCGCGTTGGGACCGCGCAGGTTGAGCACGGTGCGGATGCCCAGCACGTCGATGACGGCCTCGAGCTCCCCGGCCGTGGGCTGGGCCGAGCGATACACCCGTCCGGCGTCCACCACGTGGAAGTTGTGGGGCCGGTCCGTCTCGAGCAGGTCGGGCAGCGCGCACTGCGCCGACCCGACCGCCAACAGCGCGGCCGCGAACATTCCCTTGCCCGCGTAGGACATGACCGGCATCCCCATGGCGCCAGCATAGCACATCCACCCGGCCGGCGGCCAACGAGCCGTTGGAGCCATCTCATCACTCCGACCATCGACCGTCTGGAAGCCGGTCCACACGGGTAGTGTCGGTGTGGGCGGTCACTCAGGCTGGTCGGAAGGGGCTGTCATTCGGGCCGGGTGGCCGGCGGTCGGCCCTCCCTGCCGGAGGAAATCTCGCGGATGCGGATATCACGGAACTGCACCGGATCGGTGTGGGCCGACAGACCGATGTAGCCCTTCCGCGGGCGGGCGCGCAGCTTTTCGTGATCGGCCATCGAGAGGTCGTTGATCACCTGGCCGTTGAGCGTCACGCGGACGTGATCGCCTTCGCAGAGGATCCAGAGGTCGTTCCACTGCCCGGCGGGTTTGGAAACGAAACTGCTGGCGGCCGCCACCTGGTAGATGGCCCCCGTATCGCCCGGACCGGGCATGCCTCTCTTGTGCCCGTCGTCGAGAAGCTGGACCTCCATGCCCAGACGCGAGGCCCGGCCTTGGCGCGGGGCCCGGATGAAGACGCCGCTGTTGCCGCCCTTCGAGAGCTTGTATTGGAGGCGGAGCTCGAAGTCGGCGTACTCGCGGCGGGTGCTCAGCCAATAGGCCCAGTCGCTGTGGCCGGTGCGGTCGCCAGTGAGGACGCCGTCCCTGACGGTGAAAGAACCGGGCTTGCCGTTGTGCTCCCAGTCGGCCAGGTCGCGGCCGTTAAACAGCAGCCGGAAGCCCGCGGCCTGCTCCTCGGGGCTCAAAAGGTTGTGTGTCCGGGGCTCATCGGGCCGCGTGGCCGGACGGGTTTCCGACGGCGACAGCAGCGCAAGCAGAATCCCAAACTGGATCATGGCGACCTCGCTACATCGGAAGGTGGTTTCGACAGGGACCACTGTAGTGGACGCTCGCGTCGGATGTCAAACGGTCCGCGCACAAGCCGTTTCAATAGGACCACCCCAAGGGCACCCGGTCCTCAAGCCCGGTCGCAACACAACCGCCGGGCCGCGGAATCCGTCGTGAACCCTTCAAAAGCTTGTCCCAGCTTGACATAGCAGAGCTTTCCTACTATACTTACGAGGCTTTAGGCACTTGCTTCCTATTGCGTGGCAAGAAGTTACGGCCAGTACCGCTTACGTGGGAACACAGAGCGTGGCGAACCGAAAAGACGCAAAACAGGGGCACAAACGGCGGGCTACAGGGGCAAGGAAGCGCGCCGGGGGGGCCGCAAGATCGAAATCAGCGTCCAATAAGACCACTGCCAAGGTCGCTTCGGCAAAGAAGGGTTCGGTCTTGAAGACAACCCCCAAGCGAGCCAAGCAGAAGACGGCCAACCGTCAGCTCTCAGATCCCAAAGGCAACCGTCGTAAGGCGGTAACCGCCGAGGTTGCCACGGCCAAGCAGGCTGACTCGATGCCTGCTTCGCTGAAGCCCGCTGTGGCCCAGAAGGGCTCGCCGCCGGACCCGAACGCCCAGCGCGGCAACGATCGGCCCCAGGCCGCTCCGATTGTCAAGGAGCCAGCGGCGTCGGGCACCTTCTCGTCGCGGAAGAACGGCCGATCGCTGGCCGCCAACCCCCCCGAGACCGTGCTGGAGGAAGCCCCGCTCCGCAAGACCCCCCTCACCGACGCAGAACTGGCCGAGTTCCGCGAGATGCTGCTGGCGAAGCGGCGCGAGCTGGTCGGCGACATGAACAACATGACCGACGAGGCCCGCCGCAGCGGTGCGCCCGGCGGAACGGCATCCTCGATGCCCATCCACATGGCCGACTTGGGCAGCGACACCTGGGAGCAGGAATTGACCCTGGGCCTGATCGAGAACGAGCGCGGCCTGTTGCGCGAGATCGACGAAGCCCTGTCCCGGATCGAGAACCGGACGTACGGCATCTGCATCGCCACGAACAAGCCGATCGGCAAGGCCCGGCTGCGTTTCAAACCGTGGGCCAAATACTGCATCGAGTATGCTCGCAAGGTTGAACAAGGCCGGGGATAGTCGTTCGTGTCCCCCAGAAGACGATCCTCCGAATCCCGCCGCCCGGCAGCAGGAAAACACGGTCCCGTGAGACGTTCTTTCCGCCAGGTGATGGTCACGGCATGGGGGTCGGCGGCCTGGCGGACCGAACGGATGGATCACCTCAACACGGATCGGGCCATTCATGACTGAGTCCGACGGCGGTGTCGAGTCGCGGAGCACGGAGGTCGCGCCGAGGCGACCCAAGCCGGCGGTCAACTTCGCCGCGGAAGCGGCGACAGGGCCGGTCCCGGACCCGCGGCAGTCGGCCATGCGTCACGGCGGGTCGCACGCGCGGCTTTGGCTGGTCGCGGTCGGCGGGCTGGCCGCCGATCTGTGGACCAAGCACCTGGCTTTCAGGAAGCTGTCGCTCAATCCCAACGATGACAACGGCGTGGTGATTCGCAACGTCATGGCCTTTCGCCGGTCGTTGAACCCCGGGGCCCTGTTCGGGCTGGGCAAGGGGCTGGTGCCGCTGTTCATCATTGCGTCGGTTCTGGCGCTGGCCTTCGTGCTGTATATGTTCAAGCACAGCGGCCGCGACCGGCGCAGCCTGCACATGGCCCTCGGGCTGGTGCTGGCCGGGGCGTTGGGCAACCTCTACGACCGGACCTTCGTCATCGCCGACGTCATCAAGGATTTCGCGGCCGGCGGCCGGCCGCAGTACCACGTCGGAACGATCCTGAAAGAGACGCCCCAGACCATTCAGATCGTGGAGGGGTTGTTGCATCAGCCCACGGGCGCGGAGCTGGCCGAGGCCGCCCGATACGCCAGAATCGTTTCCACGAAATCGGTCATCGACCGCCGGCGGCAGGGCGTGGTCCGTGATTTCATCAAGATGGAACCGCGCATCGGCGACTTCCAGGTCTGGCCGTGGGTCTTCAACCTGGCCGACACCTGGCTGGTGATCGGCGTGGGGCTGCTGCTGCTCAACTTCTGGTGGGATCGCAAGGCCGAACGCGCCGCAGCGGCGGAAGCTTCCGCCGGCTCAACCCCCTGACGGTCTGTCAGGGCCCAGCCTGCTGTTGGATGCACGTCGTGGGAGCGGCGATATTCCTGCCGCTGTAGCATCTCTGAAACGTCCCATAGTCGGCCTGGTCCACGTCCAGGTCGCCGTCGGCGTCGCAGATCACGAACCACTCAGGTACGCACCCGGTCGGCGTGCCGGGAATGGTCGGCGCGGTCATGCACGAACGGAAGACGGCGTCATCATCGCGGTCCACGTCGCCGTCGCCCTCGAAATCGTAGGGCACGGGCGGCACGGGGACGGTTCCATAAGCCACGATCTTTCCGGCGGCCGAGCCGGTGACCACGGCCGCGTCCAGCTCGAGCAGAATCGGGACGTTGACGTCCAGGGTCAGCCTGCGGCTGGGACCGCCCAGGTTCTCGATGATCCCGCCGCTCGTGTTGGCGTTCATGCCGGCGGGCACCGGCTCGTGCAGGAGGTCGGGGATCGGCTGCCCCAGGCCCAGCGGCAATTCCAGTCCGTCCACGTCGGCCAGGGCCGCGGCGATGCCGAACTGGGTCTGGCTGCCGGCGAACTCGCCGCCGGGGCCCAGGGGGATCACGCCGCTGGACAGATCGAACCAGACCTGCCGCAAAGCCATGAAGCCGGCGTCGAACGTGATCGGAAGGACGACCGTGTAGGTGCCGCGAATCCTGGCTCCGAAGGCCGCCGGGGCGGTGCCCGTGCCGCCGTATTGGGCCGTGGCCGTGTTCCACTGCGCCGGATCGGGGCGAAGGTTGGCCTGTTCGAGCGCGAAAATGCCCGACGCGCCGCCCTGAAACGAGATCGAGGCGAAGTTGACGTAGTCGGTGGCGATCTGTCCGTCAAGGAAGGCCCGTCGCCCGCCGGCGTCGGTCCACTGCGTGGTGCTGCCCGCGTCGCGCAGACGGACGGTCACGGTGCCCAGGCCGGGCACCACCACGGGCTGATCGGGAATGGTCAGGCGGATGAAACTGGCGGCGGGATCGATGTCCCAGACCATCGGGGCGCCCCGCACCGTCGCGGCCAACCCCACCGCAACGATGACGGCCGGGGCAACGGCACAAAGAGCCGATCGAGGCGAAGACGTCACGACCTCTCTCCCACGCCGAGGCGGCTCGACGAAAAGCGGGGACATCCCTTCCCGTGATCGTATCACATGACCGCCGCACAAGCGGCGCCATCAGCGCCGAAGTCAAAAGCCCGATGAAGCGATGACCACGGGCGCAAGAAACGGGCGGGTGCCGTTGTCCAGCGGCCACCCGCCCTCTTTCTGTCCGGCAACCGAACGAATCACGCGATCGCCCGGCTCAGTGCCGCCGGCGGCGGGCGGCCAGCCCCGCGGCGCCGAGAACCAGAAGGCCCATCGTCGCGGGCTCGGGCGTCACCACCAGGCCGTACATGTTGAGGTTTCCACCGGCCTGCTCCTTGAGCGTGATGATCCCGGGGCCGGTGAAGCGCTTGCGATAGACGGTGGAGAACTGGTTGAGACCATTCCCCGGGCCGGTGGTGGCCAAGTGGGTTCGAGCGGCCCAGTTGGACACGGAGCCGCCTTCGTCGACGCCCACGTAGTCGGGCTGGTTATTGGGGAAGAGCCCGGTGCTGTACTGGGTCCAACCGTCGTCGGCCACCCACGCCATCAGCCCCACGCCCCCGCTGCCCAGGGTAGGCGGGTTGGACGAGGTGCTATCGCCCAGCCGGTTGTCGATCAGAAGGTAAGCCCAGACGTCCCGGCTGACGGTCACGTCAATCTGAAAGCCGACCGGGTTGTCACGGTTGCTGTTCCGGGTGGCGATGTACTCGCCGCCGACCAGATACGAGGGCAGCGGAACAATCGTGTCGCCCGAAGTGCTGAGCAGCCCCGTACCCGAGTCGTACCGCGCGCCGTTGTATTCGTGGGTTCGGTCGGTGAAAGAGAACACATCCTCGTTAAAGTAGACGATGGTCCCGTCGAGATCGTTTTCGCGTTGCGTATCGACCCCGCCGGAGATCGGCCCGTCGCCGTTGGTCACCGTCACCGCCGTGATCAGGTTGACGCCCCAGGCCGGCAGTGCCCACCCCAGCGCGGCCAGCAGGGCAACGCACCCATACCCTCCACCCAACGTTCGTTTAAACATTTGCCTCTAGCCTCCAGAAAGACTTGACCATCCCGATTTGCCCGGCCGCGAGAACCGCCCGCATTCAGGGCCGTGGATCACGACCGATGCCTAAGCCCAATACCGAAATGCCACGTGCAGAATACCCTGCTTCTCCCGGTAAGTCAACTCTTTTTTCTCCATCTTTCCTGACATGGGTCTTGGTTGTGGCCGTCCCCCTCCCACTCTGCTCCTCTTTCTGATGCGTGATGAATATGTTAGGAGGAACTAACTCAAACTGACCGGTCTGTCCCCAAAGAGTCGCGGCCGTTTAGCCCGCTCGGACGTACGGAGCGGTATCACTGTTCGATCGCGGCCGGACGACGACATCTGCCAGGCTCATCAACGCAACGCGGACAAGCGTCCTAAAGACCGTGGTTCTTTAGACTTATGGCTCTTTATCGATTTGCGATTCCACGAAGAACGCAGTCCGCGCGAGTTACTCACATGACGTTCCGGTCGAAAATGGTTCAAAACGCCACCGGCAGCGGGATACCGGTTCCCGTACTGTGGAAAGGGGCCTGGTTCTCCCAGACGCCGGGGATCGCGGTTCGGCACTTGGGGCAGCAACTGGCGGCCATGCGGTTTTCCTTCACGTAGAAGCCGTACCGACGGATCAGCAGCTCGCCGCACGCCGGGCACCGGGTGTTTTCGCGGTCGCCCACTTCGCCGGGCAGGTTGCCGGGATAGACGAACTTGAGCCCGGCGGCCTTACCGATGTCATAGGCCCGGATCAGCGTCTCGACGGGCGTCCGCGGCGGGTCGGTCATCCGGTAGTCGGGGTGGAAGGCGGTCACGTGCCAGGGAATGTCCGGCGAGACGCCGGCGAGAAAGCGGGCGATGTCGCCCAGCTCCGCGTCGGTATCGTTGTGGCCGGGGATGACCAGCGTCACGACCTCGATCCAGAAGCCCATCGCCTTGATGCGTTCGATGCTCTCGAGCACGTTCCTGAGGGCGCAGCCGAGCTGCCGATAGGTGCGGTCGTTGAAGCTCTTGAGATCGACCTTGTAGAGATCGACGTAGGGGCGGATGAACTCCAGCACCTCCGGCGTGGCGTTGCCGTTGGAGACGAAGCCGCAGACGATGCCCTTTTCGCGGGCCAGGCGGAACACCTCGACGGCCCAGTCGGCGGTGATGAGCGGCTCGTTGTAGGTGCTGACCATGACCGGCACGCGGGATTCGACGGCCAGCTCGACCAGCCGACGGGGGCCGACCTGCCGCAGCCCGGCGACGGCCTGGTCATCGCGGAGGGCCTGGCTGGTCACCCAGTTCTGGCAGTAGGAGCAGTGCAGGTCGCAGCCCAACATGCCGAAGGAGAGGGCGTCGCGGCCTGGATAGGCGTGGTAGAAGGGCTTTTTCTCGATGGGGTCGATCTGCACGCCGGCGACGTAACCGGCCGGGGCCCGCAACCGGCCCTGGCTCACGAACCGCACGCGGCAGACGCCGGTCTTGCCCTCGGCGATCCGGCAGCGATGCCCGCACGCCAGGCAGCGCAGCACGCCCGGCCCCGCCGTGCGGACCAGTTCGGGGGCCGACTCCATCGTGTTGGCTTCGAGCAGCGCTTTGAGCGTGAGGCGTGACATGGGCGACTCACCGGGTTCATGACCGGGGTGGTTCACCTTCATTATAGCCCGGGTTGGCCGAGCGTGTCGGCAATGGCCGGAGGCCCAGGACCCCGAACAGGGCGGTTGACGCAGTTGGCGCGAGCAAGGAATGCAGCGGCCCTCCCCCCCCACGTTGGCACGCGCCCGCCGTGTTTGGGTCGCCGCCGGTATGCGGCCGGTGGCAGCGGAAATCCGTGCCGCGGGGACTCGGCCCACTTCGAGAGCGTCCTGAAACCCCGAAAACCGACCGGCTGGAAGCCGGTCCCACACGGGTTCAAGGCTGCACTGTCAGTCTCCGTTGTTGCCGCTGGCGGCCAGGGCCTTTTCTTCCATCAGGGCCTGCTTGCGGCTGAGCTTCACCCGGCCCTGATCGTCGATCAGGATCACCTTCACCCTCACCTCGTCGCCGACTTTGACCACGTCGTGCACGTTCTTGACGTAGGAATCGGACAGCTCGCTGATGTGGCAGAGCCCGTCCTGGCCGGGGGCTACTTCGATGAAGGCCCCGAAGTCCTTGATGCTGGCCACGCGCCCGCTGTAGATCTTGCCGACCTTCACGCCCTCGGTGACCTGCTCGATCATCTCGCGGGCCAGGGCGGCCTTGGCCGCGTCCACGCAGGCCACCATGACCGAACCGTCGTCCTCGATGTCGATCTGGGCGCCCGTGGCGGCCTCGATGCGGCGGATGCCCTTGCCGCCCGGTCCGATCAGCGCGCCGATCTTCTCCGGATTGATCTTGAGGGTCAGGATGCGCGGGGCGTGCGGGCTGATGTCCTTCCGCGGGCGGCCCAGCGTCGAGAGCATGGTCCGCAGGATCTGAATCCGGGCCTCGCGGGCCTGCTGGAACACCTGGCGGATGACGTCGATCGAGATGGCCCGCTCCTTGAGGTCGAGCTGGATGCCGGTGATGCCGCGCTGGGTGCCGGCCACCTTGAAGTCCATGTCGCCGAAGTGGTCCTCCTCGCCGATGATGTCGGTCAGCAGGATGCGCTTCTGGTCGTCGTGCACCGAGCCGATGGAGATGCCCGCGACCGGCTGGCTGATGGGCACGCCTGCGTCCATCAAGGCCAGCGTCCCTCCGCAGACCGAGGCCATCGAACTGGAGCCGTTGGACTCGGTGATCTCGCTGACCAGCCGGATGGTGTAGGGGAACTTCTCGACCGGGGGCAGCACCGCCTCCAGCGAACGTTCGGCCAGGGCCCCGTGGCCGATCTCGCGCCGCCCGGGGCCCATGATCCTCTTGGCCTCGCCCACCGAGAAGGGCGGGAAGTTGTAATGCAGCATGAACTTCTTGCTGTACTCCTCGGCCAGCCCGTCGATGATCTGCTCGTCGCGGGCCGTCCCCAGCGTGGTCACCACCAGGGCCTGGGTCTCCCCGCGGGTGAACAGAGCCGAGCCGTGGGTCCGCGGCAGCAGGCCGACCTCCGCCGAGATGGGGCGCAGCTCGGTCGGTCCGCGCCCGTCGGTCCGCACGCCGGTCTCCAGGATGGCGCGGGTGAAAACCTCCTCCTCAAGCGCGTGGAGGGCGCTGACCACCGCGTTCTTCTCGAAGGGCGGATTCTCCACGCCCTCGGGGGACAGCTCGCCGGTGATGGCGTCGTACAGCTCCTTGATGGCCGCCTGACGCTCCTGCTTGCCGACGATCTGCCGGCGTTTGCGCAGCTCGTCGTAGGCCTTCTCGCGGACCAGGCGGTTGAGTTCGTCGTTGGGCGGCGGCGGGGTCCAGGTCCGCGGCTTGTTGACCTTTTCACGCAACTCCTCGATCAGGGCACAGATCAGCTTGATGGCCTCGTAGCCGAAGGCGATGGCCTCGACCATCACGTCCTCGGCGATCTCGTGGGCCCCGACCTCGATCATGTTGATGCCGTCGCGGTGTCCGGCCAGGACCAGGTCGAGATCGCTGTTCTCGACCTCTTCATAGGTGGGGTTGAGAATGAACCGGCCGTCCACCCGCCCGACGCGGACCGCGCCCACCGGTCCCTCGAAGGGGGCGGAACTGATCGACAGGGCCGCCGACGAGGCGTTGACCGCGGTGATGTCCGCGTCGAAGGTGGGGTCGGCGGCCAGGACGAAGGACTGAATCTGAATCTCGTCGATGAAGCCGGGAGGAAACAGCGGACGGATCGGCCGGTCGATCATCCGCATGGTCAGGGTTTCCTTGCTGGTCGGGCGGCCCTCGCGCTTGAAGAAGCCGCCGGGGAACTTGCCCGCCGCGTAGGCCTTTTCCCGATAGTCCACCGTCAGGGGGAAGAAGTCGATCCCCGGTCGGGGGCTCGCCCGCACCGACGTGCCCAGGACCACGCAATCCCCGTACGAAGCCATCACCGCCCCGTCCGCCTGCTTGGCAACCTTCCCCGTCTCGAAAGCCAGTTTCCGTCCGCCGATCTCACGTTCAACTCTTACGATCGCCATCCCAAATCCTGCCTTGCCAGAACAACCCACTCGACCATCACCACGAACACGCCAATACACGTCTCTCCCCAGGCGCCAGCAGCCTGGGCGCCAAGCCCAAGCTCCCGTCACCGCGGGCAGAAAAAACCCCGGAGCACACGTCGTTGCAAGGATTGCTGGGGGTGGCTTCCACGCCTGGTCCGACGGGAATGGTGGGAGCGGCCCGCCCGCCGGGAGGCAGGAAAGGAAAAGGAGCGGCCTTACTTGCGCAAACCGAGCCGACTGATCACCTTCTGATAGCGGTCGCGGTCCACGGAGGTCAGGTACTTGAGCAGCCGCGATCGGCGGCCGACCATCTTGAGCAACCCTCTCCGTGAGGCTTGGTCCTTCTTGTGAAGCTTGAGGTGCTCAGTCAGCTCGTTGATCCGTTCGGTGAGCAGGGCGATCTGGACCTCCGGCGAGCCGGTATCCTTCTCATGCTGCCGAAAATCCGACACGACCTGCCGCTTCCGTTCCAACGTCATCGTCATCGTCACACCAGCCAACACAAACCCACGGCACCTGCAAGCCGGCTCGCCCAACCATCCACGAGCCGTTCACCCAAACAATATCCTTACACTCATCCGGTTCTCGGCGATACTATAGTCAGACCCAGGCGATAATGCAAGGGCGGGAGAGGGGGGGTTATGGGGTACTGCCC
>JABRVU010000066.1:0-23834 GCA_039961895.1 Phycisphaerae bacterium | reverse complement strand
GCGCAAGCCGCTCCTGAAGCCGGGCGGCGGCCGACGGCGTCAGCGACCAGCGGTGGGGTGATCGGGGAACCTTCACGTAATCTCGCGTCCGGCCGACGGCGGCCGTCGGCTTCTGACGGATATGAACTCATCCCCACACCCGTGTGAGACCGACTTCCAGCCGGTCGTATTTCAGGGTTTCTGGGGTGGGCTCCAAACCCCGACCGTTTCCCGCCCGTTGCGTCACGCGCCCTTCCCCTCGCCCGCGGTTTCGGGGGCCGGGGCGGAGGCGGCCTTGACGGAGGCGAACTCGCCCTCGGACTCGAACTCCTCGGAGGCCTGGATGACGTTCAGCTCGCGCAAGGCCAGGTAGGCGGCCTTCTGCTCGGCCTCTTTCTTGGACGGGCCCCAGGCGCTGCCGAAGCGGTGGCCCTGGATGATGACCCCCACCTCGAAGCACTTGCTGTGGTCCGGTCCCTTCTCGTCCAGCAGGTCGTACATCGGCGTGGCCGACAGCGACCGCTGAGCATATTGCTGAAGCTGGGATTTGTAGTTGCGCTGGTGCTCGGTCTCGGCGGCCTGGTCGATGTGCGGCGAGATGGTCCGCAGGATGAAATCGCGGGCGATCTCCAGGTTCTGACTGTCAAGATAAATGGCCGCGATGAGCGATTCATAGACCGCCGCCGCCAGGGACTGCGGCAACGGCGCCCGACCGGACATGCCCTTGCCCAGGAACAGGTACTTGGGCAGGCCCAGCTCGCGCGACATCTGGGCGCAGGTCCGCCGGGAAACGACCGCGGACTTGATCTTGGTCAGCTCGCCCTCGAGGTATTCGGGGAAGCGTTTGTAGAGTTCGGTGCAGACCACCATGCCGAGGATGGCGTCACCGACGAACTCGAGGCGCTCGTTGCTGTGCAGACGGCAATCGGCGCTGGAGGCATGAGTCAGGGCAGCGGCCAGCAGGGCCGGGTCGCGGAACGTGTAACCAATGGCCGACTGGACCCCTTGCAGGGCTTCTTGTTCGGTCACGCGCCACCTGGTTGAGACGATTGTCAGCCAGGCCGGTGGCGAAATCCGCGCATCCGTGGCGCGAGTTTCGCCGCAGGCCAGGCGGGCTTCGGACACCCCGTCGGAGGCATCCGGCCGCCGTCTATGCTGTCCTATCTTACCATCGCCCATTTTGGCGATCAAATGAAGTTGAGGGCACACCCCATAACCCTGACGACCGACCGGCTGGAAGCTGGTTCCGCACGGTTTCCGGTCCCGCGCGCGATTGGGGATGATCTCGAAAAGAATCGAGCCACGAACGCTCAGGACCGCGTCGGCGGCGAGCGATTTCGTGACCGCCGGGCACGCCGACCGGCGAGTCGGACACCGGCCGCCACGTGGGGATTCCCACCGACCCTGCCCGGCTGCCGTCGTTCCGCATCGTCGGCTTGTATGTGACGTCTGTCGGCCTGATGATACCAGCGGTGACGCCCCGGTCGGTCCGTCGGAAAGGGGTCGAAAGGGCCCCGGCGAGCCGCGCCCGGCAGGCACCCGACCGGGCCGCGCGTGACAGGCCACGCGGAGACCGCCGAAACCGTTCTCTCCCGGTCGCGGCTCGAATGGCCGGCGTTGTCGGCCCCTTGTCGGCGGGCCGGTGTCCAGGAGCGACCCACAGCGAGGATGCAACATGGCCAAGCTAGCCCTCTTCGGCGGAAATCCGGCGGTGAGTTCTCCCCTGCCGTCCTGGCCGCAGTGGGATGATCGAGAATCCGCGGCCCTGCTTCGCGTGTTGAACAGCGGTCGGTGGTGGCTGTACGCCTACGGCGGCGGCCCCCGCCCCGACGGCGGGCAGGACGACGACGTCGCCGAGGTCGAGCAGTTCGAGCGCGAGTTCGCGGCCGTCCATCATCTCAAGCACGCCTACGCCGTCACCAGCGGAACCAGCGCCCTCGAGCTGGCCCTGGACGCCTGCGGCATCGGGCCGGGCGACGAAGTCATCACCACCGGCTACACCTTCATCGCCACCTCGTCGGCCATCCTGAGCCGCTGCGCCCTGCCGGTATACGTGGACATCGACCCGGACACCTACAACCTGGACCCGGCCCGCATCGAGGAGGCCATCACGCCGCGCACGCGGGCCATCGAGGTCGTGCATCTGGGCGGGGAGATCTGCGACATGGACGCCATCCTGGCCATCGCCCGCAAACACGGCCTGATGGTGATCGAGGACGCCGCCCAGGCCACCGGCTCGATCCTGGAAGGCGGCCGGGCCGCCGGCTCGATGGGCGACGCCTCGGGCTACAGCTTCCAGGCCTCCAAGGTGCTCAACGCCGGCGAGGGCGGCATCTGCGCGTCGCAGAACGACGCGATCGCCGAACGGCTCTGGTCGCTGCGCAACTGCGGACGGTCCAGGACCGGCGTGTGGTATGAACATCACCGCGTCGGCTACAACCACCGCATGAACGAGTTCCAGGGGGCCCTCTTGCGCTGCCAGCTCCTGCGCCTGGCCGATCAATGCCGGACCCGCGAGCGCAACTACCACCGCCTGATGAAGAAACTCACCGCGATTCCCGGCATCGCCGCCCGCCGGATCCGCTCCGATTCCGTGCAGCGCTGCCTGTCGGTGTTCATCGTGACCTTCACCGGCGAAGGCTGGGACGGCATCCACCGGGACCGGATGCTCGAGGCCCTGCGGGCCGAGGGCGTGCCCGCGACGCTGGGCTACGGGTGGGCCAACTACCGCAACCCGGCGTTCCTCAACATGCAGCGCGACCTGGGTCATCGGGCCTTCGCGTTCGGCGTCGAGCGCTTCCCGGACTGGGCCGCGTACGCCGAGCGCTGCCCGGCCACGGAGCGGGCCTGCAAGGAACGGGCCATTTTCATGCCCCACGCGCTGCTGCTGGGCGATGAATCCACGGGGAACCTCATCGCCGACGCCTTCGCCAAGGTCTATGAATACCGCGACGAGCTGCGCCGATGACCGCCGGTGAGGCCATGTCGCTGTCAGGACGGCTGTTTCCCGACGGCGGGCCGGCGCGCGTGCGGGTCGAGGGCGGCGTGATCCGCGCGGTCGAGCCGGCCGGAGCCCTCGATGAGCCGTCCGACGGGCAGCGCTGGCTGGTACCCGGCTTTTTCGACCTCCAGGTCAACGGCTTCGCCGGGCGGAGCTTCTCCGGGCCCGACTTGAGCGTCGAGGCCGTCGAGGCCGTCGCCCGGGCCATGCTGGCCACCGGCGTGACGCGGTTCCTGCCCACGGTCGTGACCGCCGATCTCGAGGCGATGGCCCGTCGGCTCGCGGTGCTGGCGGAAGCGATGGACCGCAGCCCGCTGGTGTCGGCCATGTGTCCGGGCATTCACCTCGAGGGGCCGTTCATCCATCCCGAGGACGGTCCGCGCGGGGCTCATCGCCGCGCATACGTCCGCGATCCCGACGTGGGCGACTTCGAGCGGCTCCGGGCCGCCGCCCGCGGCCGCATCGCCATGCTCACCCTGGCTCCGGAGCGCCCCGGCGGCATCGAACTGATCCGTCACGCATCTGCCCGCGGCGCGGTCGTCGCGCTGGGGCATCACCGCGCCGACGCCGACGCGCTGGACCGGGCCGTCGCCGCCGGCGCCCGCGTCTGTACGCACCTGGGCAACGGGGCCGACGCCCTCCTGCCGCGCCACGCGGGCAACTACATCTGGCAGCAGCTCGGCGACGACCGGCTCTGGGCCACGTTCATCGCCGACGGTCATCATCTCCCGCCGGCGGTGCTGCGTTCGATGCTGCGGGCCAAGGGGCTCGAGCGCAGCATTCTGGTGACGGACACGACCGACCTGGCCGGGCAGCCTCCCGGCCGGTATGACCATCACGGCTTGGAGGTCGAACTCACCCCCGACGGACGGATCGTGATTCCGGGCACGTCGTACCTGGCCGGTTCGGCGGCCGACGTGCCGCTGCTGATCGGGCGGGCGGTCGCCGACGCCGGCCTGACCTTCCCCCAGGCCGTCGCGCTGGTCACGCTTCAGCCCGAGACGCTCATGGGCGGGCACGGGCCCGCGTGGCCGTGCAGCCCCGGCCGGCCCGCGAACCTGGTCGAGCTGCTCTGGCGTCCCCAAACCGCCGCCGTCCAGGTCGCCCGCGCCGTGATCGGAGCCTTCATGCACGCCGCGGAAGCCTGAAGACGACCCCTGAAATACTGTAGAATGAAGGCCGGCAGAGGCGGATCGGCCGCGCCATGACACGAAGGGGAGGTCGCTGATGAAACGACGACCCGTTCACGCTTTCTTCCTGGCGGGGGCCTGCTGGATCGCCTGGATGGGCGCGGCGGCGGACGCCCTCGCCGCGCCGGGCAGCATCGTGACCGTCAACGCCGACCACGTGGTGGTCATCAACGGGCGGAAGGTGTTCCCGATCGGCTTTTCGGGAGGACCACCGCTGAACGGTCTGACCCCCGACGGCGGCGATGCCTGGCGGGAGATCCGCGAGGCCGGCGGCACGTTCTTCCGCACCGGGGCCAGCAACGGCGACTGGAACGACCAGGTCATCGCCGACGAGCAGGCCCGGCTCGACGCCGCCGCCGCGCGCGGCCTTTTCTGCTGGATCAACCTGCGCGAGCTGTCCACCATCGCACCCGGCGACGCCGCCAGGGAGAGCAGGCTGCGCGAGGTCGTGAACCGGTTCAAGAACCACCCCGGACTGGGGTTCTGGAAGAACTTCGACGAGGCGGCCTGGGGCGGCCAGCCGGCGGATCACATGGTCCGCGGCTACCAGATCATCCACGAGACCGACCCGCATCACCCCGTGGTTCAGACGCACGCGCCGCGGCTGACCGTCGAGCAGCTCCGGCCGTACAACGCCGCGCTGGACGTGCTCAACCTGGACATCTACCCGATCGGCTACCCGCCCGGCAACCACTCGCTGCTGCCCAACAAGGAAATCAGCATGGTCGGCGACTGGACGCGCTTCCTGGCCGACGTGGCCGAGGGACAGAAGTCCTGCTGGATGACGCTTCAGATCGCCTGGAGCGGCGTCACCGGGCCGGGCAAGACGCTCCGATTTCCGACCTTTCCGCAGGAACGCTTCATGGCCTATCAGGCCATCATCAACGGGGCCCGGGGGTTGAACTTCTTCGGCGGCAACAACGCGCTGGCCATGACGGCCGAGGACGCCCAACTCGGCTGGAACTGGACGTTCTGGCGGAAAGTCCTGCGCCCGGTGGTCGAGGAGCTGGCCGACGACGGACCGCTGGCCCCGGCCCTGGTGGCGGCGGACTCCCCGCGGGCGATTCAGATGACCGGCGCCGCCGACGTCGAGTTTTGCGTCCGCGAGTCGGGGCGGGACCTGTTCATCCTGGCCTGCAAGCGCGAAGGGGCCACCGTGAACGTGCAGTTCAGCGGGCTGCCGGCCTGGGCGGGAACCGGCGAGCTGCTCTATGAAGCGCCGCGCAAGGTGACGGCGGTCAACGGCGCGTTCACCGACTGGTTCGGCCCGTTCGAGGTCCACGTCTACCGCTTTCACAACGACGCGGCCGGTGCCTTCGGCGACTTCGACGGCGACAACGACGTGGACCTCGAAGACTTCGGTCATCTCCAGACCTGCCTGTTGGGCTGGGGGGCCGTCCAGGCCGACCCGGCCTGTCTCGACGCCGACCTCAACGAGGACACGTACGTGGACAAGTCCGACGTGACGCTGTTCATCCGTTGTCTGCGCGGCCCGCTGAACCCCCTGGACCCGACTTGTGTCGATTAGTGTGCGTCTTGAATCCCTGAAAACCGACCGGTTGGAAGCCGGTTCCCCACCGACTTTAGGAACCAGGAACTGGCAACCGACGGCGCGGAATGAACCATGGGCGAAACGCTGCTTTTCGTCGTCATCACCTGCCTGGGAGTTCTGGTTCAGTCCTTTGCCGGCTTCGCTGGAGCGCTGTGCGTGGTGCCGCTGTTCGCGATCCTGCTTCCGCTCAAGGAGGCGATCCCCGCCTACAGCCTGGTGGTCCTGGTCATCAATCTCTGGCTGGTCTTCGAGACGCGGCGGCACCTCGAGCCCGACAAGCTCGGCAAGCTGCTGCTGGGCGGCGTCCTGGGCATTCCGGTCGGAGCCCTGTCGCTCAAGCATTTGCCCGTCGAGGTGCTGAGCCTGGCGGTGAGCCTGGTCACCTGCGCGTTCGCGGTGCTGTTTCTGCTCAACGTGCGGTTCCGGCTGGCTGACAAGCCCCGGACGCAGATCGGCGTCGGGCTGGCCAGTGGTTTTCTCGGCGGGTGCATCGCCCAGGCCGGGCCGCCGGTGGTGTTCTACGGCCTGGCCCGCAACTGGGAGAAGGATACCTTCCGCACCACGCTTCTGGCCTATTTCACGTGCCTGTGCGCGGAGCTGATCCTCATCTACGCCTGGCTGGGCATGTACGCGACCCGCAATCTGCGGGCGGCGGCGACGGCGGCCGTGCCCGCGTTCGTCACCGCCTGCTGCGGCGTGGCTTTGAAGAACCGGGTGAGCGAAACGCTGTTCCGGCAGATGACCCTGGTCGTGGTCCTGGCCGTCGGGGTCGTCAGCCTGTCCCGACCGCTGTGGGCGCGCTGATCGGGTGGTTCCGGTCGGTCATGGAAGCGGGGGCGGAATCAGGGTGCCGTTCCCCCGCAGGCCGCCGGCGCGGGGACGTTCGGACCGCGAAAACAGGATAAGAAGAGGTTCAGGTCAGCCGAGTCCACGTCGGGGTCGCCGTCCAGACGGGCGACGGCGCATTCGGGCGCGGTCTGCTCGACGCCGGTGCCCAGCAGGCAGGCCTGGAGCCGACCGAAGTCCTCGAGGTCCACGTCCCCGTCGTCGTCGAAGTCGCCGCGCACCCCGCCCTTGAAGGGATCGACAAAGGCGGTGAAGTGGTCCACGCGAGCACCGCGGGCGTTAGCGTTGTTGTTGAAGAGTTCCTGGTAGCCGACGCCGAAGAAACCGCGCGCGAACGTTGCGTCGGCCGCGCGGACGAGCTGGGCCCCGTCGAGCTTGAAGCGGATCTCGCCACCGTAGCAGTCGATGCGGAAGCGGTGCCACCCGGAGGCGCTGATCGTGACCGACCCGGCCGGCAGCAGATGCGTGAACGCGCCGTTGACGAACCTGCCGGCGCGGATCGCCCCCGTGGCCGAGTCGTAGAGCATGGCGTAGCAGTTCCCGCCGCCGTAGGTCGCCAGGGCCAGCGCGCCGGTGCCGCTGTCGCGGGCGAACAGGCCGGACAGCTCCGACCCGTCGCCGGCCGCGTCGGGTCGATAGTCGCAGTAGACGTCGGCCGCGACGGTGTAGTCGGCGTCGCTGAAATCGCCCCGTCGGACGGTCTGCACGCCGCCGACCGCCCCACCGACCTTCAGCACGTAGCCGTCTCCGCCCGGCGCCGCCGGCGCGAACGGCACGACCGGGCTGTAGGCGAACTTGTCGTCCCACCCCGGCAGCCGGCCCGCCGGCCCGAAGGGGTCGGACACCGGAAAGGCCGTCGCCGTGCTCTGCTTGACCAGCATCACCGCGTTGGCCACCGAGCGTTCACTGCCGTCGGAGGGAGCGTTCATGACCCCGCCGTTGACCACCATCGTCGAGGAGCCGCCGCCGTCGAGGTTGACGGCCTCGCGGACGCCCAGGGTGCCGATGAGGAAGTCGGCCATCTCCTGGAAGGTCATGCCCACGCTGGCGGCCGAGCGACCGTCGCAGACCACCAGGAACAGGTGCGTGTCGGAAGCGGCCAGGACGGTCCGCGGATGGCGCGCGTAGGGCCCGGCCGAGGACCGCTGGGCCCAGTTGGCCGCGTTCGCCGCCCCCTCGCGCACGACCCACCCGATGCCCGTGACGGCGAAGTCGGCGTTATTCAGGGCGGCGGCGCTGGTGGCGAAGCGCATCCGCCAGCGATCGCCGACGGCGGTGTTGTTGAGGATCGGGCCATACGCGTCCAGCCCGCCGTAGATGACCATCCCGCCGGCCGGTATGGCGTTATTGGCCGACGCCGAGCCGGTCTTGACCGCGGTGACGATCCCGGAAACCTCCTTCTCGCTGCGCATGGGGTAGGTCACGTCCGACAGAATCACCTCGACGTAGCCGCCGCTGCTGCGCGTGCTCGAGTCCCACTGCGGCGTGAAGGCCGTGGCGTTGAGGGAGTCGGCCGGGCTGTTGTAGCGCTGGAGAGGAATGGACGCGCCGTTGGCGAACGTCAGCGTCCCGTTGACGTGCTGGATCTCGGACTGCACGCCCGGCGCGCGCGAGGGCCCGAAATAGAACGTGTCGTTGCCGGTGTTGGGCCGCTGGAGCATCTCGCCGGCGCTGGCGATGGGGGCGCCCACCACGTCGGGGACCGTGCCGAAAAATGAGCCGTTGGTGGCGGCGAGTACGTCGTGACCGGGCGGGAGATCGTACGCGGCGGCGATGGCGCTGGTCCTGGCAAGGGCGGTGAAGTTGCGCTTCCTGCCGGGCCAGCCCACTTCGAGCTTGTATTCGGAGCGCAGCCGCTCGACGGCGACTACGTGAACGCGGTTGGGTCCGGGCGCGGCGTGAAGCTCATAGGTGACGCCCGGCGCGACGTCGGTGGCCGCGCCCGCCGTCGCGGCCCGCCCGAGCAGCCACACCGTCGCGAGAACGTGAGACCTTGCCGCTTTCATACCCCGCCTTGCCGTCTCACGTTCCCGCCGCCGGGGCATCCTCCGGCGGATCGTCGCAGGTTTCATCCGCGAGGACGGTCGGCCCGGACACGCACCGGGAGAACCCCTCCAGATCGGCGGCGTCGATGCGCCGGTCGTCGTTGACGTCGAAACAACTGCACGCCACGTCGGTCCACTCGGCCGACGACCCGGTGAAACAACCCTGGAAGGAGCCGAAATCCGCCTGGTCCACGTCGCCGTCTCCGTCGATGTCCACCCGCGGGTCGTGGCAGAGCTTGGGGGCGAAGAACACCCTCAATTCATCATACCAGAGTTCCTCGAAGGTATTGGTCAGATGATTCTGGGTGATCATCGCGGGGTCGCCGCCCAGTCGGACGCGACTGATCGGCTCGTTGGGCACCCTTTTACCGGACCCCACGGCCGCTCCGTTCACGCGGAACTCGACGTCGCCGGCCTGGCCGGTGTAGGGATGGACGATGATCTCGAGTTTGCGCCAGCCGCCCTCGCGCGGCACGTCGGTGGCGTGCCAGCCGTCGGTCTTCGTGGCCCAGGAGAGCCGCGTCCAGGAGGAATACGAATTGATCCCCAGCGCGAAGTAGTCGCCTCGGGCGGGGTTGGTCAGAATGAGCCAGCCCTGGACCTGGTAGTTGGGCCGCCCGTTGGGATACCCGAAGCGCGGGCCGTCCGGGTCGCAGTTGCACTCGCAGGCGCAGACTACGCGCACGCCGTCGTACTGCCACACTTCCGCATGAAGGTCGCCCACGCCCCCGGCGGGCGTGAAGTCGTGATAGATCGAGTACCAGTAGGGGTCGGCGATGGGCTGCCGGCCGGCACGGTAGCCGGCGTAGACCTTGCCGCCGGCGCAATGATCGGGCCAGCTCTCGAACTTGATCGGTCCCCAGCCTTTGCTGGCGGGGTTGGGGTAGCTCTCCTGCGGGCAGTTCGGGTTGAACGGCGTATCGCAGGCGACCCACTCGACGTTCCAGGGCCAGTGGCCGCGGTTGTCCTGCTGACAGTCGGCCGGGTTGCCCCCCACCGGCTCGAAGCCCTCGTAGAAAGGCAATTCCGTCGTTTGACCTCCGGCCCACGTGGCCGCGCTCAGCAGAGCACAAAGCCCGCAGCCCCACCGCGTTTGTTGGCAGCCTCTGCCCACTGAATCACCCTTTCCACGTTGAATTCGGCTGTTCACGGCGGCGGCAGGCCATCGTCGCAGGTCGCGATCGCCGTCACCATCGGCGCCGAGACGCAATCCTTGAACCGTTCGAGGTCGTTTTCGTCGATGTCGGCGTCGGGGTCGCTGTTCATGCAGCGGCATTCCGCCCAATTGTAGGCGCCGGGCAGGGGGTTGGCCCCGGTGAAACAAAGCTGGAAGGCGGCGAAATCGAGCTGATCCACGTCGCCGTCGCCGTCGCTGTCGAAACGGACCTGTTCATTGGGACAAGGCGGCGGGGCCGGCGAGGTGCTCAGGGTCAGGTCGTCGAACCAGAAGTGCTCGTACGAATAGGTGGGCGCGATGTCCTGTTCGGTGGGGAAGCGGGTCCCGATCTGGATGCGGGCGAAATCGACGCCGGCGTTGGCCGGACCCGGCTGTCGGCGGCCCTGGCCCACCAACTTGCCATCGATGTAAAAACGAACGTCCCCCACCCGGCCGCTGTAGGGATAGACCTCGATCTCCACGTGCCGCCAGGTCTGCGGCGTGAGTTCCGCCCCATTCGCGGCATAGCGGAAATCCACCCGCCGCGGCACCGGCTGGCCGGTCGTGGGATCTTGCGTCAGATTCCAGCCGTCCGCGCTGGTCCACCAGCGGTAAACGTATTGATCGACGTGAGCCGGGTCGTAGGGATTGAAGCCGGGCAGATTGGGATTGGGCTTGGCGGGGAAGCCGTTGGGCACCAGGGCCTCCACGCCGATGAAGGCATAATCCGCGTAGGGATAAATCTCGCGGGTCTGGGTGGAACTGGTGGGCTCGCCTGGGTTGGAGGTCAGCCCCACCAGGCCGCGAATCGGCGCCCCGCTGGGCCACCAGCCGAACGGTGAGCTGGGCGTGTGATCCTTGCGCGATTCCACGTCGTCCCATACCCAGACGCTCAGCCGCACGATCCCGGTCTGCGGATCGAACGTCCGGTAGGAGGCGAACGCGCCCGGATTGCCGTCGGGCTCAAAGGCCGAACCCCCTTGAAGGGGCGAGCCGGTATGGTTTTTCTGATGACCGCAAGAACTGGGGAACAGGCCAGTCAGCGAGTAGTTGTTGACTTTCCCCGGCAGAACGGCCCAACCCGACACGCGACCGCAGAACTCGCCGCCCGGTGTCGGCGAATCGAACGTATCGCTGAACAGGATGGTCTGCCCCGCCCCGCTGGCCGATGAAACCACAGAAAACGCGAACGCAAGAAGTATCTCTGTCCGATGGTGCCGTTGCATGATGCCGACCCTCCGCTTCCCCGTGGCCGGCACGAGCCCAACGGCCGCCGGCACATGCCCCCGCGCGAGGTTCCGCCCGTCCGGGCGTCTGGTGGGACGAAAGGCGACAGGGTGGATGCATGGCGGCATCCACCCTATCGCCGTCAAACTCAACCACGAACCCTGACTGTGAGAGGCCTTGGCGAAGGGGCGATCAGGCCGCTGCCCGCCGCCGCCGGCGCATCGCCAGCAGGCCCAGCAATCCCATTCCAGCGATCGTGGCCGGCTCGGGGATCAGCACCACCCGGACGGCGTCGAAGGCGATGGGGTTGTTGAACCAGGGTTGATATTCGACGTAGAGGTACGGCTGCTGGCCGGTGCTGCCGTTGATGTACACCAGCTTGCCGGCGTTCGGGCCGGGCGATCCGGCAGTAGGATCGGACTGGGGGCCCGGGCCCAGTTGCAGCCAGCCGCCCTCATTGTGAACGTCGAAACCCAGCCACTGCTTGTTGGTTCCGAACTGGCCCGCCCAGGGGATGTTCTGGGCGAAGTTCTCGGTGCCGTCAGCGGCGATGTTGATCGGGTGCCACTGGGACGAGTTGGCACTGGGCGACCAGGCGTAGACCGCGTACAGATTCACGCCGGCCGGGAGGTTCGGCAGGTAATAGCGGACGCGGGCCGCCGCGGGTCCGGATGCCCCCCAGTTGGTGACGTAGCGATACCCTCCGCCGTACGAGTTGTCGCCGGCGCCCACCTTGAGGTTGCCGTCCCAATCCATGAATACGGCGTCCGTATCGTCGATAATGACGTCGTAAGCCGCCCAGGCCGGCGAAGCCAGGCCCGCCGTCAACAGCCCGACCAGGGCCGTAACGAAGATTCTCCCTTTCATACGCGACTCCTTCCCTCTGTTGCTGCATCGGCAGGATGACACGGGCTGGTAGCACGCCCACCAGCCGCGAGGCCGATTCAGTCATTCATGAGCTTGTCGGGATAGAGCAAAGGCCGGCCGACCCGGTTCAGGGCGGGCTCGCATCGAGGCATGGAAAAGACCGGCCATTCGCCCCTCCAAGGCACCCGGACGCGCCCGGATACCGGTTGTCTTCAGCTGGCAAAACAGTGGGCTTCCGCGAACTGACCCACCGTATTGCTCACTCTAACCGCTCCCCCCGCCCAAATCAAGGCGCAGGGAGCCACCGCTGGTCAGTTGGGGCCCATCGTCAGCAAAAAACACGGGAATGATGATTCCGTCCCCTCTCGCCACACGCATTCTTAACATAAGGCGTCGGATCCTCGCGGAAAACCACATCACCACGATGCTCTCGCCTTGCACGGCGGGAGCGGCTCCTCTATACCTGTCGGGTAGGGGATAGCCTCTGGAGTCAACCTCATGATCCAACGAATCGGATGCGCGGCCGTCGCCGTGCTCGTCGCTTCGCTGACCGGTCCGGCCCTCGCGGAGTGGAAGGTGTTACCGCCCTCGGATCAGCGCCAGCCCCGGCCAGAGGCCGTACCGCCCGGAGCCGCAGACATCAAACCGGGCGACCCCTGGCCCAACGACGACAAGTACCGCTGGATGATCGGCGAACTGACCATCCCGGAACGTATCGACGAGCAGCCCGTGGCCGGCAAGCCGGTGGCCCTGCAATTCAACTGCGGCGACGGCGGCGAGGTGCACGTGGACGGCCGGCTCGAATCGCGCTACGACAACGACCACCCCGCGCTGGTGCTGCTGGCCGAACAAGCCCAACCTGGCCGGAAAGTGCGCGTGGACGTGCAGGTCTATGCCAAGGCCCAGGGCGGTGACAGCTTCGGTGAAGCCAGGCTGGTAGTGGTGGACGCCCGGCGGGCCCTCCAACCGCTGGCCCTCACGGTCCGGCCCGGCCGCGTCACCGGACCCGTGCCCGACGGTATCATCGGCCTGAGTCAGGGCGGAGGCATGTCCGACTATGAACCCGCCACCGCCCGCAAACTCCGCGAGGGCGGCTTCAGATGGTTCCGCATGGACAACGTCCTCACCGGCACGGTGAAAAAGAGCGAGAACGGGGAGCTGGTCTACGACTTCACCGACCTGGACAAGCGCGTGGACTTCATCCACGCCGTCGGCGCCGACCCGATCCTGGCCGCGTCGTACATGCCCCAGGTGTTCGACGCCGTGCCCGATCACAACCGCCAGAGCGCCCCGCGGGATTACGCCCTTTGGGAAGACCTCTGCTACCGTGCGGCCCGGCGCTGCCTGGAGCGCGGCCGGCGCGTGCCCTTCTGGGAAGTGTGGAACGAGCCGAATACCGGCTGGATCAAGCCCGGGCCCGACGACGCCGGCAAAGAGGCCTTCACCGCGCTCTACCGCAAGGCGGTCGGCAGGGACGACGTGAAGCCCGAGACCGTCCGCACCTTCGAGGCCTACGCCAGGCTGTACCGGGCCACGGCCCGCGGCGTGCTCCGCGCCGATCCCCAGGCGAAAATCGGCGGGCCGGCCCTGGCCAGCGGGCCCTTCGAGGAGGGGCCCGGGGTCAACGGCAAGGGTTTCGCCCGCGGTCTGATGCTCTGGTGCGAGCAGGAGAAACTGCCTCTCCACTTCCTGAGCTGGCATGAGTACTTCCAGGAATCGAGCATGATCGCCCGCGAGGCCGACACCTTCCGCGCCTATCTGCGGGACTTTCCCGACCTCGAAAAGCAGGTCGAGTCGCTCATGATCACCGAGTGGAACGAAGCCTGGTGGGCCAACCGTCCGATGGACCACGAGATCGGGGCGGCCTGGTGCGCCGATGGGGTCGTCCGGGCCATCATCCCCCACCGCATCCGCCGGCCCTGCTTCTTCTACGTCAAACAGAACGACATGAACTTCCGCGGCGATTTCAGCCTGCTGATGAAGGACAACCTGCCCAAGCCGTCGTACCACGTGGCCTCGATCTTCAACCACCTCACGGGAAACTGGGTCGAGATCGGCGGCGCCGATGGGGAGATCTGCGGCGTGGCGGCGTGGGACGCCGCGAAAACCCGCCTGGCGGTGGTGCTGGTCAATTACCAGTTCCGTTACGGGCTGCGGCGGCGGGTGCGGCTTTCGATCGCGGCCCTGCCGACCGGGCTGCGCGGCGGCGGCTGGCGCGAGTTCCTCGTCGATGCCGCGCACAGCAACGTCTGGCACGACGCCGGCCAGGCGGTCCTGTTCAAAGGCCGGGAGGGCACCGCCGCGGGGCCGGCGTTCACCTACGAGGCCACCATGCCGGCCAACTCCATCCGTCTGCTCGAAATCACCAGGTAACAGCCGACCGGTCGCGGCCGGCGGCGCGGCCGTCTACTTGCCGTTCCGCTCTTCCATGGGCTTGTAGGGGCGCTTCGTCGGGCCGATGTAGATCTGCCGCGGGCGGTAGATGCGGGCCTGCGGGTCGAGGTGAACCTCGCGGTAATTGGCGATCCACCCGGGCATCCGCCCGATGGCGAAGATGACCGTAAACATGTTCACCGGGATGCCGATGGCCCGCAGGATGATGCCGCTGTAGAAATCGACGTTCGGATAGAGCTTGCGGTCGATGAAGTACGAATCCTTGAGCGCGACCTCCTCGAGCTTCTTGGCGATGTCCAGCAGCGGGTCCTTGCGCCCCAGCTTGGCCAGCACCGTGTCGCAGGCCTGCTTGATGATCTTGGCCCGCGGGTCGAAGTTCTTATAGACCCGGTGGCCGAAGCCCATCAGCTTGGTCTTGGAATCCTTGGCCTTGACCTTCTCGATGAGCTGCTCGACGGACATCCCGCTGGAGTGGATCTGCTCGAGCATCTGGATGACCGCGGTGTTGGCCCCCCCGTGCAGCGGGCCCCACAGGGCGCAGACCCCGGCGGCCGTCGAGGCCCACATGTTGGCCTGGCTGGAACCGACCATGCGCACGGTGGAGGTCGAACAGTTCTGCTCGTGATCGGCGTGCAGGATGAGGATCAGGTCCAGGGCCCGCACGATGTCGGGGTCCGGCCGGTAGGGCTTGTACGGCTGGCTGAACATCATGTGCAGGAAGTTCGAGACGTAGGGCAGGTCGTAGCGCGGATACTCCATCACCTGGCCGATGGACTTCTTGTAGCTGGCCGCCGCGATGGTGCGGACCTTGCTCAGCAGCCGGGCGGAGGCCTCCATGAACTTGGAGTCGTCGTCGGCCTGCAGCAGCACGGGCTGAAAGGCGCTGGCCGCGTTGATCATCGCCGAGAGGATGCCCATCGGGTGGGCGTTGGGCGGAAAACCCTCGAAGTGATGGCGCAGGTCCTCGTGCAGGAACTCGTACTCGCTCAGGTAGTTGCGGAACTCCTCGAGCTGCCCGGAAGTGGGCAGCTCGCCGAAGATCACCAGGTAGGCGGTCTCGACGAAGTTGGACTTCTCGGCCAGCTCCTCGATGTCATAGCCGCGATAACGCAGGATGCCCTTCTCGCCGTCGATGTAGGTGATCGAACTGCGGCAGGACCCGGTGTTGGCGTAACTCTCATCCAGGGTGATCAGGCCGCTCTGGGCCCGGAGCTGGCTGATGTCGATGGCAATCTCGTTTTCGGTGCCGACGACGACGGGCAGCTCGTAGTTCTTGCCTCGAAACTGGAGAATTGCTTTTTCGTCGCTCATTCTGTAGTCACTTTCCACGAATGAGGCGGCCGTCACCGGCCGCGGGCCCACTGACAACCGTCCATCCCGCCGCGGTCCGCCCGCGGTTCCGCTTGAGTCGGGGTATCCTTACAAGATTGCGGAGCCGGGGTCAAGCCGCGCCGACCGCCCCCCCGCTTCGAGGTGGTCGGGGACCTGCACCGGCGCCGCCGCTCCCAGCCGGGGCGCGTGCACCACCGAGACCTCGTAGAGAATATGCGGCGCCACCAGCCCCAGCCTGGCCATCTGCCGGAGCTGGCGGCGCTGCACGCGCGTGTAGGCCAGGGCGGCGTTGCCGTTGGGGTCCTCGTGGCAGACCCGCGATCGCGCCCCCTGGGCCAGCACGTCCACGATCCGTTCCAGGCACTCGGCGCGGTATTCGCGCATCAACTGGTCGGAAAGCTGCCAGCGGGACAGCCGATACCAGCCGTCCATGGCCCGGCGGAGCACGTGCCGGCTGACGAAACCGTTGAGCCGGTAGAACAGCCGCCAGTTCACCGCGAAGGGCAGGAAGGTATCGGTCAGGCGCCCGGCCAGCAGCCGCTCGTGCTCGTCGAAGACCTCCACAAGGATCGACCGAAGCTGATCCCAGTAGTGCGGGCCGATGGTCGCGTCGGCCCGAAGCTCCCAGTACAGGTGCCCGAAGGACAACGTCGTGCGCGTCAGGGTCATTTGACGGGGCAGGAACTTGCCGTGGGCCACGGTATCGGCGGCCAGGTGCGACAGGTAGCCCAGGGCGAAGGCCCGGCCGCGGTCCGAGCGGGCCTCCTGGAGCATCTCGAAGCCCGTGGCCCAGTGGTGGCAGACCTGCTTGATGCGGCTGAGGCGCTTGGCCAGGACCACGTCGGCGGCGATGTTGCCGAACAGGTAATCCTTCCGGCAGGCCGCCAGAAGGGCGGCCAAACCCGCCGGAAGCATCGACAGCCGTTCCAGCAGGTCCGAGGCCAGCTTGACGTGCGTGGCCGGTCCCCAGCCCAGGGCGGAAGCGGGCATCAGCAGCACCACCAGCACCACACCCGCGATGGCCAACCCTCGCCTGCCCACGATCATCCTCGCCGGAAAACGATCCGAACCACGCCGGATCATAGTCCCGTCCGCGCCCCGCGGCCAACTTCGCGCCGGGCTGCCCTGCGTTTCAAGCACCACCGAACGCGGCCCCCGGCTCCCGTCGTCTCCGCCCCAGGCGACGACCGGTTGCCGCGGTCCTCGAATCCGCGCAATCCCCCGCGCCGCCGATTCGATCACGCACACCGGTCCTTTCGGCCGATATGCCTGAGACGTTGACAACCGTCCGTCCGTGGGCTTAAATCTGACTGGTCGATCCGATAACCTCCGTCTCCAGGGGGCAGGAGATTCGTACGATGCCGGACACGCCGGACAGCCAGCCCAGGCTCAAGACCCGCAAGCAGGGCAACGTGACGCTGGTCGAGTTCGAGGACCGCAAGATCCTCGAGGAGCACGTCATCAACCTGATCGGCGAACGGCTCGCCGAGATCGTCGAGACCCAGAACGAGCCCAGGCTTCTGCTCGATTTCCGCAACGTCGAACACCTGTCCAGCGCGGCCCTGGGGATGCTCATCACGCTGAAAAAACAGCTCGACGACCGGCAGGGGCGGATGGCCCTGGCGAACATTCATGCCCAGATCCTTGAAGTGTTCAAGATCACGCGGTTGAACAAGCTCTTTAATATCCAGAACAACACGGAAGATGCGATCCAATCGCTCGCATGAACCTCAGGCCCGAAGCGCGGCGGACTTCGACTCCCGGCCGCTGCCCCACCAGGTGGTGATCTCCAGCGACCTGAGCGCCGCCCGCGAGGTCGAGGAGGAGATTCTCCGCAAGGCCTGCGGGCTGGGTTACAGCCCGGACTGCTGTTTCGCGGTCCGTCTTTCGCTCGAGGAGGCCATCGTCAACGCCCACAAGCACGGGAACAAGGCCGATCCGAACAAGAAGATCATCATCAGCCACCAGGTGGACGGCCAGCGCGTGGTGGTGCGGGTCCGCGACGAGGGGACCGGCTTCGATCCCGGAGAACTTCCCGACTGCACGGCCCCCGACCGCATCTCCCTGCCCAACGGGCGGGGGATCATGCTCATGTGCGCCTACATGGACAGCGTGTGCTACAACGCGACCGGGAACGAGGTCCAGTTGGTCAAGGAGAAGTGCTGATGAGCAACGATCCGGCCAACCCGTCGGCCCGCAAGGGCGAACTGCGGATGAACGTCGAGCATCGCGGTCCGGTCGCGGTGGTCAAACTGGCCGGCTCCGCCCACATGGACGTGACCAGCAAGCTGCGCGACCAGTTGGTGGGCATCGTGGACGAGAAGACCTCGGACCTGGTGCTGGATTTGGCCGACCTGGACTTCATCAACTCGGTCGGGCTGGGAGCGATCATCGCGGCGTACCTGCGCTGCCGACGGCGCAACGGCGGCGTCAAGGTGGTGGCCCCCAAGCCGGCCATCCAGGAGATCCTCACCGTCACCAAGCTGACCAGCCTGTTCCCGGTGCATCCGTCGGTGGACGCGGCCCTGGCGTCGAATTGAATTAACGGGTGTTTCCACGCGCCGGTCTCCAGTGGGAGCGCGTCCGTCAAGGGCGGGGAGGGTTTCTGTGGAAACATTTCCCGTCCGCCTTCGACTATCCCCAAGGCCCTTTCGGGACCGTCAGGAGTAGAAATCATGCCGCCGCTCGCCCTTACGTCGGCCGCCGCCGGTAAATCCGTCTGGGAAAGCCTCTTCAGCCACCCCTCCACAGTTCCGGTGATCTGCACCTTCGCCATGATCGTCCTGGTGGTGTGCATACCGGCCGTCGCGCGCTATTGGCATAAGAACGTCAAGGCCCGGGCCGAGGCCGAACTCAAACACGCCATGATCGAGCGCGGCATGTCCGTCGAAGAGATCGAACGGGTGCTCAAGGCCGGTGCGGACGATGAATGACCGTTCAGTCGGCATCATACCGAGCCCAGGTTCCGGGTGTGGGGCCGTCCTTGCAGGCCATCAACGGGCGGCCCGGCATCATGGCCGCGCTTGCCAACAGCCGGGATGGCGCCTTCAAACCGCCCCCCGACGGTCGCGGCTCTGACGGAGCCGCTCACACCATCCGCCGTAGCGGCCATACACCCCCCAATACCGGCATTGACCCGCGGCGAACCGGCGACCACAATACCACCCGGTTCCAGGCTTGAAGAAACGTCCGCGCTTCCGCAAAGAGGTGAACGCATGAAGACGCGCTCGCTGACGGTCGTTCCGTTCCTCTTCCTTTCCGCCGGCTGCATCTTCAATCCGGTGCCGAACCTGCCCGAAGAGCTGGAGGTGGTTCTGCCGGCCGGCCAGAAGGCCGCGGCCCTCGTGAACAGCGGGCCTGAACTGCTGGACGGTTCGGTCTGGTCGCTGTTCCGCAAGCCCGACGCGGAGGGCGCGACCCCGCCCGATGGAACCGCGCCGGGCCCCTACGGCGGGCTGCTGACCGGCGGCTTTCTCGAACGCCCGGCCCCCGACGCGCTCATGGGCCTGGTGCACTTCGGACCGGGCGGGCGAGTCACGCGCATCAGCGAAAACGCCTTCTACCTCCCGGAGATTTTCGGCACCGACATCGTCGTGGACGGCCGGTTCCACGGAACCCGCGTGCCCGGCCTGAGGCTGGCGGCCGCCTCGTTCGGCGTCTCCGACGGCGACAGGATCGGCGTGGCCCTGCCGGTTGACGTGCGCTTCCTGGGCGTCCCCGTGGGCACCGCCGTCGTCTATCACTGGGGCACGCGGACCGGCGACCGCATCGACGGCACCTTCGGATACCAGGCCGATTTCACCGGCGGGCTGGGCGGCCTGATCCTCGGCGCCGGCGGCGGCGATCAATACCTCGTCTACGCCCTCGAAGAATAATCCACTACCACGAGGTCTCAGGTCTCCTGTTTCCGTGTCCGCGTGGTGAAAAAACCCGCAGCCTGGGGGATAATATCCCCCTTTCCCGGAGCACGATGACATGACGCGGACAAGAAGCCTTCGTCGGACCGGTTGGTGCGTTCTCCTGGCCGCCTGGCCGCTGGCCGTCAGGGCGGATGAGGGCATGTGGCTGCTGACCGCTCCCCCGCGCGACCTGCTGGCCCGCCAGTACCGCTTCGATCCCTCGCCCGAATGGCTCGAACACGTGCAGAAATCCTGCGTGGACTTCGGCGGCGGCTCGGGCTCGATCATCTCGCCCGACGGCCTGGTGCTCACCAACCACCACGTCGGCGTCGATGAACTCCAGAAGCTCAGCACGCCCGAGCGCAACCTGCTCAAGACCGGCTTCCTGGCCGCGACCCGCCGGGAGGAGCTCAAGTGTCCCGCCCTGGAGGTGAAAATCCTCTGGTCCATCGAGGACGTGACCGAACGGATCACCGCCGCGGCCAAGCCGGAGGACACCCCGGCCCAGGCGTACGAGGCCCGCCGCCGCGAGATGAGCCGCGTCGAGCAGGCCTCCCGGGAGGCCACCGGCCTGGACAGCGAGGTCGTCACTCTCTACCACGGGGCCCGCTACCACCTCTACCGCTTCAAGCGCTACGACGACGTCCGGCTGGTCATGGCCCCCGAGCAGCAGATCGCCTTCTTCGGCGGCGACACGGACAACTTCGAATATCCGCGCTACGACCTGGACTGCTGCTTTTTCCGCATCTACGAGAACGACCAGCCCATCCGCAGCGAGCACTACCTGCGCTGGAGCCCCAACGGCGGCTCCGACGGCGAATTGATGTTCGTCTTCGGCCACCCCGGCCGTACCGACCGGCAGCTCACCGTCGATCACCTCGCCTTCACCCGCGATGTGGTCTTCCCCTACACCCTCAACTACCTCTGGCGCGAAGAGGTGAAGCTCCAGACCTTCTGCGGGCGCGGCGCCGAGCACCGCCGCATCGGCCACAACGACCTGCTGAGCGTCCAGAACGCCCGCAAGGCCCGCACTGGCGGCCTGGCCGGGCTGCTCGATCCGGCCGTCTTCCGCGTCAAGGCCGCCGAGGAGGAGCGCATCCGCCGATTCGCCGCCACTCAGCCCGCCGACGCGAAGGGCGACCCCTGGTCGCGCATCGCCGCCGCCCAGGCCAATTACCGCACTTTCTACACCCGCCACCGGCTGCTGCGCGGCGGGCGGCCCTTCAACTCCGAACTCTACAGGATCGCTTTCACCCTCGTCCGCCTGGCCGAGGAGCTGCCCAAGCCCTCGCCGGAGCGGCTGCGCGAGTACCGCGACTCGGAACTCGATTCGGTCTATCTGGCCCTTTATTCGCCCGCGCCGATCTATGAGGAGCTGGAGATCCACTACATGACCAGCGTGCTGTCCCTGCTGGCCGAGCAACTCGGGGCCGGCGATCCGCTGGTGGTCAAGGCTCTGGCCGGCCGGTCGCCCGAGCAGCGGGCCGTCGAGCTGGTCCGCGGCTGCGGGCTCAAGGACGTCGAAACCCGCAAACGCATCGCCCAAGAGGGCAAACCGGCCATCGAGGCCTCCCAGGACCCCATGATCGGCCTGGCCAGGGCCCTGGACCCCGAGTCGCGGGCCCTGCGCAAACGCTTCGAGGACGAGGTCGAGAGCGTCGAGCGCGAGTGCTACGCCCGGATCGGCGCCGTCCGCTTCGCCCTGCTGGGCGAGAGCGTCTATCCCGACGCGACCGGCACGCTGCGCATGGCCTTCGGGCCGATCCGGGGATTCACCGAGAACGGCCGGGCCGTCCCCCCCTTCACCACGTTTGAAGGCCTCTACCGGCGCGCTGAAGAACGGGCCGGCGACCCGCAGTTCGAGCTGCCCCGGCGCTGGATCGACCGGCGGGCGGCCCTCGATCCGCACACGCCCCTCAACTTCGTCCTCACCGCCGACATCATCGGCGGCAACTCCGGCAGCCCCGTCGTCAACAGGCAGGGCCGGCTCACCGGCCTGATCTTCGACGGCAACATCCAGTCGCTGGTCCTCGATTTCGTCTACAGCGATGAGCAGGCCCGGGCGGTGGCGGTCGATTCGCGGGCCATCCTCGCGGCCCTCGAAAAAGTCTACGACGCCAGGGATTTGGTGGAGGAGATACGGCGGGGCGCGGCCGTCGCCGAGGCCGGCGCGGCCCGCGCGGACCCGTCCCCGGCGGTCACGTCGCTCTTCGACGGCAAGACCCTCGACGGCTGGAAGGTCATCACCGACGGCGTCTACGCCGATCATGGAAAAGTCGAGGTCCGCGACGGGGCCATCGCCCTCGACCGCGGCGGCAAGCAGACCGGCATCGTCTACACCGGCGAGTTCCCGCGCGAGAACTACGAGGTCAGCTTCGAGGCCCGGCGGGTCGCGGGCTACGACTTCTTCTGCGGCATGACCTTCCCCATCGGCCAGCAGCCCTGCACGCTCATCCTCGGCGGCTGGGGCGGCAGCGTCGTCGGCCTCTCCAACGTGGACGGCCAGAACGCCTCCGAGAACGTCACCACCCAGGGCATGAACTTCGAGAACGGCAGGTGGTACGACTTCCGTCTCCGCGTCACCCGGGAGCGCGTCCAGGTCTGGATCGACGACGAGCAGCCCATCGACCTGCCCCGCGAAGAGCGCGAATTCTCCGTCTGGTACGAGCAGGAACCCTGCAAGCCCTTCGGCATCTCCACCTGGGACACCAGCGGCGAAATCCGCAACCTCCGCCTGAAACGGCTGCCTTAGAGTTCATCCCAAGGCGGCTTGGGGCCGCAACCCGATGATACGTGCTTCTTGCGCGCAGGTCTTGCTGTTAGAACCCCAATCCCCTCGTGGGACCGGTTCCGGCCGGTCGGTTTTCAAAGTTTCTGGGCGCATCTGAACCCCGGCGTTGCATCGCATGACGCTGCCGAACCGAGAACTGAGAATCAAGAACTGAGAAACGGATCGCCATCGTCTGAGAGGCGATGGCGGTTTGTCTTCCCACCTTCTCACTTTCCCACGTTTTCGCCTCGCCGTCGTTACAAAAGGCGGCAACGGGGTACAATACCCTGAGGCAAGCTTGATCCGGGAGGCTTCGCGCATGTCACGTTGGGACCGGGTCCGGAGGCGCTGGGCGGTCGCGTGGCTGACGGCCTGGCTGACCGGCGCGCCCCTGGCCGGTGCTCAAACCGCGCCGGGCAAGGGGCATCGCATCCTGCTGGACCGCGGGATTCAGTTGATGGCCGTCGTGAGCCGCGACGATCCCTTCCACGTCCAGACCCTTCAAGCAGCCGGCTTCACCGGCGTCTGCTGGACGTGGGAGGCCGATCACGCCCTGCTCGGTCCGCGGCCGGCGGTCGCGTGGTCGCAGTGGGTCCGCGACGAGAAGGCCATGCCTCCGGCCCAGGGCGGCCCGGCCGGCGCGGAGCCGGTCGCGCTTCAATTCGGCGATGAGCAGGACCTCAATCAGCCGGCGGTGCGCGCGGCCACCGCCGACTGGTTCGCCCGCGTCCGCGACCGCTATCCGCGGACCCTCCTCTTCTGCAACAGTTACGGCGGGCAGTTGACCAACCCCGCCCTGGAGGCGTTCATCACCTCCGCCCGTCCGGACATGCTCAGTTTCGACACCTACCCCTTCACGCCCACCGGTCCGGCCGGCGGCAGCCCCGCGAACCTCTACGGCGACCTGCAACGCTATCGCAGGTTCGCGCGCGCCCATCGCCTGCCCTTGGGCATGTACACGCAGACCTTTCACGACCGCGTCAGTCGCGACCCCTCCGAATCGGAAATGCGGCTGAATTACTACGCAGGCCTGGCCTTCGGCTGCACGTACTTCGCGGCGTTCACCTATAACACGGGCGCCAGCGCGCTGTTTTCCGGGCCGGGGGACACGAACCCCCGCCCGGCCCTGGCCTGGTTGACCGAGATTCATCGGCGGGTGCGCGCGTTGAGCCCGGCGCTGACCCGCCTGGTCTGCATCGACGTGTGCTGCATTCCCGGCCGGCACCGCGAGCCCGGCCGTCCCGAAGCCGCCGACAACCCCAGGCCCGTGGACGTCCCCGCGTGGCGGTTCGGCGCCAACGATCCGTGGCTGCGCGGCTGGGAGGTGAAGAACCTCGGCCCGAAAAACGACGGCCTGAATGGCGACCTGCTGCTGTCGTGGTTCAAGCTGCTCGATGAGAGCTTCGACGGCCCCGACCGCCGCGACGAGGTCTACTTCATGGTGACCAACGGCCTGACCTCGCCCGACGGTTCGGCGGCCGATTGCCGGCAGGAGGTCCGCCTCAACTTCCTCTTCGAAAAAGCTCCAGTCACTGGTCTGCAACGGTTGAATCAGGCGACCGGCCGGGTAGAGGCC
>JABRVU010000065.1:0-3248 GCA_039961895.1 Phycisphaerae bacterium | reverse complement strand
GCCCTCACCCGCCCGGGCAGCCGCACGATCATCGGCACGCGCAGCCCACCCTCATAGTGCCACCCTTTGCCCGCCTTGAGCGGCAGATTCGAGGTCGGCGAGCCCTCGGACGTGCTTAACCCGCCGTTGTCCGACGTGAATACCACCAGCGTCCGCTCGGTCAGCTTCAGTTCGTCGAGCTTGCCCAGCACGCGGCTCACGGCCTGGTCCATCTCCTGCACCATCCCGGCATAGACCGCGTGATCCTGCACTGCCCGGGCCATGTGATCGCCGACCGGCACCTCGCGAGGCCCTCGCGCCGGTGGAAGCCGCCCGGCCTTGTCCGCGTAAAGCCGCTCCAGTTCGCCGCTGGTCTTCAACGGAACGTGCACCGAATGCAGCGGCAGGTACACGAAGAACGGCTCATCCCGGTGGGCTTCCATGAACTCGGCGGCCTTGGTCGAAAGCAGAGTGGCGTGGTGCGGGTCATCCGCCGGCCCGCGCCCCGGGGCCGTCTCCAGCCCGATCACCACCTCGAAACCGTGGTCGGAAGGCAGCGACCCGGCACCGCCCAGGTGCCACTTGCCGGCGAAGAAGGTGCGATAGCCGTGGGCCTTGAGGGCCTCGGCCAGCGTTACGGTCTCGCCCGGCAGCGACCGCCGGTAGTCCGCCCCCAGGAGCTTGCCGCGACGGTTGCCCCCGAAGAAATTCGTGGTATGCAGCCGGGCCGGGTATTGACCGGTCATCAGCGCCGCCCGCGTCGGCGAGCAGACGTTGGCCGCCGCATACGCCTGCGTGAAGCGCATCCCCTGCGCCGCCAGCCGGTCCAGGGCCGGCGTCTGGTAGAACGTGCTACCGGTGCACCCCAAGTCCCGCCAACCCAGGTCGTCGGCAAGAATGATCACGACGTTGAGCCGGCCCCGCCCGGCGGGATCGGCCGGCAACGCCGGGCTCGACGCCGCGCACACCACGGCCGCCGTCGTCAACGCGCGCACGTGCCTTCTGAAAGCCATGACCGGTGTCTCCCGACGAGGTGATCCGAACGCGCATGGCCGTTTCGCCTCCCCCGAGGCGAACCCCGGCGCCCATCCGGCTCCAACAGCGCATGGTCTTACCGCCAACTCCGCCCGACGACAAGGAGCCGCGGCCAGACCGCGCCGCGTGCGCCGCCCGCCTTCCTGGTGCGGGATGCGTCCGGCGGCTAGACTGGCCGACCGTGCAGACGCCGATTGGGAACAACTGTGGCCGAGAGGGTCGGCCGGACCGGGGTGCCGCCTGATGTGCGAGACCTCCCCGCCGCGGATCGGGAGGCTTTGGCTCTCTCTGGGAACGGGACTGGTCACGGCCGTCCCGGTGGGGTTCTTCATGGCTCCCGTCGCGGTCCTGCCCGCGTTTCTGGGCTTGTATTTCTTTCTGCTTTTCGGGCTCCTGATCGGGGCCCTGATGTATCGCGCGGCCTTGCCGGCGGCTCCCGTGCCCCGCCGACGCTTGTATCTGATCGGCGGACTCACCGGCGGCGTGCTCTGGACGGCCTGCCTGGCGGGGGAATACCGCTATCTGCCCGAGGGAGCCTTCAACGTGGTCCGGTCCAACATCACCATGGTGCTCGATCCGCCGCGCAGGGAAGAGGTCCGGCGGCGCGTCGCCGAGCACGTCCGCGACCAGATCAACGAGCAATACCCACCCGGCGGCATCGTCGGTTACGCCCGTTGGGCCATCGGGAAAGGAACCCTGAGCATCCCGCGGGTGATCGACCAGACCACGCTGACGTATCGGCTGCCGGGGCCCGGCTGGCGATGGCCGGTGCGGGTCCTCCTGTCCCTGGTGCTGACCGTCGGCGCCATCCTCTCGCAATTCCTGGGCCTGGCTGCCCCGCGGCCCGGAAGCGACCGGCCCGCGGAACTGGACCACTCCACGGCTTGAACCCCGGCGCTGCATGCGGCAATGCTGGGGTGAACGGCCTCGCGTTTCGATCTGACCTTACCGGCGTTCATCGCCGATCCCCGATCGGCCTTTTACTTTCCCGCCAGGACCGGCTCTTCTGCGCCGGCCGTCGGAACCCCCAGCACTCCGTGCGCCCAGCGCTGCGGCACCCGCATCCCCAGATCGTTGACCGCCCGGCTCAGTACGTCGGCCAGCTCGCGCAGATCGCGCGGCGCCTCGAGCTGCCGCCGGAAGAACGGCACCGGCGCGTCCGATCCGAACCGCATCCGCGTGATCGGCCCCAGCACGTCCCGCCGGATCGCCCGCCCCTCCTTGACGATGTCGTCCTGCCGGAGCTCCAGCCGCACCTGGTTGTGAACCGGCGCCGCCGCCTGCACCCCCGTCTGCCCGTGCGTCTCCACCGTCAGCGTCTCGCCCAGCCAGGCCTTGCTCATCTCCCGGTTCATGAAGTTGCAGATCGACTCGAACGGCGGGGGAGCCGTTCCCCGGTTGGCCTCCAGGAACTCCACCTCCACCGCCTTGCTGAAGATCCCCGCCGCGTCCGACCCCAGCGATTCCAGCATCCGCAGCAGCTCGCTCTTCTCCTCGGGCGTGGCCGACGGCTCATACCGCGCGATCCGCAGCGGCATCCCGAACACCTCCGCGAAGATCAGCCAGTCCTTCATGGCGAAATGCTTGCCCAGGTAGGCCATCGCCGTCACCCGCAGCAGCCCCCCGCGCATCGGATGCCCCGACGCCGACTGCGGCGAATAGACCACGAATTTGTTCGGCGGCGGCTCGATCCCGTCGACCGGCCGCTCGCGGGTCAGGATGCGCACCCGGCCCAGCTCGTCGAAGGCCAGGCGGTCGAACGGGATCGGCGCCACGTCCACCAGCCGCAGCTCCCGCCCGCGCGCTTCCCACACGTTCTCGGCCAGGGCGATGTTCCGCCCCACCGCCAGCGAGAGATGCTGCAACGTCGTCTCGAAGCCCTCGATGTCGGCCAGCACCTCCCGGGCATAGTCGGCCGCCTCGTCCGCCGCCGCCCGGTCCACCCCCTCGCGCACCTCCGCCGCCGACACCACCTGCCAGCGCAGCCCGGTCACCGCCAGCCGCCGAAGGTTGGCCACGCAGTACAGGTGCGCGTCCTTCTCCTCCATCTGCTCGTACAGCGCCAATGCCTGATCGACGGCGCCCGCGTCCGCCGCCTTGAGTATGGCCGCCAACTGCCCCGGCGTGAGCCCGTCGGCCGGATAATCCCGCCATGTGTCCACTGCCTCCGCCTGGATGATCCGCCCCGGCCGGGGCGGATCATCCAGGCGGAGGCAGTGGACACATGGCGGGAT
>JABRVU010000064.1:0-9130 GCA_039961895.1 Phycisphaerae bacterium | reverse complement strand
CCGCTCCTCGCTGTAGCCGTCGCGGTCGCGCTGGAAGAGGTAAAAGCTGGTATTGAAGCCCACCGGCTGGTAGAAGAGGTAGGGCTCGCGGAAGTCGACGCGGAAGCGGGTGAACTCGGTGCCGGGCTCGAACTGGATGCGGGCGGACTGGCCCGCCCCGCGGAAGGACCGCCCGCGGAAGAACTCGCCCCAGCTCCGGGGGAGGTCGAAGAGGTCGAAGTTGTTGTTCTCGAGCATGATGTTGCCGACCAGCCCGGCGTTGCTGCTGGCCCCGACGCCGGCCACGAAGTTGTTGGTGCGGGCGTTCTCGACGACGGTGACGACGGCATCACGGACGCCGGCGGCGTTTTCGGCCGGCACCACCGGCGTGACCGTGGCCTCGCTGAACAGCCCGGTGGCCCGCAGCCGCTTCTCGGCCCGGCGGGTCTCGGGCAGGTTGTAGAGCTCCTCGGGCTCGAAGCGCAATTCGCGCCGGACGGTCTTCTCCTGGGTGCGCAGGTTGCCGTTGACCTCGATCCAGCCGACCCGGAACTGCCCGCCCTCGACGACGTTGAGCCGGACGATCACCAGCCCCGGCTCTTCGGCGAAGATGCGGTCGGCGGTGACGCGGGCCTCGATGTAGCCCTGTTCGCCGTACATCTCATCGCGGATGTGCTTGACGTCGTTCTCCAGCCGCAGGTTGTTGAAGGGCTCGCCGGCCTTGAGGGTCATAGCCCCGCGCAGCTCGTCCTCGGTAAAGACCGTCGGGCCGCTGATCTGAATCTCCTTGACGCGGTAGAGCGTGCCCTCGTTGACGCGGAAGATGATCCGCAGCCGCTCGCGGGCCACGTCCATGAACTCGGTCTCATGGCCGACCTGGGCGTCGAGGTAGCCGCGGTCGCGGTAGTACTGCTGGAGCGTGGCCGCGTCGCGCTCGGCCCGCTCGGGGTCGAAGTCGCCGGTGCGGAGGACCGGGAAATAGGTCTTGGAGGCGATCTGGCGGCGCAGCTCGGAGGTCCGGAAGGCCGTGTGGCCCTCGATGACAATGCTGCGCACGCGCACGCGCTGGTTCTCGACGATGGTGTAGACGACGCGCCGCTCCTGGTTGACGGCGGCCTCGTCGAAGCTGACGGACACGTAGGCGTAGCCCTTCTCGTGGTAGAGCCGCTCGATGGCCTCCTTTCCCTGGCGGACGTCGTGGAGATCGAGGGCGTCGCCGGCCGCGAAGGGCAGGGCCTCGAGCAGGTCCTTGGACTTGAACTTGCGGTTGCCGACGAACTCGATGGCCGCCACCTTGGGCTTCTCGACCACGGTGAAGGTCAGGTTGACCTGGCCGTCGACCAGCACGGCCCGCGGGGTCACGTCGAAGAACCAGCCCTTGCGCAGCAGGCGGCTCACGTCGCGCTGGACGACGGCCTCGGAGTAGGCCTGCCCGGCCCGGCTGGTGATGGTGTTGCGGACGTAGCTTTCCTGGATGCTTTGCAGGCCGGTGATGGTCAGCTCGCGGATGGGCAGACCGTCCAGGGGCGAGACCGGGGCGGCGACCGCCGGGGCGCTGGCCGGGGCCTGGGCCCGGCCGGTGCTCGATGCCAACAGTATCAGCGCGATGGCCGTCCACGGGCTCGCCCTTCGCCCCGCGCCCGCCCTGGGCCGCTGTCGCCTGTGCATGGTTGTGTTTCCGCGCCAAGTCGATCGAGGAACGCCATGACCGTGCCAATGGGCGGTATCATACGAACGCGGCTTCGGGTGTCAAAAGAGCGGAACGATTCGGGCAGGAAGGGCTCCGCCGCCGCCCAGGAGCGGCCGGAGGCCCGCGCCGCGGGGTCACTCGATCCATCCGCCGCCCAGAACGACGTCCCGGTCGTAGAGTACGGCGGCCTGGCCGGGGGTGACGGCGGTCTGGGGTTCGTCGAAGGCGACCGCGAACCGGTCGGGCCCGAGGGGCTCGACGCTGGCCGCCGCGCCCGCATGGGCGTAGCGGATCTTGACGGAGGCGCGGAACGGGCCGCTCGGTCGGGCGATCAGCCAGCGGGCCCCTGAGGCGGTCAGCGACGAACGGGCCAGTTGCTCGCGCGGCCCGAGGGTGATCGTATGGTTCACCGCGTCGATGCGGGTGACGTACACCGGCAGCCCCAGGGCGATGCCCAGGCCCTGGCGCTGCCCGATGGTGTAGTTGGGAATGCCCGCGTGCCGGCCGACTTCGCGCCCGGCCTGATCGAGCACCGGACCCTCGATGAAGGCTTCCGGGCGGCGCTGCCGGACCACGCGGGCGTAGTCCCGATCGGGCACGAAGCAGATATCCACCGAATCGGGCTTGTCGGCCACGGGCAACCCCCGCCGCCGGGCCTGCTCGCGGACCTGCTCCTTGGTCAGATGGCCGATGGGAAACAGCGTCCGGGCCAGGGCGTCGGGCGGGATGCCGAACAGCACGTAGGACTGGTCCTTGCGGGCATCGACGGCCCGCAGCAGGCGGTATCGCCCGCCGCGGGGCTCGATGCGGGCGTAATGGCCGGTGGCGATGAAGTCGGCCCCCACCGCCCGCCCGTAATCCACCAGCCGGCCGAACTTGAGCCGCTCATTGCACATCACGCAGGGGTTGGGCGTCCGCCCGCGGACGTACTCATCGGCGAAATAGTCGATGATGCGTTCGAACGGCTCCGCGAAATTGAGGGCGAAGAAGGGAATGCCCAGCCGCCCGGCGACCGCCCGGGCGTCGGAAGCATCCGCGGCGCTGCAACAGCCCCGATGGCGGTCGGGCTCCGCGTCGGTGCCCGCCTCCGCGTGCGCGCCGGTGCGCATGAACAGCCCGGTCACGTCGTACCCCTGCTCATGCAGCAGGCACGCGGCCAGGCTGGAATCCACGCCGCCGCTCATGGCGACGATTACCCTGGGACGAGGCTCGGACAAGACGCGATGCTCCCTCCGGGCCGGGATGGATCGCCTCGGTTCGTTTGCGGTGCGCGACAACACGTGCCGCCGAACCCCCCCGGCCACGAACACGAGAGCATAATGCCAGACGGTCCCGTAACCCAGTCCCCCCTCGCGCGAAATCGCGCAGAGCGCGGTACGACACCCGAGCCGCGCGCGGCAGCAGGACGGGTAAAGCCGGCGCCGCTCCCCCACGGTCGCGGCCCTGACGGCCGGTGTTTTCGTTCCCCACTTTGCGGGTCGGTGCACTTAGAGCGGTTCGAGCTGTTCGTCGCTCCGCGGAGAAGGGGCGGGGTCCGGCTGCGGCAAAGGATCGGGCAACGCCGGATCCAGCGGGTTGGCGTTCAGGCCGGGCAGTTCGGAGGCGGCCCGTCCCTGCTCCCGGGCCCGCCAGCGGGCGATCAGGTTGTCGTTGGTGCGTGAAATACCGGACTGCATCAGCAGCCGGAACTCCTCGACCACCCGGCTGGTGCCCTCGAGGGTGTTCTTGGACCGCTCGACGAAGGGGGCGAACATGCTGTCGGCGAAACTGCGGGCGTCCATCTGGGGGGTCTGCTTGAGGTCCTGGAGGGCCTCGGGCGACTGATTCCGTTCGCTGAACTGATAGGCTTCCGGCGCGGCCACTTTCTCGGCCCGCACCTCGGGGGGCCTGAGCCGGGCGGGGGCGGGCGGCATCATCATGAAGACGGCGAAGGCGACGCTGGCCGCCGCCGCCATCGGAGAACCCACGTAAAGCACCAGCCGGCCCCAGCGGCGAGGCGGAGCCGGGCGCCGGCCCCGCTGGGCCAGGATCACCCGGTCGGTGAAGGACAGGCTCACCCGCGGCTCGCGGAAGTCCATGGCGATCACGTCGCCGCAAGCCTCGACCAGGGCCAGTTCATTCTGGCAGGCCGAGCAGCTCAGGCGGTGGGCATGCAGCTCCGTCTGCAACGACGCCGACAGCTCACCATCCAGGTAGCGGTCGAACAGTTGTCGTGCATGCTGGCAGGTAATCATGACGCGGCTTCTCGTAACGCTTCGACCTGCGACCAGTCGCTGAACAAGCCGGCCAGCGACTCGCGCAGGCGCCCGCGGGCCCGATGCAGGTGGCTCTTGGCCGTCGCCATCGGAATACCCAGCGTCTGGGCTATGGCCTCGCAACTCATTCCCTCGCGGTAGAACAGAATGACGGCGGCGCGCTGCTGCACGCTCAACTGGTCCACCGCGTTCCAAATCTTATCCTTGAGCCGGCGGGCCTCTTCGCTCTCGGCCAGCCGGTCGCAGGCGTCCTCCTCGTGGGAGGGCATCTCGGTGAAATCGACCTCGCCGGTCAGCGACTTGCGCCGCCGGATGTGGTTCAGGCACAGGCGATACCCGATGGTGAACAGCCAGGTGCTGAACCGATATTCCGCGGAGAACGACTCCAGTGAGCTGAAGGCCCTCAGGAAGGCTTCCTGGCAGATCTCCTCGGCCTCGTGATGGTCGCGGAGGATCCGCCAGACGAAGGCGAAAAGACGGTCCTTGTGCGAGTCGACCAGCAGGCGCGCGGCCTGTTCGTCTCCGGTGCGCGCTTGAGCGACCAGCCGCTTCTCGGCTCGCCGGGTCAGACGGGAGCCGCCGTCCGGGCTTTCCGCCTTCCTGAAGAACATGCTCACTCCATTATACGGGTTGCCCCCCGACCGGTTGCAACTTCCGTTGCGATCAAAGGCAACGGGCGGATAAAATCAGCCCACGGCCAGGATCGGCGTTGTCGGCCGGCCCGATGGCCCGACCGCCATGCCGTCTGTTGTATCGTCGTAATCGACCTTAAGATAAAGAGTTATGGCCAAGAAGCCGCCCGAGAGCCCGAAGCGCATCGTCAACAAGAAAGCGCGTCATAACTTCCACGTACTCAAGACGTTGGAAGCGGGCGTGGTCTTGACCGGCAGCGAGGTCAAGAGCCTGCGAGCCGGGCAGGCTCAGATTTCCGAGGCGTTTATCCGTCTTGAGGGCGGGGAAGCGAGCCTCATCGGGGCCCAGATCGACCGGTATCCGGCCGCCACGGTCTACAACCACGATCCCAAGCGCAAACGCCGACTGCTGCTGCACCGGCGCGAGATCGCCAAACTGGAACCGGAGCTGGCCCAGAAGGGCACGACGCTCGTACCCCTGAGCATCTATTTCAATGATCGCGGCCTGGCCAAGGTCGAAGTCGCCCTGGTCGTCGGCAAGCGCGCCTTCGACAAGCGGCAGGACATCAAGAAACGCGAGCATCAGCGCGACATCGATCGGGCCATGAGCAGAAGGAAATAGTGGATTGCGGAATTCGGATTGCGGATTGCGGATGGAGGACCGGCCGTCGCCGAAGGCCGCGGCGCTGGATCGCAGGGTTGCCGAACGTCTCGAGCTTTTCTTCCAAACCGCCGGGGACGAGGGTCGCCGCGGTCATGAGCCCGCGGATGTGAACGACGTTCGTCTTCAGTGGCGCGGGCGCGGGTCGTACTGCGTTCCAGCCGGCGGGGGCGAGATGTTCCTGCCGCCCGACGGTGGCGACGCGCTGAGGCGGGCCTGGGCGCGATTCGCCGCTGAACGGGGCCTGACCGACGCGGTCGAGGCGGCCGGAAGGCGGATCGTCGAGGAGCGGGCCCGCGAGCACGACCTGCTGCTGGCCTGCCGGTTGAAACGCAAGCTGGTCCTCGAGACGCACTACTGTATCACGCTCGATCGCGTGCCCGAGGCCCTGCGGGCGGAGGCGGCCGCCAATCCACGACAGCGGGCGGAATGGGCCCGGTTGTACGGCATCGACCCGGACGTGGCCGCGTCGCCTGAATCGCTGCGCAGCCGGCCGTTCATGATGCTCGACACGCGGTTCTTCGAACCCGAGTTCGTCGATCGGCTGCTGGCCTCGTTCGAGGACCTGGACGCGCGGATCGACGGCCTGCTCGTGCACGGCGACAACTTCGACGCCCTGAACCTGCTGGAGCCGCGCTGGGCCGGCAGGGTCGATTGCCTCTACACCGATCCGCCCTACAACACCGGTGGAGCGGGGCGGCCCTACGCCGATCGGCTGCCGCGCTCGACCTGGCTGACCCTGATGGAGAATCGGCTGCGCATCGCCCACCGCCTGCTGAAGCCCGGGGCGGCATGCTTCGTGAGCATCGACGAAAACGAACAGGCCGCGCTGGAGTTGCTCCTTTCGGAAATCTTCGAGCCCGGCGACTTCGTGGCCACCTGCGTATGGGAGGCCGGTCGCAAGAACGACTCGAAGCGCATCTCCGTCTCGCACGAGTATCTGCTGTGCTTCGTGAAGGACCTGGCCACCCCGGCCGGGCGGCGGATCAGGTGGCGCGTGCGCAAGGAAGGAATCGACGAGATCTACGCCCGGGCCCGTTGGCTGGTGCGGCGCTGCGGCGGCGACTATCGGCGGGCCTCGGCGCGGCTGCGGACCTGGCTGGCGGGACTGCCCGACAATCACCCCGCCAGGCGCCATCGGCACTACTGCTGGATTGATGCGCGGGGGGTCTATCACGTCGGGAACATCTCCTGGCCGGGCGGCGGCGGGCCGCGGTATGAGGTCCTGCATCCGGTGACCGGCCGGCCGTGCAAGGTGCCCTCGCGCGGCTGGATGTATCCGACACCGCAGCGCATGGCCGAGGCCGTTGCCGACGGCCGCGTGCACTTCGGGGCCGACGAAAACCGCGTGCCCTGCGCGAAGGTCTATCTGCACGAGAACGAGGAGCAGGCCCCCGGCAGCGTGTTCTATCGCGACGGCCGCGCGGCCATGAAGCGGCTGCGCGACGTCCTGGGCGGGTCGTGCTTCTCGAACCCCAAGGACGAGCGGGTCATCGCCGAGCGGATCGCCCCGGCCGTCCCGCCGGACGCGACGTTGCTGGACTGCTTCTCCGGATCGGGTTCGGCCGGTCACGCGGTCATCGAGCTGAACCGGCGCGACGCCGGCCGGCGGCGATACATCCTCATCGAGCAGGGCGATTCGCTCGACGCCGTCCTCAAGACGCGGCTTCAGCGCGTGGCGTTCTCCCGCCGGTGGAAGAACGGCCGGCCCGTCGACGGGGACGGCGTCAGCCACGCATTCAAATACGTCCGGCTGGAGTCATTCGAGGCCGCGCGGACCGACCCGGCCGGCCTGTACGCGACCGGCGAGGATGGAAAGCTCTCGTTGGACCGGGATGCTTTCAATCGACTCCTTCGTCGCGGGTTCACAGCGGAAGCCGTCGCCGAAGGCGATGGCGGGGGCGGCGCGAACGCGGACCTGGTCGAGACGTTCAATCACCTGCTGGGCCTTCGCGTCCGGCGAAATCGGCGATGGGCCCCGTGGAATCTGCGCACGATCGAGGGAGAGACGCCCGACGGCCAGGAGTGTCTGGTCATCTGGCGCGACCTGGCCGGTCACGCGACGGCGGAAGCCCGCCTCCGTGCCTGGGCCGGCCAACACCGCGACCTGCTGGCCCGGAGCCGCCTGGTGTACGTCAATGGCCCGCCTGACGGTCTTGATCATCCGAACGTCCGCTCCATCGAGGATGAATTCGAGCGGCGGATGTTCCGCCCCCCAGCGGCTTCACTGCCGCGACCGTGAAGGTCTGGAGGCGCCGAGAGCTGCTTCCCAGTGGCCGCGGTGCTGGAATGGCCGTACCCGCCCGCACCGACGAGGGTGTCAGGCACCCGGAGCCGAGAACGCCCGCCGGCCGTCTTGCTCCAGCGGCCTCGATACGGTGCAATCAGGGAGCGGGAACGCAGCCACGGGGGATGGCGATGAACATGCCACCGGTCCTATGTCACCGCTGCGGCGCCGAGCTTCACCCCGGGTCGGGCGATTGGTACGTCGTGAGGATCGAGGCCTTCGCCGACCCCAGCCCGCCGGTGATCACCGAAGCGGACCTGCGGCGCAGTCCGGGGCGGGAGCTCGAGCGTCTGGCCGACGCCCTGGCCGACCTCTCTCCGCAGGAGGCGATGGACCAGGTCTATCGCCGGCTCACGCTGTCGTTGTGCGTCGCGTGCTACCGTCAGTGGATCGAGAATCCGGTCGGGGAATGACCGCCCGGCTTTCACGGCCGAGCGGGTCGAGGGCCTTGACACAGATAAAGCCGCTGGCGCGTCCTTTGCCGGCCCGCGCGGGCGCGCTTTCCATGACCAGTTCGCCTCGGCCGCGATCACGGACGGCTTGCCAGGAATGATGGAACGGCCGGTCCGGCCGCCAGTCGAAATCCACCGCCCAATAGTCGATGAGATCAAGCTGCTTCGAGGCCGTCCGCCGCCGGATGCGCCTGCGCGCTTCCGACGGCCAGCCGGCCGGATTCGGCTTGTAGCCGGTCAGCCGGACGGCGAAACGGCCGGCCTCCGCGCGGATCGCTTCCGCGAACAACTCGCCGCCGGCGTCGGCGCCCGCATCGCCGGTCGAATAGACCTCGAACGCGCGGACCTCCGCTCCGGAGTCCCCGCGGTCGTGGCGGAACTGGATCAGGCGTTTCAACGCCGCCAGCACCGCCGGCGGGCTCTGGTCGCACAGCAGCCAGCGCCGGCCGAGCCGCTCGGCCACGACTCCGGTCGTCCCGCTGCCGCAGAAGAAATCGGCCACCAGGTCCCCCTCGTTCGAGCACGCCCGGATGATGCGTTCGAGCAGGGCCTCGGGCTTCTGCGTCGGATAGCCGCAACGCTGAGGGTCTTTCTGCTGGATGTGGCTGATGTCGGTCCAGACGTCGGCCGGCGTGAGCAGGTCGTCCTCGTAATAAGTGTACACCTTGCCGGCCGACTTGATGCTGAAGCCCGTCCGGCCGTCCGCCCCCACCTGTCGCCTCATGTGATTGCGCCGGGCCGCCCCCCGCGCCTGGCCGATCGCCTCCAGGTTGAACGTCCAGCGATCCCCGCGCGCGTACCAGAAAAGCGTATCATGCTTCATCGAGAAGCGCCCGCGGCCCCGTCCGCCGGACTGATAATGCCAGATGATCTCGTTGCAGAGCCGGTCCGGGCCGAAAACCTCGTCGAGGATCAGCCGCAGGGCGGCGTTCACGCGACGGTCGCAATGCACGTATATGCTGCCGGTGGGCGACAGCAGCTCGCGCATCAGCATCAGCCGCTCGAACATCATCTGCTCGTAGGAGTCCGCTCCCCGTCCCCATCGGTCGCGGTAGGCCGGGACCTCGACCGCGCCCCTCGCCCCGGCCGCCACCGCCATGGTCACATCGGCCCCCAGGTTGAACGGGGGGTCGATGTAGATGAGGTCGATCCGGCCGCGCAGCTCGTCCAGAAG
>JABRVU010000063.1:0-2089 GCA_039961895.1 Phycisphaerae bacterium | reverse complement strand
GGCGGAAGGCGGGGGGCGCTATCACTTCTACTACATCGAGCGGCGGTTGCAGGAGGGCACGCCCTTCTACCCCGGTCACGAGATGTATTTCGGGCACGCCTCGACGGCCGACTTCCTGAAATGGGAGGTGCACGAACCGGTCATGCTGGTGCGCCCGGGCACCTGGGAAGGGGCCCACGTGTGGGCCCCGTCGATCTTCCGCCGCGGCAGCGAGTACATCATGGTCTACACGGGGGTCAACAAGCACCTCTCCCAGGACATCGGCCTGGCCTCGAGCACCGATTTGTTCGAATGGCGGCGGTGGGAGTCGAACCCCATCTCGCCCTGCAAGGGCAGGGATTGGGCCTTCTGGCGCGAGAACGCGATTTCGAGCTGCCGCGACCCGGAGATCATCGAGCACGACGGCCGGTACTGGATGAATTTCACCGCCAACACCAAGGCCGGCGCGTCCTGCATCGCCCTGGCGTCATCGAAGGACCTCAAGACCTGGGACGACCACGGGCCGATCCTGGTCGGGCCGACCAGCGGCTACGAGCCCAGGCTCGAGGGCGGCCATAAGCAGGGGGCCCTCGAGTCGGCCTGCCTGGTGCGCAAGAAGGGCCGGTGGTTCTTGCTCATCAAGGCGGCCTTGCGAACCACGCCGATCCGGCAGTGGATCATCCCCAGCGACCGCATCGACCGCTTCGACTTCGCCGACGGCTGGAAGTTCTGGACCGAGGGCGTCTGCATCCAGACGGTCAAGGAGCGCGGCGAAAAGTCGCTGATCGCCGGCATGGTTGCCGGCTGCGTGAAGTTCGCGGAAGTGGACTGGTCGGCGGAACGACCGGTGGCCCGCCCGGTGGAATCGGAGGCGACCCTGACCGCGTGGGTCGGGTGAAGAGATTGAGGATTTCGGATTGCGGATTGAACGGCGCCTCACAGCCAGTAATTAGAAACCAGGAACCTGCCATGACCAGACGTACGAGTGTCGGAACCTTCTTGAAGCCGATGACGGCCTTGGCGCTGCTGGCCTGGCCGGTGGGCGTGCAAGCCGCCAAGCCGCTGGGCGATCTGACCGGCGACTGGCGTCTGTTCGTCGATGACTACCTGGTGGCCTCGAAGTCCAGAATCACCCGCCAGTATTACGCTTTCAAGAAGCATCCCGACAACCCCCTGATCGTGCCGGACAAGCCCTGGGAGCGCGACGTGGTCTCGTGCAGCACGGTCCTGCCCACCGAGGACGGCACCGGCTACCGCATGTGGTATTACTGCTGGACGCACAAGAGCGAGAAGCACGGCTCGTACTCCAGCTACGCCGTCAGCAAGGACGGCATCAAGTGGGAAAAGCCCGACCTGGGCCTGACCCCCGGCCCCGACGGCGCCGGCAAGAACAACGTGGTGCCCAACTGCGGCTCGTGCATCATGCACACGCCGTGGACCAACGACCCCCAGCGCCGGTATCTGTCCGTCACCGGCGGGCGCTATCACGCCGCGGCCTCTCCGGACGGGCTGCACTGGAAACGCATCTCGGAGGATGACATCGTCCGGGGCGGCGACGTGGGCTTCTTCCGGTTCGACCCCAATCGGGGCAAGTTTCTGGCCCTGGTGAAGATCGGTTCGGTGGTCAGCGGCCTGCCGCGGCGTTCGGTGGGCTTCTCCGAGTCGGCGGACATCACCTCCTTTCCGCCGCTGCGGCGGATCATGGCCCCGGACGACTTCGACGACCGCTGGGTCAAGGCCGGCACCGTGCAGCGCTCGCACATCTACGGCTGCCCGTTCTATCCGTACGAGAGCATGTATATCGGGCTGTTCTGGCATTACCGCGCCGACGACGAGGAGGAGGGCTACTTCCACGGTCCCATCTTCACCGAGCTGGTGACCAGCCAGGACGGTTTTCACTGGCATCGCCAGGAGGGCGACCGCCCGCCGATCCTGGCCCTGGGCAAGCCGGCCCACTCCTGGGACCAGGGCATGATCGCGGCCCAGTCGCTGATCCGCGTGGGCGACCAGTTGCGGCTCTATTACACCGGTTACGACGGTTCGCACGACTGGCTGCCGTTCAAGTCGGGCATCGGGCTGGCCACGCTCCGCAAGGACGGGTTCGCCTCGC
>JABRVU010000062.1:0-6884 GCA_039961895.1 Phycisphaerae bacterium | reverse complement strand
ACGCCGGGGGCCGACGCGGCCATGATCCGGCGGACCGACGAGCTGACCGCCCGGCTGCAAGCCTTGATGGCCGACCTGCGCGGCGATCCGATTTACGGTAAGTATGAGGAGCCCGCCCCGCCCTCGATCCGCGAGCGCGTCTCGAACATCGTCGGCTCGCAATGGCGCGTCACCTCGCCGCCCACCCGGGTGCAGCGCGACGGCTACAACCACGCCGCTGATGCGTTCGAGAAGACGCTGGCCGATCTGCGCGCGCTGGTCGAACGGGACCTGAAGGAACTGGAATCGACGCTCGAACGGATCGAAGCCCCCTGGACGCCCGGCCGAATCCCGGTGTGGAAGAAGGAGGCGGATGAGAGTGCATCCTGAAACCCGGCTGGGTCCGGCTTCCAGCAGGTCGATGTGCGGGGGCGGCGCTCTTCACCCGGCGGTCCACGATCTCGATGACCGTGGGCGGGACCTCCGACGATCGGAGCATCCTGACGGCGCGGCGTCGGCCGTTCGTTCCGAAGCCCATCGGGCCGCGTAGCACGTCCGCGCTGCGTCCGCGCTTCGGGCGCCGGGATGGCCATGGTTCAGCGGGAGAGAGTTTCGCGCAGCGGCGGGGCCTCATCCGCAGGCCGCGGGGACGTCGCCGCTCGCGTCGCCTTCCGCGGGCGCCGGCCGTGAAGGGCCAGGTAAAAGCTGGGTATCAGCAGCGGGCGGACGAAATAGGTGTCGATGAGGATGCCCAGGGCCAGGGCGAAGCCCACCTCGCGGAGCAGCGTCAGTCGCCCGGCCCACAACGAGCCCAGCGTGGCCGCCATGATGACCCCGCAACTGCTGATGATCGAACCGGTGCTGACGATGGCCCGGCGGACGGCCTCGCGGACGTCGTTCCGGCCGCGCTCCTCCATCAGCCGGCTCACCAGGAAGATGTTGTAGTCCTGCCCCACCGCCACCACGATCACGAACACGATCAGCCGCACCTTCCAGTCGATGCCGCTGGTGCCCATGACCTGGACGAAGAAGAGCTCGGTCAGCTTCAGCGTCGCGCCGTAGGTCAGCAGCGTCGAGAAGACCATGAACAGGGTCAGCGGCAGATCGCGGACCAGCATCAGCACGATCAGGGCGATCAGCAGCGTGGCCACGGTCATGACCACGCGCTGATCGCGGCCGGCGACGTCGCGGACGGCCATGATGTAGGGGGTCAGCCCGGTCAGGTGCACCTCGGCGCGGACGCCCGCGTCGGCGAAACGCTCGGCGCGGGCCAGCCCGACCGCCCGCACCTGGTCGATCACGGCCATGGCCTCGAGCGAGAAGGGGGGTTCGGCGATCAGGATCTCGAAGCGCAGCGCCGGGTTCCCGGTGGCCAGATAGGCGTCGCGCGCGCTCCACTCGATGCCCTGCGAGACCGCGCCGCGGAGGTCCGCGAACAGGCCGGGCTTGCGGACCTGGAGATGCCGGCCGATGGGCGAGTCCAGCGAATACACGTCGGCCACCCCGCGGATTTTCAGCAGCTCGCGCCGCAGATTGGCGCTGGTCTCGCTCATGCGCGAAAAACCCGCCGGCATCCGGTCGAAGGTGAACAACAGGGTGCTGGAATAGATCTGCCCGGGCGCGAAGTGGGCCTCGGCGATGCGGTAGCCGCGCTGCGACGTCGAGCCCTCGGGCAGTTGCAGCAGCGAGTCGAACTGCGGCTGCATATTGAGGGCCAGCCCGGCGGGAACGGCCAGCAGCACCAGCCCCAGGGCCAGCACGCCGGTCGGGGCCCGGACCACGCCGTCGGCCAGCCGGGGCCAGACCACCCGTTGGGTGAAGGCCGGCCCGGCGGCGGTGCCCACCGGCCAGAACAGCGCCCCCCCCAGCAGCCGGGCGATCGCCGGCACCAGCGTGAGCCCCGCGAGCAGGGCCATGGCCAGGGCCAGCACCAGGACCTTGCCCGCCCCGCGCGACGGGCCGAGCTGGGCGGCCATCAGCGAGCACATGCCCACGATGGTGGTCAAGGCGCTGAACAGGATGGCCGGCCCGGCGTGTCGGGCGGCGTCCATGGCCGCCGAGGAGTAGGCCGCACCGGCCGATGGCCCGGCGGCGTGAAGATGTTCGCGGTAGCGGGCGATCCAGAACAGGCAATAATCCACCCCCGCCCCGAAGATCAAAACCACCGCGAAGATCCGCTCGATGTTGGATACGTCCCAGCGGGCCCACTTGGCCAGGGCGGCCAGCACGATCAGCGTGAGGTAGACGCTCAGCCCGATGGACAGCAGCGGCACCACCGCCCCGACCGGCGAACGATACACCAGGACCAGGATGACCAGCACGGCGATGATCGTGACCCAGGTGGTGCGGTGCAGGGCGGCGGCGGTGGCCGCGGCGTAGTCGCGGCCGATGCCGGCCTGCCCGCTCAATTCGACGGTCAGCCCGGGCGGCGGCGGATGACGGCGGATGAGGGCCTCCAGCTCGTTGACCAGCGCCCCGCTGGCCCCGCTGATCATGTTGGTCGAGAGGTTCACGACGGCCATGGCCGCCTGCTCGTCCCGGCTCACCAGCCGCGGTCGATAGTAGGGGAGCACCGGAGACAGATAGCCGGTCACCACCCGCCCCGCACCCGTCCGCCGGGCAAGCTGCGGAATGGCGTCCAGCCACTTCAGATCGTCATCGGTGACCCTCGCCGGGCGATGGACGATGATGACCACCGTGCTGCGCGAGGCCTGATCGGGAAAGGCCCGGGCCAGCTTCTCCGAGGCGATGGTGAAGGGTGCGGATCGCGGCAGGAACGAGCCCATCTCGTCGGGCGGGGGCTTGGGCGTTGTAAAGGCCCAGATCGTTCCGCCGAGCGCGACCAGCGCCCAGGGGGCCACGATCCGCCAGGGGTGGTCGGCAATGGTACGCCCCAGGGCGTGAAACATCACAGTGTTTGTATCGGACCGCCGGTGGATGGGCAAGGCCCCATGCACGCCGGTTGTCATCGGCAGGTGTCCTGACCTCAAGCCCGCGTGGCCACGTTGAGCACCAACGACGATCCGCCAGGCACCGGGGGTCTGGGCAGCCCGATGGTTCCGTGACGAGCGGCTCGGCCTTCCGCATGGCCGCCCGGGGTACCGTGTGGTCATGCCACCCGCCGCAACCTTCCACGCCCCCCTCGACACTTTCGGCGGCTGGGAACCTTTACACCAGCCGCGTCAACCACGATAATAACGGACCAGGGTGAACGGGCAGCCCCGCGTCGTCGGTACGGGTATCCCAACGAGGGTTGTCTGAGACCATGCCATCCTTCTTCTCCCGTCGATACATGCGCGGCGCGCCCAGGCTCACCGAGCGGCTGGTGGGGGCGTTCATCCTCCTGCTGACGGCGTTCATCGTCGGAACGTTCCTGCTGACCGGGGGGCTGTTGAGCGGGCTGGTAAACCGCTCGGCGGCGCTGACCGCGCTGCGGAGGTCCTTCGGCCTGTCCGAGCGTCCGCTGTTCGTCGCCGCCGCCGAGAACCTCAAGCCACCGGCCCCGCCGCATGAGCTGCGCGCGGCCGAGGCGATGCTGCCACCGGCCCCGGAGGGATGGAAGCGCACGGAGCTGCGCATCGTCGAGCCGGAGCAACCGGGCGAGGTCGCCGCCACTCAGGGTTCGCCGGCCGCGGCGCTCGAGGCCACGTTCAAAGCCTACGCTCCGTTCAACTTCGGCCTCGAGCGCTACTATCGTGCGGTATACGAAAAAGGCTCGTATCGCATGGTCGTGCAGATGGCCGACATGGGCACGCCCGAGGCGGCCTTCGGGCTCTGGCGGATGCTGCGCGAGCGGGATGCGACCGCGCTTCCGCTGGGCCGCGGGGGGTGGCTGAGCACCGGGAGCAACGCGGCCGCCTTCTGGGCCGGACGGTATTTCACCGCGGTGCTCGGGTATTTCCCGTACGACGGACCACCTGCATCGCTCGCCGGCGCCAAGGCCGACCCGACCGCGGTCGACGGCCCGGCTGCCGGCGCGCCCGCCCCGCAGACTGCTGCCAGCGTCGAACAGATGGCTCGCGCGGCCGCCGCCTTGCAGATCAATTACGGCGGGCCGTTCTGGGCGGAGAGCGTGTTGCCGTACGACGGCCGAGTCGCCGACAGTCTGCTTTACGTGAGAAGGAACGGGCTGGGGCTGGCCGAGCTGTCCGACTGCTGGAGCGCGGCGTATACCTCCGGGGCCACGCTGGCGGTGACGCGACCGCCCGACCCCCGCAAAGTCTTGAGCGCGCTTCGCTCGCGGTTTGAGAAGACCGCCGGCCCCGCGGCCGGTCCCCCGCAGTCGGCCGGTCCGGCCGCCCGGCTGGCGTCGGATCAGGGGGTGGATGAATACGCGGAGACGCCCGCCACGCAGCCGTCCGCTTCGCCCGCTCCGGCCGCGGCGCTGCCCTCGGACCTGAAGGCCGCGCTGGGGGCGGACGCTGCCGCCGGAAGGGTTCATGATCGGTTGCTCGTCGCGTGCCTGGCCGGACCCTATGTGTTCGTGGCGGCCGGGCCCAGCCCCGAGCCGCTGGTCGCGCTGGCCAGGACCGCGCGCGCCCGCGCCGTCAGTTCACCGGCCGTCGAAACACCAGCCGACACGGTCGCCGCCATCACCCCCAGGACCGGCTCCCCGGCCGCCGGTCAGGCCCGCTTCGCCGAAGTCGAGGGCGGCGACGTGCAGGCCCCGACGCGGATCGAGCGCTTCACCGACAACCTCTACGAAAAGATCGATGGTCGGGAGGGCCAGTTCCGCGCGTTCGGGTTCGTCGAGCTGCGCTTCGGGCAGTATCTCGACGCTCGCCGCAGGCAGACCTATGACGTGTACCTGTACGACATGGGCCGGCCTGACAACGCCCTGGGCATCTACGCGGCCGAGAAAAGCGGCGAGACCGACGCGGTCCGCATCGGCGCCGAGGGTTATATTTCCGGCGCGAACGTCTACTTCCGCAAGAACCGCTACTACGTCAACGTCCTGGGTCCGGCCGAGGGCGGGCCGGCGGCGGCCGAAACCGCCCGGCGGATCGCCGCGGCCATCGCCGACACCATCGCCGACTCAGGCGGCGGACTCTGGGCCGACGAACTGCTGCCTCGGGAGAACCGCCAGGGGCCGGTCCGTTTCCAGGCCACCAGCGCCCTGTCGCAGGAGTTCCTCGAGCGTTTTTTCTTCGCCCGCTATGAGGTAGAGGGCACGACGTTCGACCTGTTCATCCACAAGGCGCCCGACGCCGGGCAGGCCGCGGAGCTGTTCAGGAAGTACGCGGTCGAGATCGCCAGGTTCGAGACCGTCGTGTCCCGAGAAAAGACCGACGGCGGCGAGACCCTGGTCAGCGAATCGCTGGGTATCTTCACGGTCGTGTTCCACAAGGGCCCGTATTTCGCGGGGGTGAGCAACCTCAAGAAGAACCGCGAGTTGGCCGTCCGGCAGGCGGCCGCCCTGCGCGACCGGCTCAACGCCGCCGATCCGGGCGAGCCCGCGCCGCCCAGACCGGATTCAGCCGGTTCATCGGAAGGGGGCGATCATGGGTACTGACCACCAGGTGGAATCAATCGGGACCGACGCCCAAGAGCCTTCGTCCCGGCGGATGTCGCGCCGCGAAATGCTGGTCAACGCGGGGGGCACAGTGGCGGTGGCCGGGGCGGCCCTGCTGGGCGCCAAGGTCCTCTACGACCCGCGCGGCGACGCCGGCTTGCGGCCGCCCGAGCCCATCCACCTCAAGGACTACTTCGCCAAAGTCAAAGAGAGCTATCCCGCCTCGGCCCCGCGGATTTCCGCGGCGTTCGGCCCCGCCGAGGCCGTTGATTCGGTGGACCACATCCAGCGGATGGTCGCCGCCGCGGTGGGCGGGCTGGACAAAGACCTGGGCATGAAGCGCTTCATCGCCAAGGGCGACGTGGTGTGCCTCAAGCCCAACGTGGGCTTCGACCGCGGGCCGACGCTGGGGGCGACCACCAACCCGGAGGTGGTCCGGGCGGTGATCCGGCTGTGCCGGGAGGCCGGCGCGTCTCGGATCATCGTGGCCGACAACCCCATCGAAGACCCGGCGGCCTGCTTCGCCAAGAGCGGGATCAGGGCCGCCGCCCAGGCCGAAGGCGCCGAGGTGGTCATCCATTCCGAGGCCCACGACGCCGCCGTCCAGGTCCGTCCCGGCGCGCCCGATCCGGCCCGGCACGAGGCCCTGGGCACCTGGAACATCTTCTGGAAGCCGTTGAAAGAGGCCGACAAGGTCATCGGCCTGCCGCCGATCAAGGACCACAACCTCTGCTTCGCGTCGATGAGCATGAAGAACTGGTACGGGCTGCTGGGCGGGCGGCGCAACCAGTTCCACCAGGCCATTCACAACATCGTCAGCGACCTGGGGTTCATGATGAAGCCGACGCTGATCGTGGTGGACGGCACGCGGGTCATGATGCAGAACGGCCCCACCGGCGGGCGCTTGCAGGACATCAAAATCGGCGGGCAGGCCGGCCGACCGGTCATCGTCGCCAGCGTCGATTCCCTGGCCTGCGATTCCTATTGCCTTCAGACCCTGCTCGGCCGCGACCCGGCCAACCTTCAGTACCTGCAATACGCGTGGGAAAAATACGGATCCGACCCGACCCGACTGGTCGCCCCCCACTGGCAGGAGTACAAGCAGCAGGGCAAGGTGGTGGAAGCGAGTCTCTAGTCTTCAGCTCTCAGTGGCGGGTGGGACGGTCCGCGGCAAGGATCAACCATGCAGGATTTCAGGAAATCGAAGGTTTGGGAGGTCGCACACCGGCTTGCGTCGGACGTCCACCCTGCTGCCCGTGGTTATCCGAGAGAGGAGTTTTACGGCCTGACGACTCCGTCACGGTCGTCCGTCGGTTCTGTGCCGACCAACGTGGCAGAGGGCCGTGGCCGAGGCGGAACAAAGGACTTCCTCCGATTCCTCGGAATCGCGTTC
>JABRVU010000061.1:0-3944 GCA_039961895.1 Phycisphaerae bacterium | reverse complement strand
CCCCTGGCCCCGCCACCCGAATCACCGCGATCGCGCCCGAGCCCGGCGGCGTCAGGCACGCGGCGCGGATTACGTCATTCGGCGCTTCGGTCGACATGCCGTTGATAGGCCAGGGCCAGCCCGTCCAGGCACAGGTCGGGCACGATGCGGTCCACGAAATCACAATGCCGGGCGATGGCCTCGGCGTCTCCGCCCGTCACCACCAGCGGCGGCCACTTGCCGATCTGCGTCGCGTAGCGCTCGGTGATCTCGCGCAAGGCCCCCACCATCATGGCGAAGACGCCGTTGCGGATGGCGCTGCCGGTGTCTTTGCCGAGGGTCTCATTCTCATGGGCCTCGAACGACACCAGCGGAAGCAAGGCGGTGTGCTCGTGCAGGGCCCGGGCGCACAGGTTCAGCCCCGGCAGGATCGTGCCGCCCAGGAACACGCCGTTATCGGCGACCAGGTCGATGGTGACGGCGGTCCCGAAATCGGCCACCGCGCACGCGCACCGGAAGCCCGCGAAGGCGGCGGCGGCGGCGCAGAGCCGGTCCGTGCCGACTCGTTCAGGATGAGGGAGGTCGGCGTCGATGGGCGGGTCGAGGTCCTGTCCGACCACCAGGAACGGCGACAGCCCTCGGCTTTCGGCGGCGGCGCGAAGCGTCTCCAGGGCACTGGGATTCACCGAACCGGCCACGACGGCCTTGCCCGCGCCGGCCGGTAGCTCCCCCCACTGCCGTTCCAGTTCCGACGCGGGTGCCTCGGGCGGATCGAGCGGCCATCGGCTCGCCGCCGACCGGAAGCCGTCCACCCAGCGGGCCACGCCCACCCGGCTGTTGCCGACGTCCACCAGCACCAGATTGGCCGGCCCCGCGGGGGCGCGCGTGATCATGTCGTGGTCTCTCTCTCAAAAGCTTGCAGGTCGCCGCCGTCTTTGCCCGACGGCAGGTCGCCGCCCTGGCCGTCATGGTCCTCATCCGAGCCGCGACCGTAAGGGAGAGGCAGGTCGCCGACCTCCGCGTCCGAGTTCTGGCCGTCGGGGTCCAACGCTGGTGAGGCCAGGTTGAACGCCTCTTCGCCGGCCCGATCGTAATAGTCTGCGCGGAAGGGATCGTCCAACTCGCCCAGGGCTAATGGCCGGGCGGGCGTCTGGCGGGCCTCTTCCACCAGGCGCCACAACCGTTCGGCCAGCGCCTCCAGCCCGGCGCCGGTCACACCGCTGATGGCCAGAACCTCCCGCCCGATCTGTTCGGCCAGGGCTTCGACGGCCGACAGATCGGGAGCCAGGTCGATCTTGTTGGCCACCACCACCTCGGGCTTGTCGGCCAGGGCCGTGGAATACTTGTGCAACTCGTTGCGAACGATGGCGTACGCCTGGGCCGGCGACGGCTGCCCCTCGAGCGGATGCACGTCGATCAGGTGCACGATGATCCGTGTCCGTTCGATATGCCGGAGGAAATCGTCGCCCAGCCCGACGCCCTCGTGGGCCCCCTCGATCAGGCCGGGAATGTCGGCCATCACGAACCGCCGATAGTGCGACAGCTCGACGATGCCCAGTTGCGGTTCGAGCGTCGTGAAGGGGTAGTCGGCGATCTTCGGACGGGCCTTGCTGAGACGCGACAGCAGAGTGCTCTTGCCCGCGTTGGGCAGCCCGACCACGCCCACGTCGGCGATGAGCTTGAGCTCCAGGCGCAGCCAGCGCTCCTCGGGCGGCTCGCCGGGCTGGGCGAAGCGCGGGGCCTGGTGGCGCGAGCTGGCGAAGTGCCGGTTGCCCTTTCCGCCGCGCCCGCCGTGGGCGATGAGCACCTTCTTGCCGGGGGCGTCGAGGTCCTTGAGCAGCCGGCCGTTGTCGCGGTCGTAGACGAGCGTGCCCGGCGGCACGCGCACGACCAGGTCGGCGCCGGCCCGGCCGGTCATGTTGCGGCCCTGGCCGTGCCGGCCGTTTTCGGCGATCCAGTGGTGTCGGCCGGTGAAATCCAGAAGCGTGGCCACGGCCTCGTCGGCCAGCAGGTACACGTCACCGCCCCGCCCGCCGTCCCCGCCGTCGGGGCCACCCTTGGGGATGTACTTCTCGCGGCGGAAACTCACGCAGCCCGGCCCGCCCTTGCCCCCACGGACGTAGATTTCGGCTCGGTCGATGAACATGGTCAGCTCCGACCGATCGGCAGGGACCCCGTCGGACATGGGGAGCGAGCATGACGCAACTGCGTACAAAGAGCCGGCGGCTTCAGCCCGCGCGAGGCACGCGGTTCATGCGCCGCCGGTTTGGGCCCGCGACCCTTCGATTGCGCTACCACCGAGCCGTCCACGATTCGGTTCCGCAAAACGAGCGAGCCTGTCGACCGGGCGACAGGCTCCACGTTCTCCGACGTATCCCGTGACGGCGGGCAGAGGCGGTCCAACGACCCGACGGCGCGAACCCCAAAGCCACGGAGTCGCGCCTTCAGGACTGGGTCGGTTCCCCGGCCGGAAGAATATCGACCTTCCTGCCCTTGAACACCACCGTCCCGTCGATGAGCGCGTACAACGTGTCATCGCGCCCGCGCCCGACGAACCGTCCCGGTTTAAACGGCGTGCCGCGCTGCCGGACGATGATCGCCCCCGTCCGGGCCTGCTGCCCGCCGAACAGCTTCACGCCCAGATACTGCGGATTGCTGTCCCGCCCGTTCCGGGTCGAGCCTTGTCCCTTTTTATGAGCCAAAGTCCAGTACTCCCATGCACCACGAGCCCCTGCCTGTGTGTACAGGCCGGAAGCCTGTGCGACTTACCTCATCACCCATGTGTAGCCGTCGGCCACGCGCTCCGCGACGGAACGGTTCCGCGCTCCCTCGCTGCCGGGAAACCGGTAGGGAACCGCCAGTGTCTTCCGCAGCACCACGTAGCGCAGGTTGTTGGGGCCTTCCGGCTTATCCTTGTCAAAGCCCGGGTTCCTGACCCGCTTGAGTTCGCCCGACAGGCCGGAGACGTAGATCGTGAACGCCCGGGCCTTGGGGTCGAAGTCGCGGAAGATGGCCACGCCGTGCTTCTTGCGGTCGGCCCCGCGCTGAATCGGCCCCACGATCTGCTCGGGAGCCAGCAACAGCGGATTGTTGGCCCGAAGCGTAACCGCCTTGAACGCCTCCGGGCTGACGCGAACCTCGCTGGACACCACCTTGAGCGTATCGGTGACCAGGTCGAACTGCGGATAGAACTCCACCTCCCGATCGCCGGGGTTCTCGACGGTATAGAGCATATACCAGTACAGCACCGGCTCCCGGCTGCCGGGAACCACCACCGAGACCCGCTGGGGATCCTGAAAGCGGAAGCGCAGCTGCCAGGACTTCGATGCTACCGCCGGCTGCGTGGCGGTGACATAAGCCTCGGGGTCTGCGGCGGGGCGCGTGGCCGGTTGAAGCAGACACAACGTCAGTATTGCCAACGTGTTAAGCATCATTCATCACGTCCGCAACGGCTCCTGAGCAGAGCAACCGAACGCCCGGCCGTTCCGTAAACCGGCCCAGGTGAACGGTTTATTGTAGGAATCGAGCATGAACCGTCAAGACGGCCTCCCTGCGGCTGCATCGGGTGCGGAATCCGATGGACTTGGAACGGCGAAGGCAGCGACAAGCGGTGAGTGTTGGAGTCGGCAGCGGCTTCGGCGCCGCGCGAGCCCAAGCACGCGGCTCATTCTGAGCCCTGAAGCCTGAACCCCCGGTATAATGCCCACCCATGCATCCGGACCTCGACCGCATCCTGATCTCCCGGGAGCGCATCGCGCAGCGCGTCCGCGAGCTGGCCGGGGAGATCGAGCGGACCTATGCCGGAAACCTCGAGGCCGGGCTGACCCTGGTGACGGTCCTTTCGGGTGCCACCATTTTCCTTGCCGACCTGATCCGCGAACTGCCGTTGAGAATGAAGATCGGCCTGGTCATGGTGTCGAGCTATCGCGGAGCGGCGACGGCGCCGGGCGAGGCCCGAGTCATGC
>JABRVU010000060.1:0-5745 GCA_039961895.1 Phycisphaerae bacterium | reverse complement strand
GCGCGTGATGGGAGCGGGGTGAGATTCCGACATCGGCAAGGCTCGCTTTCATGACGGGCGCGGCGGGGCGGGGAAATCCGCCTGCTTGCCTTCGGTCTGTTCTTGCGCCGGCCAACGGCTTCGGGCCGCCCGCGCCGGTAGAGGGTAGAGAGTACATCCGCCTGGGGATGGCGGCGTTTGAAACCGCCCCAACCCCCCCGGCGGACACTGAACGAGTCGTGGTCCGGTCTGAACGTCTCGGGGCGATGCGGGCCGGTGGCGGACGCGGCAAACAAGTCCGACGGCCGGACCGCGCGTCGATGACGGCAGGAGGCGCCCCGCCAGGTTTGTCCCTCCGCCTCTGGCCGCCTCTGGCTTCCCTTTCATCCACCAGCATATCCGGTTTGAACGAGCCGGTCAAACCGGGTATCCCACCGATTGCGTGAAAGGGTCTTGGGTGCGTGACACAATAGTCGGGCGGCGATGAATGCAGCGCCCGCCGGGCGGGCCGTGGAAGACCCGAAACCGTTCCAGCGACCGGCACAGGGGCCGGTCGCTACGGAATTCAGGTCCGGCGGATTCAGTCACGCACCCAACGGGCCTGGGTGCGGTCCGGCCTTATTTACACCGTTCCGCGGGCGCGCGACAATAACGGCCCGGTCGTCAAACATGGGAGACGCATCATGAGACCGCTGAGTCGCAGGACCTTCATCGGGACGGCCGCCGCCGTCGGAACCGGAATCGCCGTCGGCCAGAACGCCCTGGGGGCCAACGCCGCCGTCAACGTCGGCGTGATCGGCTGCGGCGGGCGGGGGCGTTACCTCATCGACATCTTCAGGCGGATCAGGGAGGTCCGCCTGGTGGCGGTCTGCGACGTGAACGAACCGCGGGCCGCCGACGCCCAGAAGGCGATCGAGCCGGCCCCCAAGCTGTACAAGGACTTCCGCGAGCTGATCGCGCATCCCGGCCTGAACGCCGTCATCATCGCCACCAACGGCCACTGGCACGTGCTGCCGGCCATTCACGCCTGCCAGGCCGGCCTGGACGTGTACCTCGAGAAGCCCGTGGGCACCTCGATCGGCGAGGGCCGCGTCCTGGTGAACGTCGCCCGCCAGCACAACCGCGTCATCCAGGTCGGCACGCAGCAGCATTCCTGGGAGCACTACCGCCAGGCCGTCGAGATCATCCGGGCCGGCAAGCTCGGCGACATCTCCAACGTCCACGCCTTCGACCTGGACAATTTCTCGCCCGGCTTCGGGGCCCCGCCCGACGGGAAGCCCCCGGCGGGGCTGGATTGGGACTTCTGGCTGGGGCCCTCGCCGTCCGTCGCCTACAACCCCAACCGCTATCACCAGCACTACTGGTTCTTCGACTACGGAGGGGCCTGGGAACTCGACTGGGCCGTCCATCACTACGACATCGTGCATTGGGCCATGAACGTGACCGCGCCCGTGGCGGCCACCGGTTCCGGCGGAAAGTTCGCCTTCCCCGCCTCCAACACCCAGTGGCCCGACACCTTCACCGGCACCTGCGAGTACGGCCCCGGCCCGGTGGCCAAAAACGGGTTCCTCATGACCTACGTCTCGCGGGCCGGTTGCGATCGGCCCATCGAAGGCCGCCGGCACGGCAAGGTCTTCTACGGCACCGACGCCACCCTGGCCCTGGACCGTTCCGGCTACGAGATCTATTCCCAGACCCGCGAGGGGAAGAAAGTGGTCGAGGAGCGGTCGGCCCGCTCGTCCAAACCGGAGAACGACGTGGTTGAAGACCACGCCCGCGGTTTTCTGGCGGCGATGCAGTCGCGCAAGCCGCCGAACTCCGATATCGAGTCGCTGCACCAGGCCAGCAACCCCGGGCACCTGATGAACATCGCCTGGCGCGTCGGGCGGCGAGTCCGCTGGGACGCCGTCCATGAGCAGGTCATTGACGATCCGCAGGCCCAGGCCTACGTGACCAAGCCCTACCGGCAGCCCTGGAAGCTGCCCGTGTCGTAGAAGTGGAAGCTGTCAACGCGCGTCCTCTTGCCCCCGGTGCCGCTCGACGGTGCCGGTCTGATAGAAATCGAGGAAAGCCCGGTTGCTCTCCAGCAGCGGGCTCAGGAGGCGAAGCTCCTCGGGACGGACCCAGCGAATCTCGGCGACTTCCTCGGGCGCGGGGCTCGGCTGCGGCGCGTCGTCAGGCAGGATCGCGCCCCACCAGGTGAGCCGCAGGAGCCCGTCGGGGCGGGTCCACTGCCAGAGCCGGCGGTCGGCACGCACCTGGAGGCCCACTTCCTCGCGCACTTCGCGGACGACGGCCTCGGCCGGCGATTCGCCAGGCTGGACCGCCCCTCCCGGCAGGCACCAGGAGCCGCCGGCCACGACCCCCGCCGCCCGGCGGATGGCCAGCAACTTACCCTCCCGTTCGATCACCGCCACCACGCCTTCGACCGGTGTCTGTTTCATGGGGGTATCATAATGCAAGGGGCAAACTGATTCCGTCACGCGCGGCTTGCCGCCGCGGAAGAGGCAGATTCGGCGACGTACCGCTCGGCCCTTGACGGAGGTCCGATCACGGCCAGGGTCATATGCACCGAGGCGATTACACGGAACCGGAATTATCGGCCCTGTCCGCCCTGCTCGAGGCGGCCACCGGCTGCAAAGTTCCACACGGCATCCGCGGCGGCGACCCTACGGATCCATACCCAAACGGCCAAAGTCCAGCGATCGGCTGGAAGCCGGTCCCACACGGGTTTGGGGATGCACGCTTATCCACGCACCGCTTCAGCCGGTAAACCGTCTCGTTTGAAACATCAATTCCGCCCCGCCAAATGCCGATCATTTAGTGACTTACGGTTCCAACAGGCCCGGTCCAACCGGTCAGTAACGAGGAGGTTTTATGGACGGTTCCACAGGCGGCGCGCTGGCGGCCGAACGCAGACCCACTCGGAACAAACCCACCACCAGGCCCCGGCCGATGCCGCCCGATCGGTTCCGCACTGGGGGTCCGCCGTCGATCGAACCGGCTTCGTTCATGCCCCACCCCGGCACGGTTCGAACCCTTCGCGAGCAGCTCACCCAACTGCTTAACGGCGAACTGGGCCGGCTGGACCCGGCCACCGGCGGACCGGCCGGCTTGGACGTCGCCAACATGGCCAACATGCTCCTGCGCGACGCCCTGCGCGAGCACGCCTCCGACATCCACCTCGATCCGCAGTACGAAGGCGTGCAGGTCCGCTTCCGCATCGACGGCGTCCTGCACGACGCGGCCCTGCTGACCCACGACGAAGGCCAGCGCCTCCTGCGGCACCTGAAGGCCTTCGGCGGGCTCGACCCGGTGGCCAGCTTCCGCCCCGAGGACGCCCGCCTCACCTACGTTCTCGACGACCGCGAGCTGGACCTGCGCCTGGCCTGCGTGCCCTGCATGGGCGGGCAGAAGCTCACCATCCGCCTGCTGGAACGCAGCCGGGTGGCCCAGCGCTTCAGCGAGCTGGGCATGGGCGACGCCCAGTTGCAGGCCATCCACCAGTGGCTCACCAACATGAGCGGCATGTTCCTGTGCACCGGCCCCACCGGCAGCGGTAAGACCACCACCCTCTACGCCCTGCTTCACGAACTCAAGCTCCTCGACCGCAGCGTCGTCACCATCGAGGACCCGGTCGAATACCAGATCGACGGCATCACCCAGATGCAGGTGGACGTCGAGCGCGGGCTGACCTTCGCCGAAGGGCTGCGGGCCATGCTCCGGCTGGACCCCGACTTCCTGCTGGTGGGCGAAATCCGCGACCCGATCTCGGCCCGGACCGCGGTCGAGGCCGCCGTCACCGGGCGCGTGCTCATGAGCACGCTCCACAGCCGCGACCCCATCGGCACCGTCACCGCCCTGCGCCAGTGGGGGCTCGACGATCACGAGATCGCCAGCTCGCTGGAGGTGGTGGTGACCCAACGGCTGGTCCGGCAGTTGTGCCCCTATTGCCGCCAGGAGACCTCTCCGCCCCGCGAATACCAGAAATGGGCGGCCACGCTCGGCTGGACGCTTCCCGACCGCATCTGGCAGGCCACCGGCTGCCCCACCTGCCGGAACATCGGCTACCAGGGCCGCAGCGGGGTCTTCGAGGTCTGGTATCTCAACGAGCAGGACCGCACGCTCATTCTCAACCACGCCGATGAAGTCTCGCTGCGCCGCAACGTCAAGGAGCGCTGGGGCGGGTCGCTGTTCCTCGACGGGCTGGCCAAGCTCACCGGCGGCGTGACCAGCATCGAGGAGCTGCGCGCGGTACTGGGCGACTGCTCGCGCATCTACAGCCCCGCGACCCTGGAGCGCCGCCGCACGCGCCGTCCCCGCCGGGCCACCGCCAAGGCCAAGCCGGCGTAACGGGACGGCTCGCCCCGGGTGATTCGCCGGGCGACGCAGAGATGGCACGTTCGCGCCGACGTTCGGGCACGGCTACCGCGCTGCTTTGCCTTCCGATAGCATGGCCCGCACGATGCCCGCCGAGCCGACGCCCACGTTCGCCTCTGCCTCTCCGCCGCCGCGCGGCTGGATGCCCGCCCGGCCGGCCCTGATCCTGACCCTGGCCGCGGTCTTCGCCCAGGCCGCGGCTCTGGCCGTCGTCCACCGCCAGCGCGGCAGCGTGACGGCTTATTGCTTCCAATCACCCGACGCCGGCGAGTACGTGGCTCTGGCCCGCGGCCTGGCGTGGACGGGCCGGTACGTTCAGATCAGCTCCGCCGGCCAGCCTCTCTCCGGGCCCGACACCTGGCGCACCCCCGGCTATCCGCTGTTCCTGGCCGTGGTCATGAGGATCGTCGGCGACCGCCCGGCCGGGCTTCTGCTCGCCCAGCAGCTCCTCGCCGTCGCCGCGGTCCCCTTGCTCTGGCTCATCCTTCGCCGCGTGACCGCGCCGCGCTGGGCCTTCCTGGCCGCGCTGGCGTTCTGTTTCGACCCTTTCCGCCTCTACTACGCCCTCTGGCTGATGTCCGAAACGCTCTTCACCGCCGTCCTGATCCTGGCCTGCCTGTTGTGGCTGCGATTCCGGCGGCCCTGCGCCGCGGTCCCCGCCCAAGACCGCCTGGGGCCCCACGAGGCCGAAGGATCCAAAAACCAGGATCCACGGTTCCCAATCGCTGCGCCTTTTCTGCTCGGCTTCCTGTCCGCCGCCCTGGTTCTGATCCGCCCGATCGCGCTGCCTCTCCCGATTCTGGTCGTTGTGGGCATGATTCTCGTGTCCTTGATTCCGCGTCGGCGCAACCAGCCGCCAGGCCCTGATCCGCCATCCGCCATCCGCCGCGTTGGTCCGGCCGTCGCCTGCCTGCTCGGAGTCGCGGTCACCCTGTGGCCCTGGCTGCTCCGCAACCACCGCCTCACCGGCCACGTGGCCCTCAGCCAACAGAGCGGCGCCAGCCTGGCCTATCACAAAGTACTGGACGTGATCCTCTGGTCGGAAGGGCGGGCGCGCGATCGTTTCGACCCCGCGGTGGCGGCCGAGGTTCGGAGCCGGATCGACCGCCGGCTGCGCGAGGCATGGCGCCGCCGCGTCGGCCCGCTGACCGCCGAGCAGGAAGCGTCTCTCGACTGGCACGCCCTCAACTTCGGCGGCCGGCTCGCCGACGGGCTCGACCCCTTCGTCGCCTCGCGTCTGCTCTGGTCGATCGGCCTGGAAACGCTGGCCGATCACCCCTGGGCGGCGATGAAATGCTTGACCGTTCAGGGACTGCTGATGCTGATCTTCCCGTTGGGCCTAGTGCTCTGGTCGCCGGCGGGTGCAGGCGCAGCGCCGCTTTCAAC
>JABRVU010000059.1:0-7560 GCA_039961895.1 Phycisphaerae bacterium | reverse complement strand
ACTGATGCCGCAGAAGAGCACGTTCTTCTATCCCAAGCTCGCGACCGGTCTGGTCATGAATCCGCTGGACGACTGACCCCCGACGCGGCCGGCCGCGTCGCCGCGTCGAGCGGCTTGACGCGGATGTCGCGGAACCGCACTTCCATCGGGTCGCCCTTGTGCAGTTGCAGGGCGATCACGCCGGAGGCCGGTTGCAGTTCGGGCCGGGTTTCATGGTAGTCGGCGGTGGTCACGCCGTTGATGGTGACGCGGATGCGCGGGCCGCGGGCCTCGATGCACAGGGCGTTCCACCCGTCGGGAACGGCCGGGCTGATCCAGGCCGGGTCCCTGGAGTTGTCCACCAGCCGGCCGCGCCGCCCGCCCTCCTCGTAGATGTTGCCGTAACGCCGCGGGTCCACGTCGGCCTGGTAGCCCTTGACCACGTGGCCGGGGAAGACCCGGCCGCGGAACTGCACGCCGCTGTTGCCGTTGCGGATGCGCACCGAGCACTTGAGCACGAAGTCGCCGTATTCGCGCGGAGTGTAGTGGATGAAGGTGTTGTGCGGCAGGTCGCGGCCCCGGCCGACCAGCTCGCCGTCCTCGACCGACCATCGCTCTGTGTCGCCGGCCCAGCCGGTCAGGTCTCGGCCGTTGAACAGCGACTCATAGCCCTCCTGTCGTTCGGAGGGCGACAGCGCGTTGTGCGGCGGCTCGGGCAGGTCGCGCCCGGCCCAGCGCAACGCGGTGTGCAGCAGCGTGAGAAACCACTCGTCGGGCCGGGCGAGTTGTCCGGCGCCGAAAGCCAGGGCCATGACCCTCCCGTCGCCGACCGACCGCACCCAGACCAGCGGCGTCGGGCGCGGGTCCTTGTCGGGCAGACCGGCGAGCGGATCGCCCATCCGCATCAGCACGACGGCCGACGGCGGGAGCTGATTCACCACCAGCGGCCGGTCCACGAGGGCGAAACGTCCGCCGATGCCCAGCACGGCGGGATGGTCGGGATCGAGGACGGTGGCCTCGAACCGGCCTTCCTCCGCCTCGTCGGCGGCCGCGCCGCCCAGCAGTCCGATCAACTCCGGCCAGGCCCGATCGGGGCGAAGGGCTCGCCCGATCGCCACCAGCCCGCCTCCGTCAAGGACGTGCGCGAGGATCGCCGCGCGGGCCGGTTCGTCGAGCGTTGTGCCGCCCTCGCCGGTGAGAAGCAGCACGCGACGGGCCGACGAGCCGCCCGCACGTGGAGCCCGTCCCGAAACCCGTGTGGGATCGGCATCCCGCCGGTCGGTTGCCAGGGTCTTGAGATGGGCACTTAGACCGGAAAGCCCGTCGACAACCTCGACCTGGACGTAGCCCCTCTGGTTCAGGCGATCGGCCAGCTCATTCCGCCGAGACGGTCCAGCCGCCGGCGGCGCGTCGGTCACCATCAACACGCGCATCAACGGCGGGGGCGGGGGGCAGCAGCCGGCGCCGAGGGTGATCGCCGGCAAAAGGAGCAGGCCCACGCGGTTGCGGGCCGGTTTGCCATTGCAACTTCGCACGGAACAGGGAGTCGCCATGGCGGACGGTTGTATCCGACGCCGTGATCCGACCGCAAGCGCCGTTTGATCGAAGAGGACCGGCCGGGTCGTTGACCCTCGCGTGGCGTGCACGGTGCGAATGCCTACGCAAAAAAAGGCCGTGGGAGGATGCCCACGGCCCCTGATGGTCAGGTCGTTACGGGTTCAACAACGCTGCGGCTCAGGGAGCCAGCACGACGAGGTTGTCGAAGATGACGTAGGTCTGCCCGGGGTTGACGGACGCGAAAAGGTCCATGTGTCCGAGCATGATCCTGCCCTCGCTCGATCCGCTGACGGCCAGCTCGGCCAGCTTGGCATCGTTCATCTTCCAGGTCAGGTTTCCGGCCTTCTGCTGGATTTCGACGCGGACCCAGCCCCAGCCCAGGGCGGTGCCGCTGTTGCCCGGGGCGCCCAGCGCCAGGGCCTTGGGTACCGGGAAGATCGGCGGAAAGACCGTGCCGGTGGTGGATTCCTGGTTGGCAGGGGAATATCCGCCGCCGAACCCGATGCCCTCCAGCCCGTCGATGTAGGTGCGATAGTCGCGGCCGAGCGTGTCGCCGCTGTCGCCGGCTACCGCGAAGAGATAACCCAACGCAACCGGCGAGACGCCCTGCGTGGCCGCCGCGCCCAGCGTCGGCGCGGTCAGCGTCGGCGTCGGGACGGTCCCGTTGACGCCCATCAGGGCGTGTTCGGTGGTGCCGCTGCCGGCGTGCTGGCACCACAAGTCGAACTGGACGATGAAGTCGCCGCTGAAGCTGAGGTTGGTGAAGGCCACCACGGCCTCGAGCGGGTCGGTGCCCGCGTCGTCGCGGTCGTTGACCGAGGCCCTCAGGCCCAGCGTGGTGCCGGCCGAATTGGGGGCCGGGGGAATCCCCACCGCGCCGTAGTCATATGCGACGATGACCGTCGCGTCCGGCGTGGTGTTGGGGTTGTTGTTGGCGTCGAACTCCGCGAACGGCGTGGCCACCACCGTCCAGTTGGCCGCCGAGGCGGCGGAGTCGAAATCGTCGGTGAAGAGGACCGTCCGCCCGCAGGCCGGGTCGCTGGGCACCTCCGGGGCGCTCTGGGTCATGCAGGCGTAGAAGTCGGTCAGGTCCTGCTCGTCGATCTCGCCGAACGGCGCGTTGCGGTCCGCGCAGCGATGCTGGTCGGGGTCGAAGCCCTCGGCCCCGCCGATCGCCGGCTGGAGGATGCCGAAGTCGTTCGAGTCGATGTCCAGGTCGAAATCCAGGTCCGCGAAGCGCAGCGGGCAGGGATGCCGCAGGACGTTGAGCGTGGCCTGGTTGCTGACGGTGACGCCGCCGCAGGCCGAATCGGTGACCTCGACGTAGTATTTCGCGCCGTTCAAGGCGCTGCTTGCATCGGTCACGCTGTAGGTCGGAGAGTTGGTGCCGACGTTTTCGGTGTTGCCCCCCACGACCCGCTTCCACTGGTAGCTCGGCGTGCCGGCGGCGGTGGCGGTGACGCTGAAGGTGGCGCCTTCGCCGACGAAGATGCCGGCCGAGACCGGCTGCTGGGTGATGATGGGCGCGCCGGTCACGCTCAGGACGGCCGCGTCGGAGGTCACGCTCGAACAGCCGGTAACCACCACGGTGTAAGACCCGGAATCACTGAGCGTGACGGGGTTGAGGGTCAGCGAAGGGCCGATGCCCACGACGGTGGAACCCTTTCGCCACTCGAAGGCCAGGGGAGCGCCGTGGCCGTCGGCCTCGACCGTGAACGTATAGGACGTGCCCGGACAGACCTGGCTGCCGACGGGCTGCTTGGTGATGGTCGGCGGCGGGAACTCGCAGTTGATGGCGATGAACTCGGCATAGGGCGTGGTGTAGCTGTTGGGCCCGTCGGGCGGCGACCACATGCGCACGTGCTTGCTGGTGGTATCGACGGTGTAGAGGTTGCCGGCGGCGTCGAAGTCCATCGAGCGGAGCGTGCTGTTGGCCTCGGCCACCGGGAAGGAGGTGACGTAGGCCCCGTCCTCGGGGTTGAGGATGGCGACGCGCGAGACGGCCGATGCGCCGCCGTCACGCCCGATGGCCAGCCGGTTGCGGACTTCATCGACGGCCACGGTGCCGGTCAGGATCCAGGTCACGCCGGTGGCGGCGCTCATGGCCGTGTTGAGCTTCGACCAGGCGTGCCCGGTAATGGTCCCATGCTCATCGACGTTGTAACAGACGGCGGCCATATTGGGGTCGGTGTTGTTGGCCCGGCGGCAGGCGAAAAACAGTTTGCGGGTTCCGTTGATCCAGGCCCAGCGGAATTCCCGGTCGGTGTAGAGGTTGCCGCCGCCGGGAATCGCCGCACCGCCGTTGATGATTTCCGTTCCCTGGGCGGTGTGATTCACCGAATTCGTGCCGATATCGTGGCGGATGACGTCGAACCCTCCGCCGACCGGCGGCACCACCGGGGTGCCAATGTCCTTATCCTCGTCAATGACCCACAGCTTGCGGTTGATGCCGGTGCCGGTGAGCTGGGCGAAGATGATGTTGCCGTGGTTGTAGGCGGCGCCGGTGGTCGGGCCGGTCGTGCTGGAATCGAGCACGCGATAGACGTTCTGCCCTTCACCGTCGAAGATCCAGCAGTTCTCGAAGCCGTTCCGGAAGTCGGTCATCACGATTTCATCCGGGTTATCGGCATTGATGGCGATCTTCCAGGGGCTCACGAAGGCGGTATCCAGAGCCGGGTCTTTGAGGGTGACCAGTTGGCCGTTGGCCGCCGCCGCGGCCGTGGCCATCGAACCGCCGCGGAAGGTCATGTCGCTGTTGAGAATCCACAGTCCGTCGCCCGTGGTCAGGTTGGGGTTGGGAGTGGTGAGGCTGTCTGAGGCGTTGGAGACGTAGATCCGCCCGAAGTTCGGGCTGCTGGGGAAGCGATTGACCGCGATGCCGGTCGGACCGGCGAACTGGGCGTCGCGGATTTCGCTGCCCTCGGAGGTCGGCGTGATGTTGGTCCAGACCGCGTAGCCGGTGTTGTGCTCGGCCTTGACGCGGAATTTGTAGTCCCCGGCGCCGGCGACGGGCTGACCATTCGTGTCGGTGCCGTCCCAGACGACCTGGTTCAGGCCGTAAGAGGTGCCGCCGACCAGCGACTTGATGACGGTGCCGGGGTCGCTGGCCCGATAAATCTCGACGGTCACGCTGGTGGCTGCCTCGTTCAGGCGGTAGCTGAGCGTGAGAGGGCCGTCGGTGTTGAAGTTCCAGGTCTTGGCCGCCGGCGTAAGGTGGGCGGCGTACACATTGGCCTTGGCCTGCTGATCCGCGGCCAAGACGAGGGCCAGTGCGAGGCCAAGGGCACACGACAGACGGATGGAATGCATGATCGCTCCTTTCCTGCACAGATTTGACGAACGTTCGAGTCGGTGGAGCAGGCCCAAGGGAGGCTGGCTCCGCTTCAGCTCGCATCCTCAACGGAAACCGGACGGCTGCCCTCTCAAGCCCAGGCGCGGGCTTGCTGAATGGACTATTATATACTCTATCGCCCGAGCCCGTGCGACGCAAGAGGTGACTCATTCGCGCAGCCGTCGTCCAGGCAAGACGTTATCGTGACAGCACGAAGAAAGAGCGGTCTGCCGTGAGTTCATGCCGTAGCGGGCTGACGTGCCCGCCATGATCGGCAATGGGGCCGGTCGCCACGGAATCTGCGCCCCGCGGATTCTGTCACAGCCCCCCGCTTCCGCGGCGCTGATGCGGCCCTTGACGGTGAGGATGCGGTTCAGCTAGACTTCCGCCTCCCCTGGGCAGGCTACGGTCGGCCGGTTCGGGGTCGAGAGGCTTCCACGGACGACTGCCCGCAATCGGAGCGGTGGGCGTGATCCTCTTTCTTTTTTCTCCGGAGTTCGTGCCTTTTCGCACGATCCGGTCAGTCGAGCCATGAAGGAAGTGGCACTGGCGTGTAACCTGTGCGACGCCGGTTGAAAGCCGGTGTCACACGGCATCGGCCGGAGAACCCCTCATGGGGCCGGACAAGCCGGAGACGCGCGGACCGGCCGGGCTGATGCATCTGGCCGGCATGGGGGTGGAACTGGCGGCGGCGATCCTGGTGTTCTGTGCCATCGGGTACTGGATCGACCGCCACTGGCCGGCGGTAAGTCCCTGGGGGCTGGTGGTTTGCTCGATTCTGGGTATCGTCGGCGGGCTGTACAACCTGGTTCGTAAAGCGGTGCATGAGTCGCTCGGGATTCGCCCTCCGAAGTCACCGTCGGACGGCCATTCGTCGGAGTCCGACGGGCCGGGAGCGGGGCCGACATGAGCGTTCGTGCCGGCCAGTCCGGTCTGATGGGCGGTCTGCTCGCTTGGCCGGCGGTGGCGGCGGTCGTCGTGGGCGGTGTCGGTTATTGGCCGACGCGACATTTGGCCGGCGGACCGGGCATTGAGGCCATGGGGGTCGCCCTGGGCCTGGTGACCGGCGCGGTTTACGCGACGATGCTGCCGGCGATGAGACGGATGGCGGCGGCGACGACGCCGGCGACGCGATTCAAGGCCGCGTTTCGCGCCGGCCTCGAACGCTTCGTCATCACCCTGGCCCTGGCGGGCGCCGTCGCCTGGCGGGCCGGGCTCGAGATGAGGAGCTTCCTGCTCTGGGTGGCGATCGGTTACGTGCTGATGATCAAGGTCGAGACGCTGATCTTGATCCGATGGTCTCGAAGGTTTGAGAAGCGGTGATGATGAGCAACGTTCTGGCCAGCGGCAACCCCCTCGATCACGTCATCGACCATTTCTGGAAGACGGCCGGCGCCGGCGGACCGTTCACGACGTTCACGCTCATGTCCAACCACGTGTTCATGATGATCGTGGCCGCCGTGCTCCTGCTGGTGTTCATCCCCAGCTTCGTGCGCGGGCCGGCGACCGACGATCCGGTCGAGGGGCTGACCCCCCGCGGCAAGCGGAACGCCATCGAGACGATCTGCGTCTTTCTGCGCGATTTCGTGGCCCGGCCGAACATGGGGGCTTACACCGATCTGTTCATCCCCTACGTGTGGACGGTGTTCTTCTTCATTCTGACCATCAACCTGCTGGGCCTGCTGCCGCTGGAGCCGGTGACCAAACCGCTGGCCGCGGCGCTGGGGCTGGAGCACGGCGTCTACGGCACGGCGACGGGCAACCTGTGGACCACCGCGACGCTGGCGCTCTGCACGCTGTTCATGATCGTGTTCAACGGGCTGCGGCTGCACGGGGTCCATTACCTCAAGCACTTTTTCATGGGTCCGCCGGGCATCAACGTGTTCATCGCGGTGCTGGAGTGGATCGGCCTGCTGGCCAAGACCTTCGCCTTGTCGGTTCGTCTGTTCGCCAACATGATGGCCGGCCACATCCTGCTGGCCGTGCTGCTGGGGTTCATCGGCTCGGCCATGTCCATCAGCCTGTTCACCGGTTTCGGCGTGGCCGTTCCGGTGGTGCTGGGCAGCGTGGCCATCACCCTGCTGGAATTGTTCGTGGCCTTCCTCCAGGCCTTCATTTTCACGTTCCTGAGCTGCGTGTTCATCGGCCAGGCGGTGAACCCGTCGCACGAGGAAGGCCACGGCGAGCACGGCCATGAGGCCGGCCACGGCACGGGCGCGGGGCCGCACGGCGCGCCTGAGGCGTTGCACGGGCATGAGCGCGCGTCCTGAAACCCGGAAGTCCGACCGGCTGTTAGCCGCTCCCACACGGGCTTCAGGATGCATTCACAGAATGTGCCCTTGGATGGGGCAGGAGACAGTGGTCGGAAGTTCAATGCGGCGGCCAGCCTGCATCTGAACCCTGAAAACGTCGTATTCAACTGGCCATGCTCGCGGAGTGGGACCGCGGGTCATGAGGCTGACGAGGCGATGGCCAATGTGGTTGAATGACCGGCCGTTCCCACCGGCCAAGAACGAAAGGATCGTGAGATGAGAAAGGTTCTGGTGGTTCTGGCGGTGTTGGCCGCCTTCGGGTGGGCTCCGGCGGCGATGGCCGCGGGCGCGGAAGGCGACGCGCACGCCGCGAGCGGCTTCCGGCTGCTGGACGGCACGGGCGCGGCCTGGCTGGGCGGAGCGATCGGAGCGGGGCTGGTG
>JABRVU010000058.1:0-2659 GCA_039961895.1 Phycisphaerae bacterium | reverse complement strand
GGCGGCGACCGAGCCGAACCCGGCCCTGCTGATCGACGCGCTGGTGGCGGCCAACGGCCAGACCTACGTGTGCTCGGCCGGGAACGCCGGGCCGGGGGCCAACTCGCTCACGCCTCCGGCGTCCTGCTACAACACGCTGGCGGTGGCGGCGCTGGCCGGGCCGGACTACACGGCCGTCGCCGGCTTCAGCAGCCGCGGCGGCAGCGACTATTACAATCCCGTCACGCGCCAGACCGTGGCCGGCGCTCGGGCCACCGTGGACCTGGCCGCTCCGGGCCAGATGTTGTTGGTGGCGACGTACAATGGGGCCGCCTCGGCCGCCGACGCCTACGTCGTGGGCCAGGGCACCAGCTTCGCCAGTCCGCTGGTGGCCGGCGGGGCGGCCCTGCTGGTGGACGTCGGTTACGACCGGTTCGGCGGCGGATCGGCCGTCGACGGGCGGGTCGTCAAATCGGTGCTTCAGAACGCCGCCCGGCCGACACACGGGTGGGACAACGGAACCCGACGCGGCGCGGACGGCGTCTGGCGCACCACCCAGGCCCTGGACTTCGCCGCCGGGGCCGGGGCGGTCGATCTGGAGCGCGGCTTCCATCAGTTTACAGACGGCACGACCGACGTGCCCGGCCTGGGAGGCGGCGAGGTGCGGCCGACCGGCTGGGACTTCGGCCGGGTCGACGCAGACGGCTTCGTTGAATACCGGCTCGAAGCGCTGCCGGCCGGGACGTTCCGCGGCACGCTCAACTGGTGGGTGCGGCGATCGGCGACGTTCCGGCCGTGGGGTCATGACTATGACCTGGCCGGGGCCGGAGACGACAGCTTCGTCAACCTGGATTTGCAACTCTGGCGACTGACCGGCGACGGGCCGGCGGACCGCGTGCTGGTCGGTGCCTCTGAATCCCTCTACAACAACACCGAGCTGCTGGCCATCAGCCTGGCCGAAGCCGGCCGGTACGCCTTGCGCGTGCTGTGGGCGGGGGTCCACTACGACCGGCTGGGCACGGCCGACGGCGTGGACTTCGGCCTGGCCTGGTGGGGCGAGCCGGTGCCCGAGCCGGCGGGGCTGGTGCTGATCCTCGCGTTAACCGGACGGTTCGTCGTTCCCCGCCGCGGCCCGCGGAAAGCCTCGTGAATGGCGCTGAACGCTGACCCGCCAGGTCATCGCCATCAGCAGCAGAGCCATCGCCGTGCACGCGAGGATGACCCAGAAGACGATCCGCCAGGCCCCGGCCAGCCCGTAGGTCGGCTCATAGTGGTGCACGATCCAGCCGAAGCCCTTGGCCTGGGCCATCCGCCCCAGGTATCCCAGCAGGCCGATGAAGCCGGCGGCGGTGCCGATGGCCTTCTTGGAGGTCAGATCCAGAGCCATGATGACGATGAAGTTGATGACCGGGTAGATGCACAGTCCGACGACCGCCATCATGGTGTAATCCAGCCACAAGAAGCCCGGCGGGGTGAAGAGAATGACCGCGAAGGCCACCAGAATGGGCACGAGGCAAACCGTGGCGACCATGCCCCGACGCCCGCCCAGCCGGTCCGAGAGCCACCCGAGCAGGATCGTCGAGGGGATGCCGCCGGTCTCGTTCCAGAAGATGGCCCAGCCGCCCTGGGTCAGCGTCGCTCCCTTCACGTCGCGCAGGTATTTGGGGGCCCAGTCCAGCAGGCTGTACCGCGAGACGTAGGCGAAGAAGTTGGCGAAGGCCAGCAGCCAGATCCAGGGGTTCTTGAGGACGTAGTCGATGAACAGCTCGCGGGTGGTCAGTTCGCGTTCGAGGGAAGGCGCCGGCTGTTCACGGCCGACACGGTAGCCGGCGTATTCCTCGATGGGCGGCAGGCCGACGGATTGCGGCGTGTCGCGCAGTCGGACCAGCAGGTACAGGGCTCCGATCAGGGCCAGCACCCCGGGCACGAAGAAGGCGTACTGCCAGCCGCCGAAGTGGTTGGCGGCGTAGGCGGCGATGACGCCGGCGGCCGCCCCTCCGCAGTTGTGCGACGTGTTCCATATGCTGAAGGTCAGCCCGCGCTCGTTTTCGGCGAACCAGTGGCCCATCGAGCGCCCGCAGGGCGGCCAGCCCATGCCCTGCACGAAGCCGTTGAGCGTCCAGAGCAGCAGGTGGGCGGTGTAGCTGGCCGTGCCGCCGAAGGCGAAGTTGCAGGCCGCCGTCAACAGCAGCCCGAAGGCCATGAACGTCCGCGGGTTGCTGCGGTCGGAGAGGTTGCCCATCAGGAACTTGCCCACCCCGTAGCTCAGGGCCGTCACCGCGGTGATGGTCCCGATCATGTCCGCGTTGTAGTGCAGGGCCGCCTGGAGGTCTTTGGAGACCGTCGAGAGGTTGTTGCGGACGAGATAGAATGTCGCGTAGCCCAGGAAGGTGGATTCGATGATACTCCAGCGAAACCAGGGGTAGGCCCGTCGGACTTCGTCGGGCGGGCGGCGCGGCCGGTGCGGCGCGGGAGCGAAGACCCGGACAAGAGTGGAGAAGAGCATGGCGTCGGCCTCGACGAGGAAGCTGCAACCGATTCCGAAGATTGTCGGCCGTCGGACCGCGCGGGGCGGTCGGTTTCCGTCCGCGGACCTCGCGGGCTGCGCGACGGGCGGGCGCGGATGGTCGTCCATTTGGTCGAAGTCGTCAACTCCGCTTTCGTGGGCCTTGGGCCTGGC
>JABRVU010000057.1:0-8127 GCA_039961895.1 Phycisphaerae bacterium | reverse complement strand
CAACCGCATCGTCGATGCCGCCCTCGACGCCCGCAACCCGCGGACCGCCGGGCGGGCCATTCCCGCCGGCGTCATCTCGCCTCGGCAGGCCCGGCTGTTTCTGGGCGCCTCGTCGATGCTGTTCGTCGTCTGCTGCGGCGGGTTCTTCATCCTGGACGGCAACCGGCTGCCCATCCTGCTGTCGATCCCGGTGCTGCTCTACCTGTGCCTCTATTCGTATACCAAGCGGCTGACGCGCTGGTCCCACTTCGTGCTGGGCAGCGCCATCGCCTTTTCGCCGGTGGCGGCGTGGATCGCGATTCACCCGGCCTCGGTGGGCTGGCCGGTCGTCGTGCTCATGGCCGCCGTGACCCTCTGGATCGCCGGTTTCGACGTCATCTACGCCTGTCAGGACCTGGCCTTCGACCGCTCGGCGGGACTGCACAGCCTGCCGGCCGCGCTGGGCCCGGCCAGGGCCCTGTGGATCGCCCGGGCCGCCCACGCGGGCACCGTCCTGCTGCTGGTGCTGCTGGGGAACCTCGCCGGCCTGGGCCGTCTCTATTTCGCCGGCACCGGCCTGGTGGCCGTCCTGCTGCTCTATGAAAACCTGCTGGTGCGGGCGGATGATTTCTCGCGCGTGAACCTGGCGTTCTTCACCGTCAACGGCGCCATCAGCGTCCTGCTGGCGGTATTGACCATCCTCGACGTGCTGACCCGATGACCGGCGCAAGCAGTCAACCCGAACCGCCTCGAGGCCCGCGGCCCTGGTGGGCCATGTCGTTCCTGTTGCTCCTCGGTGCCGTCGTCTTCACCGTTGGCATCTCCTGGGGCCTGCCCTCGCGGGCCGTCGATCCGTTCCTGTTCGGCGATCGGCCGGCATGGTCGGGCGAGACCATCCTGCAACTGGCCGGCGGCTGGAGCGACGATCCCTCCCGCGGGGCCGACGTGGACCGCGATCCGCTCGCCGCCGCCACGCAGCCGGTGGTGCTGAACGCCACCGACGCCCAGCGCGCCCAGATCATCCTGCGCTACCGGCTGGCGACGTATCAGCCCGACGAGATCATCACCATGCGTTCGCTGGCCGGGATGCGTCCCGGCGAAGGCCGGCTCGACCCGCGGCTGTATCAATACGGCGGGCTATGGATCTACCCGGTGGGCGCGCTGCTCAAGGTGGCGTCGCTGGCCGGACTGGTCGCGCTGCGGACCGACGTGGCCTGGTATCTCGACCGCCCCGAGCAGTTCGGGCGGTTCTACGTGGTGGCCCGGGCCTATTCGGCCGCCTGGGGCCTGGTCGGCCTGTGGGCGGTCTTCTGGATCACCCGGCGGCTGTCCCGTGTCAGTATGGCCCCGGCGTCGCTCCGCGGTGATCAGGCCGCCGTTTGGACCGCCTTCTTCGCCGGGTTGTGCTATATCGTCATGCCCGTGGTCGTCAACATGGCCCATGAGGCCAAGCCGCACCTGCCCGGCGCGGCTCTTCAGCTTCTGGCCATCGCCGCTTCGATGAAATACGCGGAAACCGCCGCGCGCCGGTGGTGGCTGGCGACGGCGGCCCTGTGCGGCGCCGCCTTCGGCATGGTCCTGTCGGCCTGGCCGATCTTCATCGTGCTGCCGGTGGCCGAATGGGCGCGCCGGCGCAAGGGTTCGAGTCGCGCGAGTCTTGCCGATCCGAGTCGCGACCGAAAGGGAGCGGAACCGGCCCCTCCCGCTCAACCGCGTCCCGTCGGTCGCGTTTCGCAAGAATCGATCTCGTCGGAGTTGTCCGCACCGTTGTTTCTTTCCATCAGGCGCGTCCTCGGCGGCGGGCTCGTGGGTCTGGCGGTCTACTTCCTCACCAACCCCTACATGGTCATCAACCTCTTCGTCAACCGCGCGGTGCTCAGATCCAACTTCGGCAACTCGCTGGCCATGTACGAGATCGGCCGGTGGCGCGAGGGCCTGGTCACCGCCGCCCGTCTGGTGGGCGAAGGCGCCTCGCCGGCGATCGCGCTCGTGGGCGGCATCGCGGCGGTCTGCGTGTCGGCCCTGGCGGTCATTCGCCTGGTGTCTTGGCCGCGCGGTCATGGGGACGCCGACGGGGCATGGCCAGCCGGCGCCGGGCGGGGTCATGCCGCCCGCCGCGCGCCGGTTTGGCTCCTGGCCGCGCCGTCCCTGCTGATCCTCGTGCAGTTCGTGGCCCTGGCCGCCGGCAAGCCGGGCGAATACGGCCGGTTCGCGGTCCTGCCCGACGTCGCGCTGGCCGTCGCCGCGGTAACGGGGGTCTCGAGCATGATCCGCGCGGGGCGCCTCCGATGGGCGGGGTTGTGCGTCCTGACCGGCTGCGTCGCGGTCTCCGGACTGGGGTATGTGCGCGGTTTCCTGGCGGACTGCGGCCCGCGGCCGTCGCGGATCGTGAACGCTCACGATCTGGACATGATCCGCGAGAGCGGCGCCTCGACGATGGCCGTGCAGGCCGAGCCCGCGCCCTATCTGCTGCCCCCCGTAAATCTCTTCGCGTGGCGGATCGTGAAGCTGCCGCGCGGATGGATCTTAAGACCTTCCGATGCGGATGTATTCGTCCAGCCGGTGGATGATCCCCGCCGCGCCGGGGCGTTGCCGGAGGGTTTCGTCGATCGCAGCCCCGCTCGCCGCACTCCGCCCAGGCCCATCAGTTGGAGCGACAAACCCCTGAGCATCCGGGTCCGGCGAACCGGTTCTTCTGAAAGCCGACCCGGCCCTGAGCCCCTCCCGGAAGTCTGACCCTCCACCGGCTGGAAGCCGGACCCACACGGTTTGAGTAGGACAGCGCTATCTCGTGGCGGCCTGCCGTGAGTGCAGGCCGTGGAAAGCCGGAAACCACCCCACGACCGGCACGGGGGCCGGTCGCTACAGATGCAAACCAGCGCTGTCACATGAGGGGAGTGGGCTCCTGACTCCCCGATCGGCAGGCGTCCCTCCAGCGTCGCACCGGCGTCCACCCTCCAGAGTCCCCCCTCCCTGCCAGGTCTGCCGTGGGGCCGCGGGCTGCACGAGTGAACGAGAATCCGCTAATCTGTGGTCGTGAACCAGTTCGTGATGAATCCGATTCCTCCGCAGGCCCGGGCGGCGAGCGCGGGATGGGTATGGGCGTTGCCGGCGGCGGCGGTCGCGGTCGTGTTGTTTCTGATCGGCCTCGAGGCCGTTCCCGCGCTGGCCATCGTGCTGATGGACGCCGCGCCGGCCCTGGTGGTGTTGGCGGCCGCGGGACTGGCCGGCGGGTGGATCGTCACCTTGCTGGGGCTCCAGCGCGAGCCGCTCGCGGTGCAATGGATTCTCGGCGGCGGCGTGGGGATCGGCCTGCTGTCGCTCGCGGTGCTGGGCCTGGGGCAGGCCGGTTGGTTGAACCGCCCGGCGGCCTTCATCCTGGTGGGCGTGACGGCCTTCGCCGGGCTGCTCCGGCTGGCGATCGATCTGGCTTGCATCGGCGTGTTCCGCATCGCCGGCCCGGGGCCCGGGCCAACCGATACGCCGGCCGATTCCAGACGCGCCGGGTCTTCGCGGGTCTTGGGGTCCGCCGGGACCGAGCCGAGCCGGCGACCGGCATCCCGATGGTTGTGGCTGCTGGTCTGTCCGTTCGTGGCGGTGATGCTGCTGGGGGCCTGCCTGCCGCCGGGGATTCTCTGGGCCGAGGAGGCCGGCGGCTACGACGTGCTCGAATATCATCTGGCCGTCCCCAAGGCCTGGGCCGAACAGGGGCGCATCAGCTTCCTGCCCGGCAACGTGTACAGCAACTTCCCGTTCAACAGCGAGATGCTGTCGTTGTTGATGATGCTGCTGCGCGGCGACGCGATCGAGGCGAGCTTCATGGCCGTGGCCGTCAACGCCGGGCTGGCCGGGCTGCTGATGGCGGGTGCGTGGCTGCTCGGGCGGCAGTTCTCGCCGTCGGCCGGCCTGTTCGCGGGGATCCTGGCGGGAACCACGCCGTGGGTCGCTTACCTGGCGGGCATTGCCTACGTTGAGGTGGGCATGTTGGCGATGGGCGTGTGCGCGCTGGCGGCGGCGCTGCGCGCGGCCAGGCCCGGTGGTGAGGAACCGCCTGGGCCCGGCGGCGTCGAAAAACCGCGGTCGTCGCCGCCCTCCGCCGCGATGGCCCTGCTGGCGGGGCTGCTGGCGGGGCTGGCCTGCGGATACAAGTACACGGCCGGGCCGATGATCGCCGCCCCCGCCGCCCTCGTGCTCATGGCCGCCCGCCGGAAGACCGCCGCGATCGCCGCCGGTCTGCTGGCCTACGGCTGCGGAGCCGCCCTCACCTTCAGCCCGTGGATGATCCGCAACACGCTCAACACCGGCAACCCCTTCTTCCCGCTGGCCTATTCGGTCTTCGGCGACCGTTCGGGCACGTGGGACGAGGAATTAAACGCCCGCTGGCGGGAAGTGCACGGTTCGGCCCTGGCCGAGCGCACCGATGAACCGCTTCACCGGCGGGTCTGGTCGCGGACGCTCGGCGACGAGCGGTTCAACTGGGCCCTGCTGGCCCTGGGCGGCGTCGGGGCCCTCCGTCGGCGCGATCGCTGGACGGCGGTCCTGCTGCTCATGCTGGCGGTGCAGGTCGGCGTCTGGCTGGTGGCCACGCACCTGTTCGCCCGCTTCGCGGTGGTCATGCTCCTGCCCCTGCTGGGGCTTTCCGCGCGGGCGGCGGGCTGCGAGCCGGGAGCGCACACGGACGACGTCGGCATCCGCAACGGTGGACCGCGATCGGGCCCTCCGCGGGACGTACGGAAACCGGAGGCGGTCTTGAACCATGCGGTGACGCTGGTGCTGATCGTGGGTACGGGGTGGAATCTTTATGTGACCGGTCGGTTGTACTATCATCACACCCGGGCCGGCTCCGAGCGGCTGGAGGCCTACGGGCGCGTGGACTGGTTCGAGCAGGGCCACTGGCCCGGCACGCGGCACTTCGGGGCGATCAACGAGCTGCCCGGCGACGCCCGGGTCATGCTGGTCGGCGAGGCCCGGACGTTCTACCTGCGGCGGGCCTGCGACTACGCGGTGGTGTTCAACCGCCAGCCGCTGGCCGAAGCCTTTCAGCGCGTCGCCGACCCGCAGGCCCTGATCGGCTGGCTGCGCGAGCGGGGCGTCACGCACCTGCTGGTTCACTGGGCCGAGATCGACCGCCTGGCCAGGACGTACAAGCTCGATCCGAGCCTCGGCCAAGCCGGGCGGTATCACGCCCTGGCCGCCGCGGGCCTGCGCGTCGTGCCGGTCAAGGACCAGCCGGATTACTTCACTCTCTTCGAGGTGCCGCGCCCATGAGCGACATCGTCAACGTCGGAATCTGCACGGTCGACGCCATCGGCCAGACCATCGACAGCTATCCGCCGCCCGGCGGGCTGCGCATGTTCGACAAGCTCACGCTGACCACCGGCGGCAACGCCGTCAACTGTTCGATCGCCCTGGGCAAGATGGGCGTGCCCTGCGACGTGGTGGTGAAGGTCGGGCAGGACGCCCTGGGCGAGTTCGTGCTCAGCGAGTGCGCCCGGCACGGGGTGGGGACGGCGGGCGTCATCCGCTCCGGGGCGGTGCACACGCCGTACACCTTCGTGTGCGTCATGCCCGACGGGCAGCGCAGCTTCTTCCACACCGTGGGCACCAACGGCACGCTCTGCTTCGACGATATCGACCTCGGACTGATCCGCCGGGCCCGCTTCTGCTTCGTCACCGGGACGATGGTGATGCCCACGTTCGACGGCCAGCAGACCGCCCGGCTCCTTTCCGAGGCTCGCAAAGCCGGCGTGGTCACACTGCTGGACACGGTCTATCTGGACAGCGCCACGCCGCAGCAGTGGCACGCGGCGATTGATCCGGCGCTGCCCGTGCTCGATTACTTCATTCCGTCGTTCCCCGAGGCCCGGGCCATCACCGGCCTGTCGGAGCCGGCCGAGATCGCCCGGGCCCTCCAGGAGGCCGGCTGCCGAAACGTGGTCATCAAGCTCGATGAGCGCGGCGTGTTCTGCCGCCAGGCCTCGGGGCAGGAGACGTGGGTGCCCGCCTATCGAGTGGAGCGGGTGGTGGACACTACCGGGGCCGGCGACTGCTGGAGCGCGGGGTTCCTGGTCGGCCTGCGCGAGGGGCTGCCCGTGCCCGAGGCCGCTTTGTTGGGCAACGCCACCGCCGCTCACTGCATCCAGGCACCGGGGGCCTCGACCGGGATCGTGCCCCTCGAGCAGATCAAGGCCTTCCAGAAGAAGACGCCGCTGCGAAGCTGACCGCCGCGTCCAACGCCGCGCCCATGATCGCCAGCAGTGCCGCGACCGTGAGGGTGCGATAAAGACCCTCACCGTTTCCTGACAGGCGCGGCTCTATGCTGATCGCTGGCCTGATGATCTGTTTCGACGTTCTTCCAGCGGCCCGGCGTGCTCAGGTTCGACGAAGCTGTTCGAGCTTTTCCTGGTGCATCCGACGGACGGGTTCGGGGGCGTCCTCGTGCGGATAGAGGAACGCGAAGGGTTCCAGCCGGGCCCCGCGGGCGTCGGCGACGGCGAACTTGTCGGAGTCGGTGAGCTTGGCGTGATCGGGCGGCGGCTGGTACATGGTGGCGGCGCCGTATCGGCCGTCCTTGGCGAGGGCGTAGAAGCTCAACCCATACAACGGCCGGCCGTGCCCGTCGAGCAGCCGCGATTCGGTCATGGCCACCGCCCGTTTCAAAGCCAGCAGGCAGGCCTCCCGCGGCGGCGTGCCCGCCCGCATCAGTTCCACGATCAGGAACGCGCCGCAACACTTGATGTTGGCTTCGCCGCGGCCGGTCCCGCCGGCCGCCCCCACCGTGTTGTCGCAATACTGCCCCGCGCCGATCAACGGGCTGTCGCCCACCCGCCCGGGGATCTTCCAGGCCAGCCCGCTGGTCGAGGTCAGGCTGGCCAGGTCGCCGGCGGCGTTGACCGCGTTCATGTTGATGGTGCCCGTGCGGGTGGAAACCTTCACCTCCCCGTCGCCCTCCAGCCAGTTGTCGCGGGGGTGAAGGCGGGTCTTCCATTCGAGCCATTCCCGCCGGCTCTTCTCGGTGAGCAGGTCCTGCTCCTTGAATCCCATTTTGAGGGCGAATTTCTTCGCATCGGCGCCGACCAGGAGAATGTGGTCGGTGTATTCGAGCACCGCCTTGGCGACCCGCGAGGGGGTGGCGATGCCCTCGAGGGCGGCCACGGCTCCGGCCCGGTTGGTCGGGCCGTGCATGCAGGAGGCGTCCAACTGCACGACGCCTTCCTCGTTGGGCAGGCCGCCGAGCCCCACTGACTGGTCCTCGGGGTCGAGCTCCTGGATGTTCACGCCGGCGATGATCGCGTCGAGCGGATCGGCCTGGGCGGTGGTCATCAGCTCATAGGCCCTGGCCACGCCGCGCAGCCCGTTCTTCGAGGCGATGACCACCGGGCGCGTCGGGCGGGTGGCCTCCGGGGCCTGCTGGGCTTGGGCCTCCGCGCCGCCCGAGCCGGCCAGGCCCGCCGCCGCCAGCGCCGAAGTGGTCTCCAGAAACGTACGCCGGGAAATCGACATGGATGATGCCCCTGCATGTAACTTTGATACGCTTCATCCTCGCGCTTGCAGAAGCAGGCGAGCGTATCTCCTGCCCGGCGGGGCGACAAGAGGGCGGCCCCCTGGTTCGCGTCCAGGACGATATCCGGTGGTATGCTTCGGCGGGACGGAGCGGCGCGAACTTTCTGAAAAACCGTCGGTGTCGCCGGCCCTCGCGGAGGGCTACAATACCGCCCGAAAGGCGGCTTTGAATGGTGATGATGGCCGATACCGACCTGGGCGACATCGCGGAAAAGGTCCGCGCCGGACGGCGCTTGTCCTACGACGACGGCCTGCGCCTCTACGCCACGCGCGACCTCTTCACGCTCGGCGAGCTGGCCAACCTGGTCCGTGAAAGGCTCCACGGCCGCAGGACCTACTACAACGTCAACCGCCACATCAACTACAGCAACTACTGCGTGCTGCGCTGCAAGTTCTGTTCGTTCTATCGTCCTTATCCCAAAGAACCTCGGGCTTCAGCCCGCGCGGAGCCCCCGGCCGAGCAAGGCCGCCCGCTCGCCGCCCTGCCCCTCGCCCCGACCAGCGCGGAATCAAACCGCGCCGATGAGGGCCGGGCCGGCGCGGTTTGATTCCGCGCTGGTCGGGGCGAGGGGCAGGGCGGCGAGC
>JABRVU010000056.1:0-2366 GCA_039961895.1 Phycisphaerae bacterium | reverse complement strand
CTTCGTGCTCAAGGTAGCGTTGGACGTGCTGGGGCCGGACAACGTGGTGGCCGTCACTGGCAAGAGCGACAGCCTGGCCGCCGCCGAGTTCGAAGAGGCCTGCCGGCTGGCCGAACGGTTCGGGGCCCGCCACGTGGTCATCGAGACGCAGGAGTTCAGCGACCCCCATTACCTGGCCAATCCCGCCAACCGCTGCTATTTCTGCAAGAGCGAGCTGTACACCAGGCTGGACGAGTTCGTGAAGGCCCACGGCCTGACCGCCGCGGTCAACGGCATCAACAAGGACGACTACGGCGACTGGCGGCCGGGCATTCAGGCGGCCGGCGAACACGCCGTCCGGGCCCCCTGTGCCGAGGCCGGCATGACCAAGGCCGACATCCGCTACCTCAGCGAGAAGCTGGGCATCCCCATCTTCGACAAGCCGGCCAGCCCGTGCCTCTCCAGCCGCGTGCAGTACGGCGAGGCCATCACCCCCGAGAAGCTCAGGATGATCGAGCGCTCCGAGGCCTTTCTGCGTTCGCTGGGTTTCCGCGAGTGCCGGGTACGGCACCACCACAATCTGGCCCGCATCGAGCTGCCGGCCGAGCAGATCCCGGTGGCCCTGAAGCCCGACGTGCTCCGGCGGATCGACGCGGCCCTGCGCGAGTTCGGCTATACGTACGTGACGGTGGACCTCCGCGGCTTCCGCAGCGGGAGCATGAACGAAGTCGTCCAGGTGAACACGGGGAGCGGTGCCGGCGCCATACGTTCATCGAGTTGATCTAACAATCGAGGTCCTGCTCCTAAACCCCCTCCGGTGCTGGACTGAGGAATCTTCCCCCCAGTTGCATCAACTTCGCGGTCCGAGTGTGGGAAACGCCCGGTGAAAAGGCGAGATTCCTCGTTGCTCCGGTCTGCCCGCGAACCTCACCCCGGGTGAACTCCCTGCCCTGGCCGAGCAACCGCGTTGTTCCACCTTCCCGCGCGCTCACGTTCTCAACTGGCAAGCGTTGCGGTATGCAACGCTGGGGTTGTGAGAACTGAAAAGCGAAAAGCGAGAAAACCGCGTCCCGCGCGCGTGTTTCTGGATTTCACCGGCGGTGAAGAGGCGGAACACGGCCGGAAACCCGAATAACCACCCGGTTCTGCGGCCCGTTTCGCTTCGGTACCATCGGGATTGATGCAAGTGAAGAGTTTTGATGGATCCGGTGCTGGATCGGCACCAGCATTGTTTTCTGGGTGAGACCCTGGAAGAGCCGATTCCGGCGCATGCCCGGGGGCGGCGCGGACCCTTCGGCCAACGCCCGGCACGCTGATTCCCCAGCCAATCAAAGCCGGCAGTTGGGATCCGCCGGAATGTTCGCGCCGGAGAAACAGCGCTGGAACAGGCCGAAGTCGCCCTGATCCCCGTCGCCATCGCCATCCAGGTCCGCGTCGGCGCAGGCGGGACCGGCCAGCGCGACCGCGGGTCCCAGCGCGCAGGCCACAAAATGGTCGTAATCCGCCCCATCCACGTCGCCGTCGCGGTCGAAATCGCCCGGGAACGACGGGATGAATTCATACGCGCCCAGGTCGACGATCGCCGGGCCGATCCCATCGCCATCGAAGATGCGCGGGCGACCGTCGAGATCGGTGGTCAGTCCGGCGGGGACGCTCGCGTTGTTTCCGGCGTCAATGGCTGGAGATCCGGCGGCCAGATGGAAATCGCCGGCTGTCGGATCGGTGAACATCGGATCGACGAACAGGTTGCCGAGTCCCTGGTTGCTGGTACCCGGGCCGAAGGGGGTCTGGAAGTTCGACAGGATGGTGAAGTCCACCAGGAGCAACGAACCCCCCAAGGCGGTCGCGCCGACGCTGTTGGGGGCAGAAGCTGAATGCAGGACCATGTTGGCGATTTTCACGGACAGGCCGGACCCGGCGGTCACGACGCCCTGGGCTTCACCGGCCGAACCGCCGGGGCCATCTGCGGCCGTCATGCCATCGGTGCCTTGATTCCCCGTGCCGCCGAAGACATCGACCATCTGAAGGTATTTGCATGCGCCGGTGCCGTTCGGGCAGAGATCGTTGAACGTGTCGGCGTACTGCCGATTACCGTCCTGTCCGCCAGATCCGCCGCGACCGGGAGCGCCGGCCTCTCCGGCTTCGCCGGCCGGTCCGTTGCTCAGGCCGGCCACCGTCGTCTGTGCCAGCTCAAGGGCCAGAGGCGAAATGCTGATGACATCCAGCCCGCGCGCCGTACCGCCGGAGCCGCCGGCGCCGCCGTTGCCGGCATTGCCGCCGTTGCCGCCATCGCCTCCCTTACCCGGATCGCCGTGGATGACTTTGAACTTGAGGCTTCCTCCACTGGGGTACAGCACCGGAATGTACACGGCGGCGCCGCCGTGTAC
>JABRVU010000055.1:0-5503 GCA_039961895.1 Phycisphaerae bacterium | reverse complement strand
GCGCGAAACCATCCAGGGGCAAAGGTGGTCGGCCGCCACGGCGGCCGAAACGTTGGGCATCAGCCGGGCCTGTCAGGCTATCCTGCGGTTCCTGCATGTTGACGGCGCCGGGCGGGCAGTATAATCCAAGCCTTGGCGGGGTTGGGATCAAGAGAACGGGTCGCGCGCTCCGATTCATGAACATGCGCACCTTCCATACGATCCAATCGGGAACGGCGAAACGGGCGGCCTTCTCCGCCCTGTGGCTGGCGGGGCCGGTGATGCTGGCGGCCGGCTGCACCCCCGGGCGCGAGCTGGTGCCCTTCGCGGCCCTGCGCGCGGACGCCTCCCTGCGCCAGGGCGAACGCAACCTCAACAACAACGACCTGGACGCGGCCCTGGCCAGCTTCCAGGCCGCCGTGGACATGAACCCGCGCTGGGGCGCGGCCCACTCGCGCATGGGGCAGGTCTACCGCCTGAAGGGCAACTATGAACAGGCGGCCAAGGCCTTCGCCGAGGCCGTGCGGCTCAACCCGCTCAACTTCGGCGATGCCTTTTCGCTGGCCGAGGCCTACCAGCGGCTCAAGAAGTTCGCCGACGCGGTGCGGGCGTACATCCATGCCTGCGAGCTGCGGCCGGAGGACTACGCCGCCCGGCTGAACCTGGGGGTGTGCTATCACGAGGCGGGGGAGTTGAACAAGGCGGTCGACGCCTATACCCGGGCGGTTCAGATCGACCCGGATTCGCCCGAGGCCTACGCCAACCTGGGAGCGGTTTACGACGCCCAGAGCAAGTACTACGAGGCCATGCACGCCTTCAACCAGTCGCTGGAGCGCGATCCGAACCAGCCGATGGTCCTGGCCCGGATGGGCGCGACGCTGCTCAAGCAGGGGCGGTTCGCGGCCGCCCGGCGGGCCCTCGAACAGGCCCTGGAGATGGACCCCAAGCTGGCCGTCGCTCATGAGCGGCTGGGTTACTGCTGCTTCCGCGAGAAGCGCTTCGAGGAGGCCCAGGGCTATTACGAGCAGGCCATTGCGCTCGAACCGCGCAGCCCCGAGGCCCACGCCGGGCTGGGCGTGGTCCGCATGGCCATGTACTTGCAGGATGAGAAGCGCGATGATCTGCGCCGGCTGGCGATCGAGAACTGGCATCGTTCGCTGGAACTCAAACCCGATCAGCCGAAGATCCGCCAGTTGATCGAGAAATACGCCGACGCGGCGCCCGAACCCAACCCGCTCTTGCTGGGGGGACCCTGACGATGAGGAAGCCGAATCCGCGAAGCGGGAAGGCGTCCATTGCGGTGGCAGTGGTGTTGTCGTCGGCCGCGACGGTGCTGGCCGGTGACTCGTACTGGTCGCGGCGGGCCCGGGAGGTGGCCGAACGGCGGCTGGCGGCCGCCACGGAGACGCGGCCGCAGAGCAGGGCCGCCCACCTGGGGCCGGCATCCGACCGTCAGGATGATTCGGCCGAATCGGCCGTGGCCCCGCTCTTCGCTGGCGGCGCGGGTCGGCCGGTGTTTCGATTGGTCGCGGACGTGCCTGAAACACGGCCGGCCGACGATCCGCAAGCGGCGGAAAACGGGCCGCAGACCCGCCCGCAATCCATCGAACGCGGGCCGTTGCCGGGGTTTTTCGAGACGGTCAAACGCGACCTCAAGGAAGCGCCGCGGGTCTTGTGGCACGATACCAAGGCCGTTTACGGCAACCCCTGGAACCTGGCGTTCCTGGTGGGAGCAGGCGGCGCGTCGCTGGCCCTGCGGCCCGAGGCCGACGACGACATCGAAGACCATTTCGACAAGCATCACACCTTCGGCCGGGACGAGCGCAACGCCTTCGACTGGATCGGCAACCCCGCCACCGGCGCCGTCATGGCCGGAACCTGGTACCTGGTCGGACAGGTCTCGCAGGACGCCAAGACCTACGAAGTCGGCAAGAAGATGGCCAGCGCGCTGATCATCACCGACCTGAGCACGGTGCTGTTCAAGGTGGCGGCCTGCACCGACAGCCCGAACGGCGAGCCCTGGGCCTGGCCGTCGGGCCACATGTCCAGCACCATGGCCGTCGCCACCGTCCTGGCGGACGCCTACGGACCGGTGGTAGGCATTCCCGCCTACGGGGCGGCGGCGTTCGTGGGCATCCAGCGGCTGGACGGACGCGATCATCATCTCTCCGACGTGGTCTTCGGCGCGGCCCTGGGATGGGTGGTGGCCCACACCGTCATGAAGGAACACGCCCCCGAGATCGCCGGCGGAGAACTGGTGCCCTACGTCGATCCGCCCACTGGCGGCACCGGGCTGGCCTGGGTGAAGTCGTTCGACGTCCCGACCCCAAGGCAGCGGTAGGTGCTTCGCCCACTTTCCTATGAACACGCCCGGCAGCGGCTCCGGCGATAGACATCCAACATGCAAAACGATGATCGACGACCATAAGCAGCAGATCGGCCGGTCGCTGGGACTGATTCCCAGCGGGTGTTTCGTCCTGACGGCCCGGGCCGGCGAACGGGCCACGGGCATGCTCGCGTCGTGGGTTCAGCAGGCCGGTTTCGAGCCGCCGGCGGTCAGCGTGGCGGTGAGGTCCGGCCGGCCCGTGCAGCAGCTCATCGAGGCGTCGGGCCGGTTCGTGCTCAACCTGGTTCCCGAGGAGCGCGGCCCGATGTTCAAGCATTTCGGCAAGGGCTTCGCGGCCGGCGAACCGGCCTTCACGGGCCTGGCCGTCCGCGAAATCCCCGAGGGCGTCGTCGTCGAGGCCTGCGCGGCGTACCTGGCCTGCCGGCTCATGAACCACGTGGATTCCGGCGATCACCGCATCTACCTGGGCGAGGTGGTCGCCGGCGGCACGTTGCGGAGCGATCCGCGCCCCTACGTCCATATCCGAGCTGACGGGTTGAAATATTAGCCTCTGAGCGTTCCGGGCCGATCCCAAAACCGGTGTGAAACCGGCTGCAAGCCGGTCATACACGGGTTTCAGGAAACACTCGTTGATGGGCCGCGACCTCAATTCGCCGTTCGGGCGCGCCGATAACGGAGGGGGAGACCGCGCGCATGGCGGGAATGGACAAAGCCCTGGATATTCTGAAGCGGGCCGACGGGACTGCCGCGGATCAGGCCCTGACGGCGGGGTTGGCCGCCGCCGATCCTTCGTCGGCCCGGGCCATCGCCCAAGCCCTGCTGGCGCGCAAGACCCGCGAATCCCTGCCGGGTCTGCTGTCCTGCTGGCACCGGCTTGATGAGCCGCTGCGCGAGCAGGTTCTGACCAGCGCCGAGGGGCTGTTCAACGCTTTAAGCGAGGTCGTGACCAGGCCCGATGAGCAGGCCAGGGCCAATGCCATCGAGGTGATTCGCGCGGGGCGGTTGTACCGGGCGGCGTATCTGCTGGACGCCGGACTGCGCGACCGCTCGCCGTCGATCCGTGAGCGTTCGGCGGGGGCCCTGCAAGACCTGGCCGAAACCATCCTGACCAGACCCGCGGATCCTGAGCCGGCCGGAGATGAACCGCCCGAACCCGCCTCGATTCCGGCCCGCATGGCCGAGGTGGCCAAGGGGCATGAGGACCGCCGACAGCTTGCCGCCGCCGTCGAATCGGGTCTGGCCGACTTCGACATTCACCGCCAGCCGGCCGTGGTCCGGGCGGCCATGTGGTTGATCGACGACGTGCCGGCCACGCGATGCTGGAAGGTCCTGACGGCCTCGAACAGCCGGGCGTCGCGGGCGGCGCTGGCCATCCTGGGGGAACCACCCGACCCGCGGCTGGTCCCGTTCATGATCCAGTCGCTGCACTACGCGGAGTTCCGGGCCGCCGTGGCCGCGATCCTGGCCTCCTGTACCGATCGGGAGTTCCTGGCCGAGTGGTTTCGGCAGTCGTGGCGGTTCGTTCAGCCCAAGCCGACGCGCGGCCTGGCCGCCGTCCACGAGCTGGCCTCGTTCAAGCGGCAATTGGTGGACATCGTCACGCTGCCGGACGACGCCCAGGCCCACGTCCCGCGTTGCGCGTCGGCGATGGGGTTGCCCGAACTGCTGAAGGTGGGCCTGTTGCGCGAGTTGTATCGTCGCGGCCGGTCCGCCGGGCGCCGGGCCGCCGTCTGGGCCCTGACCGGATTGACCGGCGAGCCGCGCGCCGTCAGCGCCCTGCGCGCCATCGCCGCCGAGGGCGACGCGGAGTCGGCCTGGGTGGCCGCCTGCGAATTGGCGCGGTTGAGGCTTCCGGATTATCCGATCGATGCCCTGGCGGCGCGGCTGAGCCAGCCGCCGGCCGAAGAACCGCCCGGCCCGCGGCCGCCGGCCACGCCCCTGGAGTATTGGAATGCCTTCGAGCGCCTCAGCGACGATGACCGTCTGCGCTGGGGTCGGCGGCTGCTGGGCGAACCGCGCATCGCGGAGCCGCTCATCAGGGCCTGGCTGGCGTCCTCGGCGATGGATGAACGCCTGCGGGCCCTGAAACTGGTCACGCTGCTGGACATGGCCCGTCTGTTCGAGGCTCGCATCTGCCAGATGTGCTACGACCCCAGCCCGGAGGTTCGCAGCGCGGCGGCGGCGGCGCTGGGCGACGTGCCCACGGCCGCCAGCCGGCGCGTCCTGAGCGTTACCCTCTACGACGCCGACTCGCGCGTGCAGGCCAACAGCGTCGAGTCGCTCGAGCGCGTCGCGGGGGCCTCCGCCGCGTCGGACCTGATCCCCAAGCTGGCTTCCACGGACAACCGCACCCGGGCCAACGCCGTGAGAGCCCTGCTCAAACTCGGCGTCCGCGAGGCCGCGGAAACCCTGCTGGCGATGCTCGAGGACGAGAACCGGGCCCATCGCGCCAGCGGACTGTGGCTGGTCGAGCAGATGGGGCTCTTTCCCCTGGCCGAGCGCGTGCTGCGCATGGCCGACACCGATGAGGACGAACAGGTCCGCAAACGGGCCAGGGCCATCGCGGACACGCTCGGCGCTCACGACCGGCAACCGACGGCGCCGGCCGAACCGCGGGAGGTGCCGGTATGAGAACCCTCCTGGCTCAGCGCATCGACCGCGACCTGTACCTGCGTTCCATGCATCAGCAGTTCGCCAACCCCAACCCCGACCTGTGGTGGCAGATTCTGGTGGGCGTCCTGCTGGTCGGCGGCGTGGTGGGGCTGGTGCTGCTTTTCGGATTCTGGCAGCGGCGCAAGAAGTGCGCCGGTGCGACGGCGCCGCTGGGGTTGTATCGGCACGTGCTGTTGCACCTGGGGCTTCCGGCCGGCGACGTGTGGCGGATGTGGCGGCTGGCCAAGGCGCTCCACGTCGCTCACCCGGCGGCGCTGCTGATCTCGCCGGCGCTGTTCGACCGGGCGGTGGCCGGCTACTGCGCCGGGCACGGCTGGCTGGGTTCGCGTTCCCGATACAAGCCCGCCTTCGCGGCCATACGCAAGCGGCTGTTCGAGGCGTAGCGCCGGCATCGCGGACCGTAACGCCGGCGGCCGGCCATCGGCTGCATGACCGGATAGGCGGCACGTCGGCCCGGCCGCCCGTCAGCGGCCGCTTGGGGTGGCCCCGTGCCCCCCACGGCCC
>JABRVU010000054.1:0-8967 GCA_039961895.1 Phycisphaerae bacterium | reverse complement strand
GACTACTACCACAAGGCCGGGCTGACCCGCTATCTCGATGAACTGGGCTTCAACCTGGTGGGTTACGGCTGCACGACCTGCATCGGCAACTCCGGCCCGCTGCCCGAGCCCATCAGCGAGGCCATCCGGTCCGGCGACCTGGTGGCGGCGGCGGTGCTCAGCGGCAACCGCAACTTCGAGGGGCGCATCAACCCGGACGTGAAGGCCAACTACCTGGCCAGCCCGCCGCTGGTGGTGGCCTACGCCCTGGCCGGCACGGTGGACATCGACCTGACCCGAGAACCGGTCGGCCACGACCGCGCCGGGCGGGCGGTGTACCTCAAGGATCTCTGGCCCTCGCAGCAGGAGATCGCCGAGACCGTCGCCGCCTGCGTGACGCCCGAGCAGTTCAAAAGCAAATACGCGGACGTCTTCTCGGGCGACGACGAATGGCGGGCGATTCGAGTGACCGGGCGGGAGCTGTACGACTGGCGGGCCGACTCGACGTACATCCAGGAGCCGCCGTTCTTCCTCGATCTGAAGCCCGCGCCGGGGCCGATCCAACCGATCGCCGGGGCCTACTGTCTGGCGGTGCTGGGCGATTCGGTGACCACGGACCACATCTCCCCGGCCGGCTCGATCAAGCTCAAGTCCCCGGCCGGCGTCTACCTCACGGAGCACGGCGTCGAGCCCAAGGATTTCAACAGCTACGGCGCCCGCCGCGGCAATGACCGGGTCATGACCCGCGGCACGTTCGCCAACATCCGCCTGCGCAATTTGCTGGCCCCCGGCACCGAGGGGGGCGTGACCGTTTACCTGCCCACCGGCGAGCAGATGAGCATCTTTGACGCGGCCATGAGGTACAAGCAGGCCGGCACGCCGCTGGTCATCCTGGCCGGCAAGGAGTACGGCACCGGCTCCTCGCGCGACTGGGCGGCCAAGGGCACGTTCCTGCTGGGCGTGCGGGCGGTCATCGCCGAGAGCTTCGAGCGCATCCACCGCAGCAACCTCGTAGGGATGGGCGTGCTGCCGCTGCAATACCGCGAGGGCGAGAGCCGCGAGAGCCTCGGCCTGTCCGGCACCGAGACCTTCACCATCCTGGACCTCGACGACGGGCTCAGGCCCCGGCAGGAGCTGAAGGTCGTGGCCCGGCGGAGCGACGGCGGGGAACGGACTTTCACCGTCGTCTGTCGGATCGACACCCCCGTTGAAGTCGAATACTACCGCAACGGCGGCATCCTTCAGACGGTCCTGCGGAAGATGCTGGCCGGCGCCGCGACGTCCTGATTCATCCCACGAGCCGGCCAGAAGGGGCGCGAGGGGCTGGGCGGTGGGAGGCAGGTGCTGCCCGCGGCCGCCGTTCCCAGCCGCTTCCTGACGGTCGCGGGTCTGAGCGGGCCGTCTCCGGCCGCCCCGCGAGCACGGAGCGCGCCTGGATAGCGGTGGCGCCGTGATGGTGATATAGTAGGGGCCCATTGGGCCCGCCCGCTTGACGAACCGGCCGCCGCCTGCGCAGGTCCGCCAACGCGGAGCGAACTATCCATCAAAGAGAAGGAGTTTCGGTCATGTCGCAGGATCGCCGTACGCTGGACCGCCGGGATTTTCTGAAGACCACCGCCGCCGGCCTGGGCGCCGGGGCCGTCGCCGCGTCCGTGCTGAACGCGGAGGAGAAAGCCGCCGAAGCGCCCAAGGTGAACGAGAAAGACCTCATCTGGCGCGGCAAGGCCCCGACCATGGAGTATCGCCGGCTGGGGCGGACCAACTTCATGGTCAGCCGGATCGTGGCCGGCAACGGCGGCGACGACGCCCTGCGGGCCAAGATGCTCGAACGCGGGATGAACTACTTCGACACCGGGAGGCACTACGGCAACCACGAAGTCGAGCTGAAGGGCTTCCTCAAGGAGTACCGCGACAAGCTCTGGATCACCAGCAAGGCCTCGGGCGTGGCCGGGTGGGACAAAATCGACGCCGAGGTCGAGAAGCTGTACCGGGCGGCCATGAAGAGCTTCCTGGGCGAGGACCAAGGCGACCTGCTGGCCCTGCACAAGAAGTGCCTCGAAAAGCAGAAGGCCGGCGGCGGGCGGCCCGACTGGCGGCCGGTGGGGCGGCGCATCGCCTCCGAATACGCCCGCAAGCTCGACGAATCGCTCGAACGCATGGGCATCGAGACCGTCGACGCCTATTTCATGCACGGGGTGGAGATTCCGTGGATCTGGCAGTGCACCGAGCTGTGGGAGGCCTACGAGAAGGCCCACAAGGCCGGCAAGGTCCGCCACTTCGGCTTCAGTTGCCACAAGCACCACAAGGAGGTGCTGGCCGCGGCGGTGGAGGCCAATCAGCAGGGGCCCTGGAAGATCGATGTGGTGATGCCCGGCGTCAACCCGGAGAGTTTCGACACCCTCAAGCCGGAGCTGGCCGCCCTGAAGAAGCAGGACGTGGGCGTCATCGCCATGAAGACCAAGGGCATCGCCGGCCGGCCGGTCGACGGGCGCGAGGAGAAGTTCAAGAGCCTCACCGACGGCAAGGAGTACAACGAGTGGGAGCGGGCCAAGCTCTGGATGCTGCACCTGAGCGAGGGGCTGGTCGATGCCTGCATCGCCCGGATGGACAACAATCAGCAGATGGCCAAGGACCTCGAACTGCCGATGGTCAAGCTGACCGCCGCCGCCCGGCGCGAGCTGCGCACCCTGGTCAAGCTGGAGATGGGCTCGACCTGCCACCTGTGCGGCAACTGCGAGACCAACTGCCCCGAGCACATCGCGGTCACCGACATGGTGCGGTATCACTCGTACCTGCATCAGTACAACGACAAGGAGCTGGCCCGCGAGCTGTACGCGATGGCCGGCTATGACCCGGCCAAGGTGTGCAGCAACTGCGGCCGCTGCGCCGAGGCCTGCGACAGCGGCGTGAAGATCACCGAAATCCTGCACCAGCTCTCGACGCAGTTGGCGTGATGCTTGGACCGCGCCGACGCGGAGCAAGGTCGTCGATGGTCCGTTTTCAGCGGTCCGTCCCGGGCCAGGGGGCTGCGCGCCCGCCAGGCGGCGCTTTGAGGCGGTCGCCGGGGTCTGGTCGAAAGCGACGCGACCTGCGGTTCCTTTCGGTGGCCTGTCCGCTCTTCAAAAACCCGTCTTTGTCCGCCGGCGAGAGAGGGCATGATGGGCAACCATTGAGAACGCCCACCCGCACCATGAGCGGAGCGGCCGGGGACGGGGAATTGCGGGGCTGGAGTCGGCCGGAGGGCCTGGGACGCCCGCGTGCGGCCCGGCGGAGTTGCTTGGGGCGGCGCGGTCGAGGCGTTCGGTCGCCCGCCCTGCCGTCCGCAGCGCAAGCGACGCCCAGATACCCGCAAGACTTGAGCCCACACGTCGTTTTGGGGTTTCTTACTTAAGTGGCGGGAGCGGGGCGCCGATAGTCGGCTTGAGCCCGGTTGTTATCGGTTCAGCCGGGAGAATCGCGTCGCCTCAACACATGGAGAAGATCATTATGCCAAGTTGGAACACGCCCCGGCGAAGCACGCGCAATGCGAGAAAGTCTTCGCCCTCACGAACCACCCGTTCGGGCGGCTCGAAGTCCAGGAACAGCCGGACCACCAGTTCCCGGAGCTATGGCCGCAGCGGCAGCTACGGCCGGAGCACCACCCGGTCTTCCGGCGCGTCGCGCACGACCGCCTCGCGCGGCGGCTATGGCCAGAGCCGTTCCTCCGGCTCCAGCCGACCGCGAAGCAGCGCGTCCCGCAACAGCGGCTCGCGCACCAGCGGGACCCGTTTCAGCGCCAATCGCCCCGGCTCCTCGCGGACGAGCAGCCGCGGCTCAGCCCGGAGCACCAGCTTCCGCCGCGGCGGCTACTCGAGCTGGTAAGCCTCTGGGAGTTGCGCGGCCCGGAAGCGCGTTCACCGGACCTTGTGGCACAGGTTCTCAACCTGTGCAGCACCGGTTGGAAACCGGTGCCACGGAGGAATCCGGCCGGGCCGCGCCGGTTCGGCGTAACGGCGGTGCAACCCTTGCCCGCGGGTTGAGGGATCAGTCATCGAGGAGCGTGCTGCCCGCTCCGTAAGAATCGGCGGTTTGCCGAGAGGCGCCGGCGGACCCGGCGCTGCAATACCGGGCGATGGACCGGCCGCGGCAGTCACCGGCGGCCGGCTGACGATCGCTCGAACCGGAACGGCCGGTTCTGCGTTGGCCGCGAACCGCCCTTCCACCTTTGGACCTCAAAATCACTCCGACGCGATTCACGGGCTCGCTCGCCGACCGGCGGACGAGCCCGTCTTCATTGCGGACCGGCCCCCAACCCCCGGCTGACGCGCGGAACGACGTCCTCTACAATATCCCCGGCGACGACACCCTCGCCGGAAAGGACGAACGATGACCAACCTACCGAGTTTCTCGAGACGAAGTCTGCTGGGCGCCGGGGCGGCGGCGGCTTCTGCCGCGGCCCTGAACCGCGCGGCCCGCGCCGCCGACGCCCGCCCTGACGACGTCCGCTGCGGCATCATCGGCGTCGGCGGACGCGGCTACGGCCTCTTGCAGGCCATCCACAAGTCTCCCGGCGTGCGCGTGACCGCCCTCTGCGACATCGACAAGGACCACCTCGACCGGGCCGGCAAGGCCGTCGAGGAGGACAAGCCCCGCCTCTTCGACGATTACCGCAGGCTCATCGACTTCAAGGATCTGGACGCCGTCTTCGTGGCCACGCCCTGCTACCTGCACCGCGAGCACGACGTGGCCGTCCTCGAATCCGACCGCCACTGCTACGGCGAAAAACCCCTGGCCCTGAGCGTGGAAGACTGCCGGATCATCATGAACGCCGCCCACAAGAGCAAAGGCCTCTTCCAGATCGGCACGCAACTGCGCTACGCGCCGCCCTGGAACACGGCCATCAACGCCATCCGCGCCGGCGAGTTCGGCAAAACGCTCATGATCCGGGCCCATCGCCACAACGTGGGCGATTATCCGCACCGGTCGAGCTGGTTCTTCTACCGCAAGCTTTCCGGCGACACCATCTGCGAGCAGGCCGTCCACGAGTTCGACCTGTTCAACTGGATCTTCGACGCCCTCCCCCTGCGGGCCGCCGGCTTCGGGGCCGGGGGCTTTCACAAGGACCCCCCGGACCGCGACATCCTGGACCGCTACGTGCTGGCGCTGGACTACGGCGACAAGGGGCAGGTCTCCTACAACCATTCGTGGATCTCGACGCCCAAGACCTACTGCGACGGCCGGCAGGAGGTGGTCTACTGCGAGCGGGCGGCCATCGACATCGAGAACGGCATGATCTTTCCCCGCGAGGGCGAACCCCGGAAGGTCTCGACCGAGCCCAAGGGCAACTACGACCAGGCCGCCGTCAACGATTTCTTCCGGTGCGTGCGCGAGAACCGCAAGCCGCTGGCGAACGTCGAGACCGGCTTCAACGCCACGATGGTGGCCCTGCTCGGCCAGAAGTCCATGGACACCGGCAGGGTCGAGAGCATGAAAGACCTGCTGGCCGGCGGATGACGGACGGAATGAAGGGGCCGGGCCCTTGGAGTGCATCCTCAAGCCCGTGTGGGACCGGCTTCCAGCCAGTCGGTTAACAGGGTTTCAGGATGCACTCCGATGGGCCATCGGGGCGCGCATCCTCCCGGCATCGCCACCCAGCCCTGAGGCCATGCCACACCACGTCCCGGACCCGGGCGGCGCACGTTCGCCGGAAGACCCGGCTCCCCCAAAACGCGCGACGCCGCCGGCAACCGCTCGGGAGACCCGAGCCGCGGTTGCCAACGGCGCCATGGTGAATCGTAACGCGATCGGTCTGACTGATTAAGCCCGACGGCGGCGGAGCAGCAGGCCGCCGACGGCCAGCAGGACCACCGTCGCCGGTTCCGGCGTCAGATACATGTCGTCGAAATAAGCCGCCGTGCTGCCGTTGGACAGGCCTGACCCCAGCCGGATCACGTCGTAGCTGCGGCTGCCGACCGGAATGGTCTGGCACTCCTTGCCCCGGACGAAGAACGTCATGTGGTCGGTATAGATGTCCACGCGCAGCTCGACCCAGCCGGCCACGCGCTCGGTGCCCGCTCCGCCGTCGTTGATGCCGTTGAGTTTGAAATAGGCCCCGGCCCCGCTGCCCCCGTCATAGCCGAGCACGCGGGCCATGTAGCGCGGCCCCACGCCGGCCGAGTTCAACAGGTTGTTGTTGAGCCCCAGCGAGATCAACTGCCCGGCCGGCGTCGTACTGGGCGCCGTGCCGTCCTGGAGGTTGGCGTAATTGCGCTGCGGATTGCCGGCCGGGTTCGAGTCATAGAACATGAAGCTCCAGGTGAGGTGCCCGTCGACCACTGCCGCCGTCTCCGCGAACGTCAACTGGTTGCGCGACTGGTTGTTGACGGTCGCGCCCGGAACCTTGATCGACTTGGCTCCGCTCACGAACTGCTCCGTGCTCAACTCGGCGCTTTGCGGTGCGGAGGTTCCAATCGGCGCCCAGACGGCCTGAAACGCGGCCTGATCCGCATATTCGAAGTTGTCATTGACCACGACCAGGCCGGCATAAGCATAGCTCGACCACCCTATCCATGCCGTCGCCGCCAAACCCAGGATGCCCTTGGCCTTCATTTCCTTCCCTCCAAAAACAAAACGAAATGCGATGTCGAATGGAGCCATGCTCACAGGCAATACAGGCGGGATTATCTCCCTCCTATGACTCCGTCAGTTTTATATAATCAGAAAACCCAAGTCAAGTGAAAAATATTCGAATATGACCGATCTTTTCTAAAATCTGGTGAACTTGCGGGATTTCGGCGGCGGGCGGCGCCCCCTTCACCCGCACCGACGACAATAACAGATTAAGCGTTTAAACACAAAAGGTTGCGCGACGCACGGACTGTTCCCCGAACCCGTGCGCGATGGAAAGCGAAGCGTTGGGGGATTGAAGCCGCGAGAATCCCCGTCAGTTGCAGGTCGGATCGCCCGGCATACACGGGTTCACCGTGCCTTTCCACTGGCGGATACCCGCCGCGTGACCGTCCGCGTGCATGGCGTTGGTCTTCCCATCCGTAAACCGGGGCGATTTGGGGTTCGGATCGTTCTTGGCCGCGTTGATGTCGAGCGAGAACGTCCGTCGGGTATTGTGGTAGGCCCAGCTCGGGATCATCATGAACCCCTTGGGCGACAGCGAGCTGCTCGAACCCTGGAGGTAAGGCCAGGTGCCGCCCGGCTTGAGCTGCGAGCCGCTGCCGCCGAGCCGATCCGGGGCCTGGATTTCAGCATACCAGGCATCGGCGAAGAACCATTCCTTGCCGGCCTGGTTGATCGACTCGATCTTCTTGGGCTTGCGGTAATGCGGCGAGGACAGCCCGTTGTTCACGTCGAACGTGCTCAACCCGTTGGCGTTGACCGGCGTGCTCCACTGGTCCCAGGTGTAGCCGGCGTAGATCACCCCGAAGTAGAACGCGGGCTTGGTGCCGATGTACGGCGGGCCGAAGGTGTTCAGGCCGGTGTCCGTCGCGGTCGTCGCCTTCACGCTGTTGATCACGTAGTTGAACGGCCGATAACCCGCGTACCCGGTGTACATGCCCGTATCAATGGCCTGCTTGATGTTCATGCTCATCAGCGACTGGGCGGTCGGACAGGTCGAGACCCGGTCGAACATCTCGGCGGTCTTCGACTTTTCCATCAGGTACTTGCGCAGGTAGAACACGAGCTGCTGCCGGCGGTAGGCCCCGCCGACGGAACCTTCGTCGTCGGCGTCGCGGCTGCGGTAGAACGAGTCGTACGTGCCGGTCATGATCATCGGGTGCACCGGCCCCGGCAGCACCGACTTGTAATCCACCGTGTACATCTGCGTGGCGTTGCCGATCTGCTTGAGGTTGGAGAGGCATTGCGAGGCCCGGGCGCTTTCCCGGGCGATGGCCAGCGAAGGCAGGAGGATGGCCACCAACAAAGCGATGATGGCGACCACCACCAGCACTTCGATCAGCGTGAAGGCCCGGCGAGGCGAACGACCAGAACCGCGGACCCCGTTACGGCGGGCAAGCCGTCGCATCCTCATGACATGACCTCCGAGCAGGAAGGCATCCGTCAGGCCGCAGGCGCCGGCCAACGCTCAGGCACCGGCAGAGAATTATATAATAATCCTTTCGGGCACAATAGCAAGTACCCTTCCCTGATTTTCTGGGACGCCGCCGAACCCAGGATGCGTGAAACAGTCGGCGTGCCGCGGAATCCGTTACGGACCCCAGGCCCCATCCGTCCAGGCAGACCATCACCCCAACCGGCCCCGCAGGGCCTCCAGCTCCTCGACCAGTCCGCTGGGCAGCCGATCGCCGAACTGGGCGTAATGTTCGCGGATCAGGTCGATTTCCGGGCGCCAGTCGGCCGGGTCGACCTTGAGCAGTTCGTCCATGTTGCCGGGCGGGAGGTTCAAGCCGGTCGTATCGATCGCCCCGGGGGACGGCACGTAGCCGATGGGCGTCTTGACGGCGTTGGCCTGGCCGTCGGCCGGCGCGTCCAGCCGCTCGAAAATCCACTTGAGCACGCGGACGTTCTCGCCGTAGCCCGGCCAGAGCCACTTGCCGTCCGCGCTCTTGCGGAACCAGTTGACGTAGAAGATGCGCGGCAGCTTGCTTTCATCGGTCCGGCTCGGCATCGACAGCCAATGGGCGAAATAATCGCCCATGTTGTAGCCGCAGAACGGCAGCATGGCCATGGGATCGCGGCGCAGCACCCCGATCTTGCCCGCCGCCGCCGCGGTCATCTCCGAAGACATGACCGAGCCCAGGAACGTCCCGTGCCGCCAGCTGAAGGCCTCATAGGCCAGAGGCACCACGCTGGCCCGCCGCCCGCCAAAGAGGATGGCCGATATGGGCACGCCCTGCGGATCCTCCCATTTCGGGTCGATGACCGGGCATTGTGCCGCCGGAGCGGTGAAGCGGGCGTTGGGATGGGCGGCCTTCTTCCCGCTGCCGGGCGTCCAGCTTTCGCCCAGCCAGCTCAGCAGCCGAGGCGGCTCTTCAT
>JABRVU010000053.1:0-3445 GCA_039961895.1 Phycisphaerae bacterium | reverse complement strand
CCCCTTTTTTGCGGCCGCGTCAAGGGAGCGGCCGATCGGGTCGCGCGGCCGCCGGGGCCGGGCCCTCTGGCGGACTTGCCAGTCAAGTCGTTTCGGCGGATGATGCGCGGTGCGGGGCGACGGAGCGCGTGCGTCCGGGCCAAGGATGGTTCGTGATTATCGAGGACAGAATCCGTGGACTATTTCCTGATCAACGGGGGCAAGCGGCTGCGGGGGACGGTCGAGATCAGCGGGGCCAAGAACGCAGCCCTGCCCATCATGGCGGCGTGCATCCTGTGCGAGGGCGAGGTGACGCTGCACGGCGTGCCCGACCTGGCCGACATCCGCTCGATGGAGCTGCTGCTCAACAAGCTGGGCGTCTCGACCGCGCGGGCCGCGGGCGGCACCCTGCGCCTCAAGGTGCAGGACGAGATGAACTGCCACGCCGACTACGACCTGGTCCGCAAGATGCGGGCCAGCGTCTGCGTGATGGGTCCGCTGCTGGCCAAGCGGGGCAAGTCGCAGGTGAGCATGCCCGGCGGCTGCGCCATCGGCGACCGCCCGATCCACCTGCACATCGAGGGGCTCAAGGCCTTGGGCGCCGACGCCGACCTGGTGGGCGGCGACGTGGTCCTCAAGGCCAAGAAGCTGACCGGAGCGGAGATGTTCCTGGGCGGCCCGTTCGGCTCGACGGTGACGGGGACGGCCAACGTCATGATGGCCGCCGTCCTGGCCGAGGGCCGGACGGTCATCGAATCCGCGGCCTGCGAGCCGGAGGTCGCCGACCTGGCCAACTTCCTCAACGCCTGCGGGGCCCGCATCAGCGGACAGGGGACGCCCCGTATCGTGATCGACGGGGTGAAGTCGCTCAACGGATGCGAGTACACCATCATCCCCGACCGCATCGAGGCCGGCACCTTCATGATCGCCGGGGCCATCACCAACGGCGAGTTGCGCCTCCGCAACTGCCGGCTCGAACATCTGCTGGCGGTAGTGGACCGCCTCCGCCACGTGGGGGTGAACGTGGAGCGCGAGGATGCCGACGTGCTGGTGTCCAGCGCCCGCCGGCTCGAACCAGTCGAGGTGACGTCGCAGCCTTATCCGGGCTTTCCCACCGATTTGCAGGCCCAGATCATGGCCCTGCTGTGCCTGGCCGACGGCAACAGCGTGATCACCGAGAAAATCTACCCCGACCGTTTCATGCACGTGGCCGAGCTGAGCCGGATGGGGGCCCGCCTGCGCAAGGAGGGCCCCACCGTGATCGTCGAGGGGGTCAAGCGACTGATCGGGGCCCCGGTGATGGCCTCGGACCTGCGGGCCTCGGCGGCCCTGGTGCTGGCCGGGCTGATGGCCAAGGGCCAGACCCGCGTCAATCGCGTCTATCACATCGACCGCGGCTACGAGCGCATCGAGCGCAAGCTCCAGGCCCTGGGTGCCGAGATGGAACGTCTGAACGACTCGTCCGAGGAATGATGATGACGCAGTCCATGGTGGCCCAGCCATGAACGGGAAGATTCTCCATGCCCGGGCTCCCGGGCGGATCGACTTCGGCGGAGGCGGCACCGACGTGGCCCCCTACTGCCACGAGCACCACGGCATCGTGGTCAACGCGGCCATCAACTATTACGTCTACGCCACGCTCGAGCCGCGCGACGACGGAGAGGTCCACCTTCACGCCGCCGACCTGGGGCTGCGCGAGTCCGCCGCCTCGCCGGAGCAGTTGACCCTGGACGGGGAGCTGGACCTGATCAAGGCATGCATCCGCCGGGCCGCCCCGGAGCGGGGATTCAACCTGACCACCTATTCGGAAGTGCCCTCGGGGTCGGGGCTGTCGAGCAGCGCGGCCGTGGCCGTCGCGGTCTGCGCCATCTGCACACATTACCGCGCCGGCGGCTTCGATCAGGCCGAGGTGGCCCACCTGGCCGCCCTGGCGGAACGCGACGACCTCAATCACTGGACCGGCAAGCAGGACCAGTTCGCGGCGGCCCTGGGCGGGATCAGCTTCCTGGAGTTCGTCGGCGACGACGTGCCGCGCGAGCCGGCGCCGCTGTCGCGGGCCACGCTGCGGCAGCTCGAGAAGAACCTTCTGCTGGTATTTACGGGCAAGGCCCACCTGGCCGGCAACATCCACCTGGACATCCTGGCCGACTACCGGAACGGGACCGGAACCGTGCTGTCCGGCATGCACGGGCTCAAGGAGGTCGGTCGGAAGATGCGCGACGCCCTGCGGGCCGGCGACCTGCCCGCCTTCGCCGAGCTGCTCAACGAGAACTGGAAGTATCACCGCATGTTGCACCCCAGTTGCTGGACGCCGGACTTGCAGCGTTTCATCGACACCGGACTGTCCAACGGCGGGCTGGGCGCCAAGGTCTGCGGCGCCGGGGGCGGGGGTTGCGTGGTCTTCTACGCCCGCGACGAGGCCCGCCCGCGGCTGGCGGCCGCCCTCGAGCGGCTCGGCGGGCGGATCATGCCCTTTGCGTTCGACATGCTGGGAACCGTCGTGTGGTAGGCGCCGGCGGCGTGTTCCGCAACGCGGGCCGCCGCCCGGCGGTTCAGGCCTGGGCGGCGCGCTGGGCGCGCTTGCGGTCGGCCTCCTTGAGCAGCCGCTTGCGCAGCCGGATCGCCTCCGGCGTGACCTCGACCAGCTCGTCGTCCTCGATGTATTCCAGGGCGATTTCCAGGGTCAGCTCGCGCGGGGGCTTGAGCACCACGGTCTTGTCGGCGCCGGCCGCCCGCATGTTGGTCAGCTTCTTCAGGCGGCAGACGTTGACCTCGATGTCGTTGTCGCGGCAGTGCTCGCCGACGATCTGCCCCTCGTAGACCGCCTCGGCGGGCCTGACGAACATGGTGCCGCGGTCGGCCAGGCCGTCGAGGGCGTAGGCCGTCACCTGCCCGGTCTCGCTGGCGATGAGCACGCCGATGTTCCGCCCCGGGATGCCCCCGCGCAGGTGCTCGTACTCGTAGAAGCTGTGATGCATGATGGCCGTCCCGTTGGTCGCGTTGAGCAGCCGCGTGCGCACCCCGATCAGCCCGCGGGCCGGCACGGTGAACTCGATATGGGCGTACTCGCCCTTGGTGTCCATCCGCGTGCAGATGCCCCGCCGCGATCCCAGCAGCTCCATCACCGCGCCCACGTACGGCGCCGGCACGTCGATCACGCAGAACTCGATGGGCTCGGTCTTCCTGCCGGCGTCCTCGCGAAAGATGACCTTGGGCTTGCCGACGGCCAGCTCGTAGCCCTCGCGGCGCATGTTCTCGATCAGCACCGACAGGTGCAGCAGCCCCCGCCCGGAGACGTGGAACTCCTCGGGGGTCAGCCCCGGCTCGACGCGCAGGGCGACGTTCTTCTGAAGCTCGCGCTCCAGCCGGTCGCGGAGGTGGCGGCTGGTCAGGAACCGGCCCGAGCGCCCGGCGAAGGGCGAGTCGTTCACCCGGAAGGTCATGTGCAGCGTGGGCTCGTCGATGC
>JABRVU010000052.1:0-34708 GCA_039961895.1 Phycisphaerae bacterium | reverse complement strand
CCCCAGGTGGCCCCGGCCGTCAGGATGGCCGCGATCCCCGCCAGGAAGAAACGCCGATAGATCGAGTCCGCCACGCTCGCATGCGGCGCCGCCGGTTCGCCGCTCGCGGCCGAGGCCGGGTCGTCAATGGCGGCCTGAATCTCCGCGAGCAGCCGGGCCTCATCCACGCCATGCGAGCGGGCGAAGAACCGTACCGACTCGGCCGGGCCCATCCGCCCGCCGCAACCGACCAATCCGTAACGATCGAACACAGCCCGCGTCTGGGGATGCGCGCGGAACAGGTCGGGAAGCATCGTCTCCGGGTTGATACCGAGACGGGGTTCGTTGAGGGCTACCATGATGAACGTCTCCTTGCAGGTGCAATTCACTGCCGATCTACGGGGATGTGTACTCACTCCTTCGAGGCCGCGGCGATGCATCCGGGAAAGACCAGGTCCAGAGGCCGGGTTGCGGCGTCCTCCTCGATCAGCTCCGCGATGACCGATTCCCGAAACGCTTTTTCCATCTGCCCGATGGCATCGTCGAGCCGGCGGTGGAGCGGGCATAATTTCACGCCGTGAGCGGCCAGGTCCAATGGGCACTTCTCGATCCGCTTGACCGGATCAACGGCATTGATGACCTCCAGCACGTTGACCTGTCCTGCCGGTCTGGCCAGGGCAAAGCCCCCGTGCAGACCGCGTTGAGATGTCACAAGGCCAGCCCTACCAAGGGCTTGCAGCACCTTGGAGAGATACCCGGCGGGCACCTTGGTGACGGCGGCGATCTGCTGGGTCGTCAAAGCATCGGCCGGTCGGCTTGCCAGACAGACCACCGCCCGCAATGCATATTCAGCGGTCTGCGAGATCATTTTGGGCCTCCGGTCGCAAAAACTGGATATCAGAACCTTGACATCCTGAATATATCGTCGTATATTCCCGTTGTCAACTGGATAATCCGGTTCTGATATCCGATTAATTGCGGACCCGTGAAAGGAGACCTCAACAATGCAGTATCGTCGTTTGTGGATCGGGCTTTCGGCCGTCATTATCGGTTCATTCGCGGTGCTCGGCTACTTCGGCCGAGAGCTCTATCGCCAGGCTCCACCTATCCCCGAGCGCGTAGTGGTGGGCGACCGGGTCCTGTTCACCGCTCAAGACATCAAGGATGGTCAGAACGTCTGGCAGTCGATCGGCGGTCAAGAGGTCGGAACTATCTGGGGTCACGGTGCTTACGTTGCTCCAGACTGGTCCGCTGATTGGCTGCACCGCGAAGCGACGTGGATTCTCGATCATTGGTCGCAGGCCGAGTTCGGATCGGCGTTTGACAAGCTGTCGCCCGAAAGGCAGGCAGGGCTGAAGGCGCGACTCAAATCAGAATTGCGCACGAATACCTATGATCCCACCACAGGTGACTTGAGAATCTCGCCCCTGAGAGCGGAGGCGTTCAAGGCGGTATCAAAGCATTATTCTGATCTGTTTGGAGACGACCCTGAGTTGAATGGCCTGCGTCAGGCCTACGCGATACCCAACAATGCGATCAAGGACGAAGCCCGCAAGGAGAAGCTGGCCGCTTTCTTCTTCTGGGCCTCGTGGTCGTGTGCGACCAATCGTCCGAATTCCGCCGTCAGCTACACGAACAACTGGCCGGCGGAAGACCTGATCGGCAACCGTCCGGGCAGTCAGATTATTCTCTGGTCCATCGTCAGCGTGATCGCGCTGATCGCCGGGGTCGGCGCGCTGGTCTGGTATACCGCCGTTCAGCGCCGCAATGGCGAGGAGCCGCATGAGCCTCCCTCGGCCGACCCGCTGTTGGCGCTCAAGCCCACTCCCTCGATGCGGGCCACGCTGAAATACTTCTGGGTCGTGGCCGCCCTCATGCTCGCCCAGATCGCATTGGGGATCGTGACGGCCCATTACGGCGTCGAAGGGCAGGGGTTCTACGGCATTCCCCTGGCCAAGTGGCTGCCTTACGCGGTCACGCGCACCTGGCACACGCAATTGGGCATTTTCTGGATCGCGACGGCCTGGCTGGCCACGGGGCTGTTCGTGGCCCCGGCGGTTTCCGGCGTCGAACCGAAATATCAGCGGGCCGGCGTCAATCTGCTCTTCGTCTGCCTGCTCATCATCGTGGTCGGTTCGCTGTTCGGCCAGTGGCTGGGCGTGCAGCAGAAGCTGGGGCTGGTCAGCAACTTCTGGTTCGGGCACCAGGGATATGAGTACGTGGACCTGGGCCGCTTCTGGCAGATCTTCCTGTTCGTCGGGCTGTTCCTGTGGCTGTTCCTGATGGTCCGCGGGCTCTGGCCGGCGGTGCGGAAGCCCGGCGAGCATCGCCACCTGCTGGCGCTGTTTATCCTGGCCTCGGCGGCCATCGGGCTGTTCTACGGCGCCGGGCTGATGTGGGGCCGCCAGACTCACCTGGCCATGGCCGAGTATTGGCGCTGGTGGGTGATCCACCTGTGGGTCGAGGGCTTCTTCGAGGTGTTCGCCACCGTGGTGATCGCCTTCCTGTTCACGCGGATGGGTTTGCTGAAGACTTCGTCGGCCACGTCGGCGGTGCTCTTTTCGTCGGCCATCTTCCTCTCCGGCGGGATCATCGGCACCATGCACCATCTCTACTTCACGGGCACGCCCACGTCGGTGCTGGCCCTGGGCGCGGTGTTCAGCGCCCTGGAGATCGTGCCGCTGACGCTCATCGGCTTCGAAGCTTACGAGAACCTCTCGCTGGCCCGGGCCCGGCCGTGGGTCGCGGCCTACAAGTGGCCGATCTACTTCTTCGTCGCGGTGGCCTTCTGGAACCTGGTCGGCGCGGGGCTGTTCGGCTTCCTCATCAACACGCCGATCGCCCTGTACTACATGCAGGGCCTGAACACCACGCCGGTGCACGGGCACAGCGCCCTGTTCGGGGTGTACGGCATGTTGGGCATCGGGCTGATGCTCTTCTGCCTCAAGGGCCTGGCGACCCGACTGGCCTGGAAGACCCGGACCTTGTCCTTCGCGTTCTGGTCGATCAACGTGGGGCTGGCGTTGATGGTGTTCGTGAGCCTGCTGCCCATCGGTCTGATCCAGACGGCGGCCAGCATCGACCGGGGCATGTGGTACGCCCGCTCGGCGGAACTGATGCAGCAGCCGGTGATGGCGACGCTGCGCTGGCTGCGCGTGGCCGGCGACGTGGTCTTCGCGGTGGGCATCGTCTCGCTGGGTTGGTTCATCCTCGGGTTGCACACCGGCTGGTCGCGGCGCGGCGTCGCGACGCCGGATGAGCGGGCTCTGCCGGCCGGGGCCGCCGCCTCCGCCGTGGTCGCGGGCGGCTGAAGAGAAGCCTGTGTCGTACGCGGCGGACGGAGCCGCTGCGTCTTGCGTCTTGAACGCAGGCCGGCTGGACGCCGAAGCCGCGGGGATCGCAGGATGCCTGCTGAATCGTATCAACGCCTGATCACCGGAAAGGAGTCATGACATGCGCTCTTTCGATGCCAACGCCACCGTGGGCCAGCTGGTCGCCGAGCGTCCTTCGCGGGCCCGGGTTTTCGAGCGGTTCGAGATCGACTATTGCTGCGGTGGAAAGCAGCCCCTGGCCGAGGCCTGCGCCGAGCGGGGGCTCGACCCCGAGTCGGTGCTGGCCGAACTCCGCGCCGCCGACGCCGCGCCCCACCCGTCGGAGACCGACTGGACGACCGCGCCGCTGGGCGACTTGTGCGATCATATCGTGGCCGCGCATCATGCCTATCTGCGCCGCGAGCTGCCCCGCCTGGAGGCCATGAGCGAGAAGGTGGCCGAGGTTCACGGCCGGCGCGAGCCGCACCTGCGCGAGCTGGCCGCCGTCTTCGCCGCTCTCCATGAGGAGCTGGATCAGCACATGGCCAAGGAGGAACAGGTCCTGTTCCCCCTCGTCCGGCTGCTGGAAAGCAGCACCGCGCTGCCCAGCTTCCACTGCGGCAGCGTGGCCAATCCGATCCGGGTGATGGAGCACGAGCACGACGACGCCGGGGCGGCCCTGACCCGGATGCGCCGGCTCACCGGGGGTTACGCGCCGCCGCCGGAGGCCTGCAACACCTATCGGGCCCTGCTCGACGGGCTGGCCGAGCTGGAAGCCGACCTGCACCGTCACATCCACAAGGAAAACAACATCCTGTTCCCGCGTGCCGCCGCCCTGGAAGCGCGGCTGGCGGCGTCGTGCCGGCTGGCCACGGGTTAACCCGGACCGTTGTGGTCCCCCTGGCGTGCGGCCGCGCGAGGGGCTTCGCGGAAGGCTGCCCCCCCGGCGTTGCCTACCGCAACGCCGGAGAGGAGAAGAACTCGAACTGACCGATCCGGCCCCAGCAGCCGCGGACTTTCGCCCGCGGCTCCTGGTGGTTATGCGCGACCGGGGCGGAACGGTCGGTTCGAGTGAAGCGTGTCCGCCTTTTCACGGTATCATGCTTGCAGTCATTCGTCTGAACCCACGGGAGGCGCCGTCATGTCTTCAACGCTTACTCGTCGTCATTTCGTGGCCGGCACGCTCTCGGGGCTTTCGGCCGGGGCCTGGCTTGCGTCCGGCTGCGCGCCATCCGTCCGCAGGACGGACCAGGCCGCCGAGCCGGCCCAGGGCTACCAGATCGGCTGCTACACGCGCCCCTGGGCCGACCAGGATTACCGCGTGGCCCTGGACGCCATCGCCGAGGCCGGCTTCAGATACTGCGGGCTCATGAACGCGAAGGGCGGTTTCATTCTCTCGCTCCGGGCGACGCTCGAACAGGCATCCCAGGCCGGCGAAGAGGCCCGGCGGCGCGGCCTGAGGGTCCTGTCCGCCTACGGCGGCGACATTCCGCTCGATTCGGTCGCCGGGGCGGTCGCCGGCCTGCGCAAGCTGATCGACCACTGCGCTGCGGCGGGGTCGGCCAATCTGCTCATGGGCGGCGTGGGCGACGAAAAGGTCTACGGCATCTATTACAAGGCCATCGCCGAATGCTGCGACTACGCCGCCGAGAAGAAGGTGAGCATCAGCCTCAAGCCGCACGGCGGGCTCAACGCCACCGGCCGGCAGCTTCGCAGGACCATCGAGGAGGTCGGCCATCGCAACTTCCGGGTCTGGTACGACGCGGGCAACGTCTACTATTACTCCGACGGTCGGCTGGAGCCCGTGCAGGACGCCGCCGACGTCAGCGGCCTGGTCGCCGGATGGTGCATCAAGGATTACCTGCCGCCCAAGAACGTGGACGTGACCCCCGGCACGGGTAAGGTCGATTTCGCGGGCGTGCTGGCGGTGCTTCGCCAAGGCGGCTTCACGCGCGGCCCCCTGGTGGTCGAGACGCTGGCCCGCGGCGACCTGCCCGCCCGCCTGGCCGAGGCCCGCAAGGCCCGCGCGTTCGTCGAGCGGCTGGTCAGCGCCTGAGCCGCGTCGGACCAGACCGGTCAGCCGGCCGCGCCGCGACGATACGCGGAGCACGATTGCACGAAGGCCTTGAACAGCCGGCGGGTCACGCGGCTGTAAGGCAGCCGCTCGGGATGCCACTGGACGGCCAGAATCTGGGGAAGGTCGGGGTGCTCGATGGCCTCGATGATGCCGTCGTCGGCCACGCAGCTCGGAATGAATCCGGGCGCCAGGTACCGGATGGCCTGATGGTGGTCGGAGATGACCGCCGCCTGGCGCACGCCGAGGATGTCGGCCAGGCGCGTGCCGGGGTTGATCTGCACGTTATGCCGCGGCTTGCGCCGCCCGCGGTGGTCGATGCGCGTACCGGTCTTCTTGGGATGCAGGTGCTGATAGAGCGTGCCGCCCTCCAGGACGTTGATGAGCTGAAGCCCGTAACAGATGCCGAAGATGGGCAGCTTGCGGCGCTTGCCGGCCTGGTAGAGCCAGGTCTCGAAGGCCGTGCGCTTCGGGAAGTTGACCCGGGTGCGCGAGCGCGGCGTCTCGCCGTACAGCCGCGGGTCCACGTCGTCGCCGCCCACGATGAGCAGCCCGTCGATGCCCTCCAGATACCTCTTGAGCACCGTCTTCTTGTGGGCCACCGGCAGCAGCACCGGGTGCCCGCCGGCGTTGTTGATGGCCATCGCGTAGCGGTGGTCGCAGAGCAGGTCGTAGTCGGCGAAACCGCGGGCCCCGGGAACGGCCTCGCAACTGATCCCGATCAGCGGCGCGTGGATGCGCTTACCCATCGACCGAGGCCCCCTTCCGGCCCAGATAGACCGATTCCAGGGTCGGGAGCTTCACCGCCAGGGTCTCGGCGAAGGAAATCAGCGAATTGCCGCTGAGCAGGTCCTCGAGCCCCTCGCTGTAGCGCTTGGCGAAGCGGCGCTGCCAGGTCTGCGGATGCTCGTGGCGGGCGGCCACCGCCGCGTCGTGGATGATGCGGGCCCCGTTGTAGCCGCGCTTGAGCAGCTTGAAGACGTCGTAGACCTCCGGCGGAACGTCCATCTCGGCGAACTCCTCGCGGTACTCCCAGATGAAGCGGTCCAGGTACTTGCGGGCGGGGATCCACTCTCCCTCCCAGGCCAGCCTGCATTTCATGCCCTGCGCGCCGGCGGCGATGCGGGCGGAGAGATAGTCGTCGTGGAGCGGGAACTGCCGGCAAGGCGGCTTGCCGTGCAGCCAGGCGAGGGCCACGGCCTTGGCCACGCAGACGGCGGCCACGATGAACTCCGGCAGGTTCGAGTCCAGCACGCGCAGCTCGAGCGTGGCCGGCTTGGTCTTGCGCCCGGCGCTGTAGACCAGCTCGCAGGTGTCCTTGACGGGCAACTCGCCGTACGCGATCGGCGTGAAATAGGCCTCCGTGCCCCGCAGCAGCCGGTTCGAGGCCCGGGCGGTCAGCTTTTTGTCCCACACCGGCGAGTTGGCCCCCATGGCGATCAACAGCGGAATGTGATCGTGCAGGTGGTTGGCCAACTGGCGGGCCCGCTGGCGGCTCAGCTCCTCCTCCGCGACCGAGAGGTGCAGGTGAGTGCCGGCGAAGCGGTTCGTCCAGCCGCCCACCAGCAGCGGCACGTTGTGGCGCGGCTTCTCCTCCTGGCCGCGGTAGAGATTCCGCAGGTATTTGCGCAGGCCGGTCTTGAGCAGAAACAGCGACTCGCGGATGGTCTCGAAGGGCCGGCTGTTGTACTCGCTGCCGATGGAGCTGTCCCGGGCGAAGCGCTCGCCGTTCTCAGACACCCCCGGACGCGGGCGCGACAGGCGCCGGCCGATCTGGTAATCCCCCGCGCCAATGCTGTAGGCCTCGATTTCGACCCCGATGACGACACGTTTATGGAAACCGTTCAACGCAGTGAACTCGACAAGACGGCGCGGGTCCGACCGGCCAGGAGCGACGGACCGCTCTGGTCAGGAATGCCCCCGCTCGCCGCATCCATCCGGACCAACCTCCTACGACGGGCTGCTTCCCCTTCCCCGCTGGTCGCGACCGCAGCCATTGCAGGATAAGCACTCAAAACGGGTGTCGGCAAGGGGCTTTTAAGGTGTGTTTCTATTTGAATCATTGATAACCGATATCATCGCCCCCTTGCCGGAATGGGGGCGGTGTACTTTGGAGTACTACGTGACTTTTGATGTATATTCTACTTTTCTGATTGATTCTGGTCGAGGATGGTGATTTTGGGCTTGGGGGCCATCCAGACGGACCCGATGAGGTCGGCGATACCCGTGTTGCCTCCTTCGCTTAAGGCAAAGGTGATGTGGGTGGGGTCCACATCGGTCTGGTGCAGGGCCGCGTCCACGTCCAGCCATTGCCCGTCGATGTAGAACTGGGTCCAGAGGTGGCCGACGAATACGTCCTCCCGGCCGAGAAACTCCCCGGCGTAGACGTAACCGGTGGCCAGGCGGGTGGGAATACCGACGGCCCGGCCCAAGGCCGCCAACAGGACGCCGTGCTCGCTGCAATCGCCCTCCTTGCTGCGGGCCACCTCGCTGGCCGTGGCGAACCCTACGCTCAGGTTCTTGGTTTGAACGTACTCGCCGACGAACGCACGGAGCTTGTCAGCCAGCTTGCGGGGGTCTTTCTCGTCGCCGGCGGCCTGCCTGGCCAGCCTGGCCACCTCCGGGTCTTTGTAATTCAGCGTGGCCGAGCTGGCCAGGTAGCGGGCCTTGTCCTCGTCGCTGAGCGGCCGGCCGACCCCGGCGTTCTTCCCCCGCCGGGCCGATTCGCGGGTGTTGACCAGCGTGACCGACTTCTCGTCCTGCCTGACAATCTTCTGCATGTCGGTTTCGGGCAGGTTGGGCCGGTCCGATTCCCATTCCAGACGCAGGGTCAGTCGCTCGACGTCCCGCTTGATGGGTCGGTCCACGTGGATCAGCGTCCCGCCCATCAGGTCGGCCGGATCGTTCTTGGACAGGGCCACCGCCTTGGCGCAGGAGAGCAGGTCCACGTCGATGCCCATGAGGGACATCCTCAGCTTGAGGGCCTCGCCTTCCTCGGTGAGCCAGATCAGGGTGGAGATGTTCATCTCGCCGGCCGGGCCGGGTAAGCGCATGACCTGGCGGGTCTTGACCGCCTGGACCTTCCGGCCGAACAGGTCGATCTCTTCGCGGTTGAGAACCTCGACGTCGGCGGTGACCAGCCGGTCCGGCGCCAACGAAGGCTCATAGACCGACAGCTGATACTTCGATCCCGGTTCCAGCCCCTGCTCGATCTGCTCGCGATAGGAGCCCCAGGTCATCCTGGCGCCCTCGGGCAGGTCGTAGGTCTTCGCACTGGTGGGGAAGCCAAGCTGCTTCTCGACGATCCTCACCTTGCCCTTGCTGAAGGTGCCCTCGGTGGAGGTGGGGACCTTGGCCAGGGTCTGCTTGTTGGTGAAGCGGAGGGGCTCGCCGGCCAGGGTCTCTTCGGTGGTCTGGACCATGCTGACGGTGATCTGCATCTTGCCGCGCCCGGCCACCATGGTCATTTCGTTGCGCGTGCGGATGAGGTCCTGCCCGCCGCGCTTCACCCGCTCCATCGTGCTGTGCATGTGCCCGCTCTTGGCCGGCTTGCGGGTCGCCGGATCGGTCATCATGACCGCGTACCATTCATCCGAAAACACCCCCATCGGCGGGTCGTTGACGTCGAGGGCGCCGGCCGGGCCCGCAGTTGCCAGGATCACCAGCAGCAGTATGGGGTTTCTCAACATGCCTTGACATCCGAGTATCGACCAGGGGAAACGGCGACAACGCGCCTGAAGCTGAACCCGCCGGTCTCCTCGTCACCTGGTCCCCGTGTCGCCCTGTCCTCATCCCCATCAGCGGTCAAACATGCGTTTGAGCGCATAGACGGTCAGCTCGCGGTTGGCCCGGGCGATGGCGTCGGTGAGCGGGACCCCCTTCGGGCAGACCTTGACGCAGTTCTGGGCGTTGCCGCATTCGGCGATGCCGCCGGTGGCCAGCAGGGCCTCGAGGCGCTCCTCGGCCAGGTTGGCGCCGATGGCGTGCTTCTGGTAGATCATGGCCTGGGCGATGGCCGCCGGGCCGATGAACGACGTGCGCGGATTGACCTGCGGGCAGGCCTCCACGCAGCAGCCGCAGGTCATGCAGCGCTGGAGCGGATAGCCCTCTTCCTGGATGCGCGGAGCCATCGGCGGGGGCGGGGTGTCGTCCACGTAGTTGTCCACCGGAACCCAGGCCTTCACCCGCTTGAGCCCCTCGAACATCCGCGAGCGGTTGACCACCAGGTCGCGGATCACCGGAAACTTGGACATGGGTTCGAGGCGGATCAGATCGCCGCTCTCGGCCAGGAGGTTGTCCACCAGGGCGCTACAGGCCTGGCGGACCCGCCCGTTGATGACCATCGAACAGGCCCCGCAGACCTCCTCCAGGCAGTTGCAGTCATAAGCCACCGGGGCGACGGGCTTGCCCTCGGCGGTCTGGGCGATGGCGGCGATGGATTGCAGACAGGTGGTCACGTTCATCTGCGGCTCATAGGGCACCTCGAACTCCTCCCAATAGCTGTGGCTCTCGGGCGAGTCCTGCCGCTTGATCATGAGCTTGACGGTTTTGTGATGAGCCATGAGCTTTTTCAAGGTCCTCGTGCGGTCCCACGGCCGACACTCATGTCCGGCCGCTGTGAAGAGCCGCCGTTTCGTGCATCCTACAATTCGTGCATACTGCAAACCCGTGTGGGACCGGCTTCCAGCCGGTCGTTCTCAGGGGTTCAGAAGGCCCTTTGAGTCCCGTCGCCCGCGATGGACCGATCCATCCTGCGTCCTTCATGGGCCCCGCACGCGACGGCGTTGAACACACCGCCCGACGCCGCTGAACACATCACACGATTCTGCCGGCCCGCTCCAGCCCCGGCGCCGGAAAGGGCCGGTCCAGGAGCCGTGCGGAATCAGGCCCCGGCGCCGGCGGGCTCGCGGGACTTGGCGGACTGCGCGTCCTGCTCCTGCATCTCCCGCCAGACGCGCTCGATGATCTCGGCGCCGACCAGTCCGTAGGTACGCGGCCGGGGCGGGATCAGCGAGGTATCCACCGGTTCATACGATATCTTCGGTCCTTCGGGCGCGTATTCGGCGATGGTGGTCTTGAGCCACTGCCGGGTCTGCCGGCGGAAGGCCTCGACCCAGCGCGTGGCCTCGGCCTGCAAGGTCGCCGGATCGTCGCCCTTGGGGGCCGGGATGGCGAAATCGGGTTTGTAATGCGCCCCCCGGCACTCGTCGCGCAGCAGCGCGCCCTTGGCGATGACCTTCGCCAGAATCAGCATGTCGCCCAGGGCCCGCGTGAAACTCAAATTCTGGTTCGTCCAGTTGCCGGTGTCGGCCAGGGCGACGCGCCGGTAGCGATCGCTCAGCTCGTCGATCTTGGCCAGCGTCTCCTCGATCCCCTTGTTGTGGCGGACCACGGTGACGTTCTTGGTCATGGTCGCCCCGAGCTCCTTGTGGATCGCGTAGGGGTTCTCGGCGCCGGTGTTGGCGATGAGCCGCTGGTAGTGCTCGGCGTGCCTGCGGACTTCGGTCTCGAAGAGGGTGGAGGGCTGTCCGTTGGCCGATCCGCCCGGCAGGTTGGAGAGCCACGTGTCGATGGCCGGGGCCACGATCAGCCCCGCGAAGATGCAGCTCAACAGCGAGTTGGCCCCCAGCCGGTTGGCCCCGTGATACTGGTAGTCGGCCTCGCCGATGGCATACAGCCCCGGCACGTTGGTCATCTGGTTGCGGTGCGAATCGAGCACCAACCCTCCGGTGCGCGGGTCTTTTTCATAGTCGCACCACAGCCCGCCCATCGAGTAGTGGACGGCCGGGAAGATCTTCATGGGCATGACCCGCGGATCCAGTCCGCGGAACTTCTCGTAAATCTCGAGGATGCCCTCCAGCTTGTGGTGCGTGGCCGGCGGCAGCTCGGTCACGTCGAGATAGACGCAGTACTCATTCGGCTCGACGGAGAGCCCCTCGTTGACGCAGACGTTGAAGATCTCGCGGGTGGCGATGTCGCGCGGCACGAGATTGCCGTACTTGGGATAGCGCTCTTCCAGGAAGTACCAGCGTTCCTCGGGGGGGATCTGGCGCGGGTCGCGGTCGTCGCCCTTGCGGCGCGGGACCCAGACCCGGCCGCCCTCGCCGCGGGCCGATTCGCTCATCAGCCGATGCTTGTCGGAACCGGGAATGGCCGTCGGGTGCACCTGGATGAACTCGCCATTGGCGTACTTGACGCCGGCCTTGTAGACCCGGGCCGCCGCCCCGCCGGTGCAGATCATCGACATGGTGGACTTGCCGAAGATCAGACCGCAGCCGCCCGTGGCCATGACCACCGCGTCGGCCGGAAAGGCCCGTATCTCCATCGCGAACATGTCCTGGGCCACGCACCCGCGGCAGATGCCCTTTTCGTCGAGGATGGGGCCCAGGAACTCCCAGAACTCGTATTTTTTGATCTTGCCCTCGACCTCCCAGCGGCGGACCTGCTCATCCAGGGCGTAGAGCAACTGCTGCCCGGTGGTGGCGCCGGCGAAGGCGGTGCGCTTGTACAACGTTCCCCCGAAGCGGCGCTGGTCGCGCTTGCCCTCGGGCGTGCGGTTGAACATGACCCCCAGCCGGTCCATCAGGTCCACGATCCGCGGGCCCCAGTCGCACATTTCCTTGACCGGCGGCTGGTGCTGAAGGAAGTCGCCGCCATAGACGCTGTCGTCGAAGTGTTTCCACTCGCTGTCGCCTTGCAGGCGGGTGAGGGCGTTGACCGCGTTGATCCCGCCCTGGGCGCAGACGCTGTGCGAGCGTTTGACCGGGACCATGCTGATGAGATCGACGTCCCGGCCGATCTCGGCCAGGCGCATGGCGGCGGCCAGCCCGGCCAATCCCCCGCCCACGACGACGACACGTTGTTTGGCCATAGGTGATTACCCGTTCTCCGCTCCCTGGCGGTCGCGGCTTTGAAGATCGGCACCGCGGTCAGGCAACTGATGCCCGCCCGCCCCGTCGCGGCCGGGGCGCGACTCGTCAGGATGTCGGCCGGGCACCTCGTGCCGCGCCGTGGGCGGGGCGGAGGCCCCGTGCCGCGGCGTGGGCGGCACCGCGTCCGGCACGTGCATCAGCGACCGGATGGAAGAGAGCCCGAACACGGCCAGCACCAGCCCGACGACCGCACAGACGTAACCGGCCTTGCGCTGGGCGTTGCGGCCGACGGTGATCCCCCAGGTGATCAGCCCGGTCCAGATGCCGTTGGCGAAATGGAACACCGCCGCCAGCGTGCCCAGCGCATAGAACGGCGCCACCCAGGCGCCCTTGAACTGCAAGACGCCGGCCGCCGTACCGGTGGCCTCTTTCGGATTGAAATAGCCCCCGCCGCCGACCAGCCCGCCCAGCCAGTGCATCTGCCAGAGATGAACCAGTATGAACAACAACGCGATGACGCCGGTCACGCGCTGAAGCGTGTAGCGGATATTGCCCCAATAGGGGTAGCGGGTGGTGTTGGGCTGGCCTTGCAGCCACATCTTCACGCCCAGCCCGGCATGGAAGGCCAGCGGCAGGAAGATGAACAGGATTTCAAGCGGGTAAACCAGCGGCCCCAGGGCGTGGATGCGGTCCACCTGCGTCTGAAATACATCTTCGCCGGCGACGCCGTTGAGCGCCACCGTGGCGTTGGTGCCCAGGTGGAAGACCAGAAAGGCCCCGATGGGCAGCAGACCGGCCAGCGAGTGCAGCCGGCGCAGCAGAAACTCATGTTGGGAGGCGGGATAGCCTGGTCCGTCAGTCACCGAAGCGTCTCCAGCAGACGGCGCCTACAGCCAATCGATACACGATCTGACCGCGGCGGTCCAAAGTGATCGGAGCCGGGTACCTCGCGGCCCGAGAAGGCAGGGGTGCCGAACGCCTGAGGTTCAAATCCGGTCCTCCATGACCACGGGCACCTGCCGATGAATCGGCCCGCGGGGAAAGGATTATACGCCGCCCGCCACGGGGGTCAACGTCTTGCGGGGACGGGAGTTGGGACGCGACGAGAAACATAGGTCCATCGCGCCTGGCAGGACTCGAACCTGCGACCGACGGATTAGAAATCCGTTGCTCTATCCACCTGAGCTACAGGCGCGGAACACCGTTGAACGCGGCGGCGGACGCCGGGATGGCGCGTGGCCGTGAGTCAGATCCATGACCACGTCATGAACCCGGCACCTTGGATCACCAAGCCATGCCCGATTCTATCGTCGCACAACCCGACAAACCACCATCGTGCTCGGATCAGCGCGCAACGACCCGAGTGCGCGGAGCAGCGGCACAACGAGCGGCGGAGAGAGGTGGAGACGCGCCTCAGCCCTCGAACCCGCGCGACGGCCGGAAGGCCTCACGTCCGCGGCGGGGGCTGGGCGGGCTGGAAGCTGTTGACGCCTTCGGTCGCGGCCTTGGCCAGGTCTTCATCGGTGTCTTTGGCCAGCTCCCGCAGGGCCGCCAGCGCGGATTCGTGGCGGATTTCGGCGAGCGCCCTGACGGCCGCAAGCCGAACGGCCTTGGCGCCCTCTCTGGCGGCCATCGTCAGCGCCGGCACCGCCGCCGCCTCCGCCCGAAAACCGATGGTCTGGATCAGCAGCACCTGGTTCTCGGCCGGCAGGGATCCCAGCGCCGCGGTCAGAGCCTTGGTCACGTCGGGCCCGGGCATCTCCTGGCTGGTCCGGCAGGCGGCGGCGAAGAGGCCGAAGTCTTTGTCCTGAAGATACTCCTTGAGCAGCACCAGACCCAGTTCCCGGCGGGCCAGGATCGCGCCGCGCACGCCGGCCGCCCGCACCTGGTGAGGCCCGTCCTTCATCCCCCGAAGGGCGTCATAGATGGCGACGGCCTCTTCGCGCGAACCGGCGGCGGCGAGACCTTCGGCACATCGCAGCAAGCCTTCGCAGAAGTCCAGTCGGTTCGTCGCGGCGGTCCGGGGCAGGGCGGCCATCAGGGCCTTGGCCGATGAGGCCGTGCCGATGCTGCCCAAGGCCCGGGCGGCTGCCTGGACCACGCCGGCGTCTTCGTGTGTCAGCAGCCTGGCCATGGCCTCGACCGACTGCGCGTCGCGTCGAACGCCCAGGCTGGTGACCACGCCGATCAGCAGCCGGCCGTTGACCTTGCCCAGCGCGCCGCGCAGGGCCTCGTCCACCGCCGGCTCCGGGATCGGCTCCAGGGCGTAGCGGGCCATGTGGGCCAGCTTCTCATCGGTCAGCAGCCGGGCCAGCGCGGGTATCGCGGCCTTGTCGCCCACGCGCTGAAGCAGGCGACAGGCCGTGGCCTTGTCCTTCTGCGGCGCGTCCGATTCGAGCACCCTGACCAGCTCCTCGGAAGCTGGAACGGCCGCGGGCTTCTCCTGCCCGAACGCCGCTCCCGCCATGCCCGCCACCACGGCAGCCACCCCGATCGTACGCATCGTCTTCATCGTCATGACGGTTTTCCTCAGCCCGGCGTCGTCAATTCCGTTATTGTCCCTGTTCCGTGCGAAAGGCGCGTCCTGAAACCCCGAAAACCGACCGGTAGGAAGCCGGTCCCACACGGATACCCGGATGCACTCTGACTTCGTCCAGGTAGCGAAACCACCGGTCAGATCGCATACGGTTCGCGCATGGCCCGCGAGCGCAGCCGGTTGGCCTCGGGGTCGGCGAACTCCATCTTCTCCGGATCGTACTTCATGTCGCGCTTGAGCCACATGCAGATGTTGGCGGCGTGCACCGTGGACATGGAGTGGAACATCACGTCGGCGTTGGCCACCGTCGGCCGGCGGGACTTGACGCAGTTGAGGAAATCGCGGACGTGGTTCATGGGCCGGCCGGTACGGGCGATGTAGTCATCGACGATCTTCTTGAAGTCGCCGAGCATGGCCTCGTTCGAGACGTCCGGCTTGGAGTAGCCGTCCGCCGCCGCCACCCAGCCCTCGGTGCCCTCGAAACGCATTCCGCAGGAGCCCTTCCAATAGCCTTCGCGGTGCAGGGTGAGCTTCACGCCGTTGGCGAAGCGCGTCTCCATACCGTCGCCGGTGGGGTTGTTGACGTAGTGGTATTCGACCGGCGAGGTGTGGAGCATGTCGATGCCGGCCTGGGCCTGGGCGAAGGTGTGGGCCCCCCATTCGCCGATGCAACTGGTGTGGAAGTCATAATGGCCGCGCCAGGCCCCGCGGATATAGGCGGAGTTGAACGGCCGCCAGGGGCAGGGGCCCAGCCATAAGTCCCAGTCCACCTGGTCCTTGGGCGGTTCGGGCTCGGCGGGGAGCCACTCGTGGTTGAGTTCGGCGGCGTCCCAGGGGGCGATGTGGGCCCGCACGGTGTGCACTTTTCCAAGCCGGCCGCTGCGGGCCATCTCGTAGCAATAGACGAAGTTGGCCTCGCTGAGCCGCTGCGTGCCGGTCTGGTAGACGCGCCCGTAGCGCCGGGCCGTATCGGCCACGGCTTTGCCTTCGGCGATGGTCATGCACGAGGGCTTTTCGCTGTAGACGTCCTTGCCGGAGCGCATGGCCAGGATGGCGGCCAGGGCGTGCCAGCGGTCGCCGGTGGCGATGAGCAGCGCGTCCAGGTCGTTCCGCGTGGCCAGAAACTCGAACATGTCCGTGGAGACGGCGCAGTCATTGCTGCCGTACTTCTGATCCACGATCTTCTTGATGGCCTCGGCCCGGGCCTTCTGGGCGTCGCAGATGGCCACGAACTGAACGTCCTTCTCCGGGAGCATCCACTTGAGATCATGGGTGCCGCGCGGCCCGAGCCCCAGCCCTCCCAGGACGATCTTCTCGCTGGGCGGCACGGCCCCGTTGCGCCCCAGCACGTGGGCGGGCACGATGTAAGGCGCCGCCAGGGCCCCGCCGGCCAGCGCCGTCCGGCGCAGCAGTTGCCGGCGGGTCAGCGCGCCGCCGGACGTCGAACCGCTGCGTGGCCCGGATGCCCCGCTCGACTGTCCCGCGGCTGGTGATGTTCCAGGGCCGGAGTCCCTGCCGATTGAAGCGTGTGGATGCGTGGACATGCCCCGCATTGTAAACCCCCCTCGCCGACTGTCCAGTGGGGGCCTTTGACTTCCCAGAGGCAGGTTTTCCCGCTACATTCTGGGACGGGCTCATGCTGACGCGCGCCTCGATCCGATCCGCGATACCCTTTCTGGCTCTGGCGTCGGGGTTTGCCGCCGGTGCGGTGCTGATGCGCCGGTGGCCCCTCCGCCTGGTTCTGATCTGGTCGGCGGCGGCGATGATCGCGGTCGGCGGAGGCTATCTACTGGCCAGCCCGCGTCCGTTCCTGAAATCCCCGGCCGGACGCCGCCATCCGCTGAGCCGCCTGCTGCTCTGGCCGTTCGACCTGCTCAACGTGGGTATCTTCCGGGCCTATCACCGCCTTTGCCGCCGGCCGGCCTATGACGAAGTCGTTCCCGGCCTGTTCCTGGGGCGGCGGCTCTCGAACCGCGAGGCGAAAGCGCTGCTGCCCTGCGCGGTCCTGGATCTGACCTGCGAGTACGACGAGAACCGGTCCATGCGCACTTCGACCCGCTACCGCTGCCTGCCGGTGCTGGACAACACGGCGCCAACGCCGGCGCAACTGGGCGCCGCCGTCGAGTGGCTCAGCGAGGCGACGTCACGCGGCCGGGTCTTCGTCCACTGCGCCGCCGGCCACGGCCGCAGCGCCGCCGTCGTGCTGGCGTATCTGCTGGCCAGGGGAACGGTGAACAGCGTCGCGGACGGGCTGGCCTTCCTGAAGCGCCGCCGGCCGGGCGTGCGCCTCAACGCCGGCCAGCGGGCCGCCCTCGAGACCTTCGCCGTACGCCGCGCCGCCCCGCCGGGCTGACGGCGGTTCACGAGGACATACCGGCCTCGGCTTCGCGGGCCGCCTGCTGCCCCCGCGGCACGTTGACGAAGGACAGCAGCACGCCGCCGATCACGAAGAAGCCGATCACCGACAGGATCGGCAGCCGGCTGGGGCCGCTGATCTGCAACACCAGCCACCACACGAAGGGCCCCATGATCCCCGCGAACTTCTCGATCACCGCGAAGAAGCCGAAGAACTGCCCCGACTGCGATCGCGGGATCATGCTCGCAAACAGCGAGCGGCTCAGGGCCTGGGCTCCGCCCTGCACCATGCCCACGCCCAGGGCCAGCAGCAGGAAGTGTCTGGCCGTGGTCATGTAGAAGCCGCCGATGCTGATGCCGGTATAGACGGCCAGGGCCAGGAAGATGGAAGTTCTGGCCCCGATCCGCGCGGCCAGCATGCCGAACAGGAACGCGCAGGGCACGCCGACGAACTGCGTGACCATGATGGCCAGGATCAGGTCGGACTCGCCGATGCCGATGCGGTAGCCGTAGGTCGTGGCCATGCGATAGATGGTGCCGATGCCGTCGTTGTAGACCAGGAAAGCCAGCAGCATGACGAAGGCGTCGCGATAGCGCCGCAACTCGCCCAGGGTGGCCCCCAACTGGCCGAAGGACGCGCGGATGAGCTTCGAGAGGCTCTCCTGCCGGGCCGCGAGCATGATCTTCGGCTCGGGCACGCGGCGGAACAGCGGGATCGAAAACAGCCCCCACCAGACGGCTACGGAAAGAAACGCCAGCCGGGCCGGCAAGGTTCCCTCCGCCAGACCGAACGCCGCCGGCCGGGTGATCCACGCGAGCTGGAGCGCCAGCAGCACTCCGCCGCCGACGTAGCCCAGGGCGTAGCCGGCCGTCGAGACCCGGTCCATCTCGTCCTCGCCGGCGATGTGCGGCAGCATGGCGTCGTAGAACACGAAGCTGCCGTTGACCGCCACGCTGGAGATGATGAACAGCACCGAGGCCAGCAGCAGATCGCCGGGCCCGATGAAGTACATCAGCGACACGGAGATCAGGCCGATGCCGAGAAATACCGCCACCAGCCGCTTCTTGATGGGCAGGAAATCGGCGACCGCGCCCAGAAGGGGCGACAACACCGCGATGAAGGCCAGCCCGAGCGTGGTGCTCAGGGTGAAGCGCGACTCGGCCGCGCCCGGCGGCAGCCCCTCGCCGGCCACCTTGGCGTAATAAATGGGGAACACCGCGGTCATGATGGTGGTCACGAAGGCGGAGTTGGCCCAGTCGTACATGGCCCAGGCCCGCAGTTCCGGGCGGTGCAGGCCCAGCTTCCACAGGAAACCTCGCCTTCCGGCGGCGGCTTTCTCTCGGACGGTTGCGGAAACGGGATGGGCGCCCGCGCCCGCCGATGGCTTCGAATCCGGGTTCATAGGGGCGGAATCATACCGCCCCCCGGCGGCGGAGGGCAGGGCGCGTCGACGCCGGCGTTTCGTGGAGAACCCACCTTGCGATCCGGCGAGCCGCGCCTTCATCGACGGCAGGGCATTCATGGCCGTCGTCCCGGTCGCCGCCTGAAGGGCAGCAGGGGGCGACCACGGTTCGAGAGCCGACTGCCTCCCGTCCCAGGGGCCCGCGCGCCGCGAAACCCTTGAGGCATAGCCGCAGCCGGCACCTTCCCGGCAGGACGTCAGGACCGGTGAATCTTGCAGCGGTTGATGTTCCCTCCCGTCGGCGGGCTATAATCACCGATACTTTCGGTTGCCTGGCGATCTTACTTTCCCATGAGGCAATCCATGCCTGATCGACGAGGGTGTGCGCCGAAATTCGGGGCCGGTGTGCTTGGAATTCTGCTCATCGCCTGGGGTTGCAGCGGTCCCCGGCCGCTGAACGAAGCCATCCGTCCCGCGGATGAACAAGCGTATCTGGCGGCCCTGCGGGAACACCCGGAACCGCCGCGGTTGGCCTTCTATCACTGGAAGGCGCGGACCACGGGGCGGTCCCTTTCGGAGGTCGAGCGTGCCGACCAGGCCCTGAGCACGACGCGCAATCCGTTCGACGCCAATCGAGACCCGGTCGCAGTCAGCCGCGGGGCCGTGGTCTACAAGGCCCACTGCCTGACCTGCCACGGAGAAAACGCCGACGGCCGGGGCCCCACCATGCCGGCCCTGCTTCCCAGGATGGATTTCCACGCCTTCGACAAGCGCTTCGCGGTCACGCTGCACCGCGGCGCGCCGCGAACCTGGTTCAGGAAGATCAACGAAGGCTATACTAGCGAAGTCGTCAACGCGGACGGGTCGCTGAACACCATGCCGCCGTTCAAGGACACGCTCGCCCGCGAACAGATCTGGCTGGCCATCACGTACCTCCAGAGCCTGGACGCATACGCCGGGAAGAAGGCCGGCGCGGCAGAGTAGAATGAATCGAGCATCCCAGACGGGCTTCATCCTCATCACCGGATCGACCGGATTCGTCGGCCACTATCTCGTCGCCGAGCTGCTGCGCCGCGGGCGGCGCTGCGCGGTGCTGCTCCGTCCGCCGCTGGTGGGTTCGCTGGGCCGCCTGGGAGCCTTGCTGGGCGAACTGGGCGTTGACGCTGCGTCGGCCATGGCCGAGGAACGGCTCGTGGGCCTGGAGGGCGACCTGGCCGAGGGAACGCTGCCCGGCGATCGGTGGTCGATCGACGCGGTGGTCCACGCCGCGGCGGTGACGGCGTTCGAGCCCGACGCCGCCGGTGAACCTTATCGCACCAACGTCCGCGGCACGCGCCACCTGCTCGACTGGGCGTCTTCCCGCGGAATCGCCGATCTGCACCTGGTGAGTTCGGCCTACAGTTGCGGGCGGGTGGACCGGCCCGTGGCCGAGCGGTTCAACGCCCGACCCGACGGATTCCACAACGCCTATGAAGACAGCAAGCATCAGGCCGAGCGATGCTGCCTGGATTGGGGCCGGGGCGGGCCGCGCCGCGTGACCCTCCACCGCCCTTCGGTGGTGGTCGGCGAATGGGGCACCGGACGGGCCACCAAGTTCGGCGGCTTCTACCTGTCCGCGCGTGCGGCGGAGTTTCTGGACCGGTCGTTTCCCGATCGGCTCGACCCGCGGCGGATGAACATTCCCCTGCGGCTCAAGGGCCGCCCCGGTGAATGTCAGAACATCGTGCCGGTGGACTACGTGGCCGGCATGATCGCGGCCATCGTAACCGAACCCGCCCGGCACGGCCGCGTCTATCACCTCGTGCATCCCGATCCGCCCTCCAACGCCCGCATCAAGTCCGCGTTTGAGCATTACTTCGGCATCGCCGGCGGGCGGTTCGTTCCGCCCGAGGACTTCGACGCTTTCGACCTGAACGAGTATGAGCGGCGGTTCTACGAGATCAGCCGGCCCATCGAGCACTATTTTCTGGACACGCCCACGTTCCTGCGCGACCAGACGGCGACGGTGGAGGCCCAGACCGGCATCGGCTGTCCCGCGTTCGACCTGGCCGCGATCGAGCGGCTGCTGGCGTACGCCCAGTCGGCCCAGTGGGGCCGCCGCCGGCGGCCGCCCGGCATGACTCCCGGCTGTGCGCTGTATTTCGAGGCTTTTCTGCCCGCGCACGTCGGACGATCGCAGGTGGCCCGCATGACGGCGCTCAGCGCGGTCATGCGCTTCATCATCGAGGACGAACCCGACGGCGAATGGGTATGCCGTTTCGACGGGGGCCGGCTCAGCACCGTTCACCGCGGGCGCAACGGCCTGCCCGAGCAGTTCGGATACCGCACCACCCGCGAAGTGTTCTGGGAGGCGGTCTCCGGCCGGGTGCCGCCGCAGGACCTGTTTCTGAGCGGCCGGGCCGAAGTATTCGGCGACGTGGAACGGGCCTTGAAGATGGCGATGATCCTGCACGCCTTCACCCGCGAGTTCCCCTGCACGCCGGCGGTACTGGCCGGTCTGGGACGATCATCATGCTCGTCGACCTGATCCAGGAAGCCGTCCGCATCGAGGGCCCGCGCGGCCCGCTGGCCGGCGCACTGGCCTATACCGAGGATGCGGCCCTGGCCGCCTGCCTGCTGGTCAATCCGCATCCGCACATGGGCGGGCGGATGAGCAACAATCTGATCGCGCGCCTGGCGGCGGAGCTGCCCTCGGCCGGCCTGATCGCGCTGCGGTTCGACTACGCCGGCGTGGGCGAGAGCCCCGGCGAACCGATCGACCTCTATGCCTCGATGGCCCGCTTCTGGGCGACGGACACGGCGCCCGAGGACCCGCTGATGATCGAGGACGCCCGGGCCGCGGCCGGCTGGCTGCGAAGCCAGGCGGGCCTCCCCGTCGGGCTGGTGGGCTACAGCTTCGGCGCGTACGCGGCGGCCAGCATCGCCGATGCGGACACGATCGGTCTGGCAATGATTTCACCGACTCTCACCCGGCATGATTTCTCGACCCTCGCCGCCTGCGCGGCGCCCAAGCTGGTCGTCTACAGCGACGACGACTTCGCCACGCCGGCCGACGCGACGCAGCGGTGGGCCGGCTCCCTGCCGAACCTGCGGGGCGCCCATCGCCTGGCGGGCGGGAATCACTTTTTCCGCGGCCAGGAGGATCGCGTCGCGGACCTGTGCCGCCGGTTCTTCGCGGAGTGTGCGGGAGGTTCGCCATGAGCGGCGTTGAGTCGCTACCGTCGTCGGCCGGTGCCGTCGTAGACGACGGCGTCGACGAGCGTCTGCGCCGCGTGATCGAGGTGCATTTCGATCCCGAGGAGGGCACGGCCTTCTGGCTGGATCGGGCGGCGGCGCGCGGGCTGCGGCCGTTGAAAGAGATTCGCGCCCGTCAGGACCTGGCCGCGCTCGGCGAGATGACCCCCGCCGACCTGGCCTCGCGCCCGCTGCTGGATTTCATCCCCCGGCGGTTCCACGGCCGGATGCGCGAGTTCATCGTGGGCCAGACCGGCGGAACGACCGGCGACGGACACTGGACCGCCTATCGCCGCGACGAGTTCGCGGAGGCGTTCATCGAGCCCTTCGTGGCCGCCGCGACGGCGCTGGGCTTCCCCAGGGGCGAGCCCTGGCTCTTCGTGGGGCCCTCCGGACCGCACATCATCGGCAAAGCCGTCGGCCGGCTGGCCGAGGCGATGGACGCCGCCGATCCCTTCTGCGTCGATTTCGATCCCCGCTGGGCCCGGAAGCTGCCCGAGGGCTCGTTCGCCCGCCGTCGCTATCTTCAACACGTGATCGACCAGGCCATGCGGGTCGTTCGGTCCCAGGACGTGGGCGTGCTGTTCACCACGCCGGTGGTGCTCCGGCACCTGGCGGCGGCGATGAGCGACGCGCAGCGCGAGCGGATTCGCGGCGTCCACTACGGCGGAATGGCCCTGGCGCCCGAGGAGCTGCTGACGTTTCAGCGCGAGCTGTTCCCGAAGGCCGTCCATCTGTCCGGCTACGGCAACACGCTGTTCGGCTGCTGCCTGGAGTTGTCGGCGCGGCCGGGCCGGCGGCTGGACTATTACCCGTTCGGCTGTCGGCTGCTGTTCGAGGTGATCGGACCGGACGGCGAGTCGCTGCCCGCAGGCCGCGAGGGGCAGGTGCGCTTCACCCGGCTGGACGAAAGCATGTTGATCGTGCGGATGCCGGAGCGCGACGCGGGCACCCTGCTGCCGGCGCCGGCCGATGCGCCGCCGGGCTTCGTCCTGCCCGGGGTGCGCGATCCGCATCCGCTGCCCGGCGACGGCCCGGCCGCCGTCGCCGGTTTGTACTGACTTGAGTTCGGCCACCTGAACGCTGAGGAGACACCATGAGTCTTGAACGTCCTGAAGCCGCCGCGGCGGCGTCCACGCGAACGCTTCGCATCGCCTACACGCCCGACAGCGACGACGCCTTCAACTTCTACGCCTGGCAGCACGGGCGGGTCGAGCTGCCGGGCTGGTCGGCCGCCTTTCACCACGGGCACATCATCGCCCTCAACCGGGCGGCGGCGCGCGGCGAATACGACGTGGTGGCGATCTCCTCGGTGGTGTATCCGAGCCTGGCCGACCGCTACTGGATTCTCAGCGTGGGCAACAGCGTGGGGCGCGGTTACGGGCCGGTGCTGGTCTCCGAGAAGTATCGCCGCATCGAGGAGCTGGCCGGCAAGCGCGTGGCCGTCGCCGGCCTGCCCACCACCGGCGGGGTGCTGGCCCTGATGTTCTGCCCCGGCGCCGAGTTCGTCGAGATGCCCTACGATCAGATCGCCGACGCGGTCAAGGCCGGGCAATGCGACGCGGGGGTGATGATCCACGAAGAACTGCTGTTCTTCCCGCAGAAAGGGCTCCACCAGGTCGCCGACCTGGGGGCCGAGTGGACGCGCTCGACCGGCCTGCCGTTGCCGGTGGGGCTCAACGTCTGCGCCCGGTCGCTGGGCCGCGACCTGGCCCGCCGGATCGTGCACACCTGCCGCGCGTCGCTGCAATGGGGCCTGGAGCACCGGGAGGAGGCGATGAGCTTCGCCGGCCGGTTCGGCCGCGGCTGCTGCCAGCGGCACGTCGATCTGTTCTGCAACGCCGACACGGTCCGCCTGCAACCCGACGTGATCGAGGCCCTGAAGGTGATGTTCGCCCGCGTGGCCGACCTGAACCTCGGCCCGCGCCTGGAGACGTTCGAGGTGCTGGATGAGTGACGCCGCCGGCGCGACGGTGGAGGAGCTGCTGCGGCTCAAGTCGCGGTATCTGGTTCCATGCGTCTATCATTTCTACCGCCAGCCGCCGCACCTGGTGCGCGGCCGGGGCTGCCACCTGTTCGACGTCGCCGGGCGTCGCTACCTGGACTGCTACGGCGGCGTGACGGTGATGAACGCCGGGCACTGCAATCCGGAGATCATCGAGCCGGCCATCGCCCAGGTCCGCCGCCTTCAGCACACCACGGGGATCTACCTGACCGAGCCGGTGCTGCGGCTGGCGGAGGCCCTGGCCCGGATCGCGCCGGGCGGCCTGTGCCGCAGCTTTTTCACCGCCAGCGGCAGCGAGGCGGTCGAGGGGGCCCTGCTGCTGGCCGGGCTGCACACCCGCCGGCCGGAGGTCGTCGCCGCGACCGGCGGGCTTCACGGCCGGACCCGCTGGGCCATGAACGTCACCGGCCTGGATCTCTGGCGGACCGACCCCTTCCCGCTGCCGGGCGTCCACCATGTCCCCTTCGGCGACGCGGACGCGCTGGCGGGGTTGCTGGACCGGCGCGCGGATCAGATCGCCGCCTTCATCGCCGAGCCTGTGCAGGGCAACGGCGGGATTCGCATCCCGCCGCCGGATTACTGGCCGGCCGTCCGGCGGCTGTGCGATCAATACGGCGTGCTGCTGGTGATGGACGAGGTCCAGACTGGTTTCGGCCGGACCGGCCGGTGGTTCGCCGGTCAGCATTGGAACGTCGCGCCGGACGTGCTCGTGCTCAGCAAGGCGTTGGGCAACGGCTTCCCCATCGCGGCGTTCATGACCACCGACGACATCGCCGCGAGCTACACCCGGCCGGGGGCCTCGACGTACGGCGGAAACCCGGTCTCGGCGGCGGCGGCGCTGGCCGTCATCGAGTACCATCGGCGACATCGCCTGGCCGAGCGCAGCCGGGAGCTGGGCGTCCATTTGCTTGAGGGCTTGACGTTGCTGGCCGGCCGGTCCGCCCGGCTGGCCGACCCGCGCGGGCTGGGCCTGATGGCCGCCGTCGACGTCGTCGATGAAAAGGGCGCCCCTGATCCCGCGGGGCTCGACCGGTTGTTGGAGGACCTCAAGGATCGCGGCTACCTCTGCGGCAAGACCGGCGCCGGTCGCAACGCCCTCACCTTCATGCCGCCGCTGGTCATCGAGCGGACCGATCTGGACGGCCTGTTGGAAGCCTTGAGCGAGGCCGTCGTCAGCCTGGAGATGAAATCATGAAACGGAGTTCCGGTTTCCGCGTGACGGTTGTACTGGGGATCTCGTTGGCGGGGTGCGCCCCCGGGCATTTCGGCGACGCGGTCAATTACTACGCCGATCAGCACGGGGTCGGCGACGCCGCCGCCCGACGGACGAGGGGCTGCTGGTACCTGCGCTTCAACGAACTGATGCTCAGCGACCTCGACGAGGCCATCCGCCGCGGCCAGGAAGGCGACGAGGCCGAGCTGCGCCGGCAGGGTCTGCAAGCGATCCGCGCGGCCCACGGCCTGGCGGTTCAGTCCGCAAGCGGCGAGATCGAGCGGCTGCCGGAGCCCGGGCGTCGGGCCCTGGCCGAGCGCTGCCGGTGCGAGCCGACCGCCGAGGCCCTCAAGGCCGCCTACGCCCGGCAGGCCCAGGAGGCCTTCCAGGCCGAGCTGGCCCGGCTCGAGGCCCAGCCGCCCGGCAGGCTGCTGGCCGACCTCAAGGCTCTCCGGGCCCGCGTCGAGCCCGCCCCCGACGACAAGGGGCGCGCGGGACGGCAACTCCTGTTCGCCTGGGGCGCGCTGCCCGCCCGGCTGGGGGTGGAAATGGTCGAATCGGACCTGGAACGCAAACGTGCCCAGCGGGCCGGGAAGGTCTATGAACAGGCGGCCGTCTGGCGCCTGCGCGGCCGGGCGACGCAGGATGAGCTGCTCGTCCGATACGCCCCCACCATCGTCATCGAGTGGCCCGCCCGGCGCGATTATCCGGCCGATTTCGACCGCTTCGGCGAGATCTACCTGACCGGCGATCCGCAACGCATCCAGGTGAACGTGAACACCTCGCGCCCGATGGTCTATGCCTATCGCGGCGAGGCCAAGATCCGGGAGCGGCGCTATCCCCAGCTCGTGTACGTGTGGTGGTATCCGTTTCATCCGGAGATGACGCGGAACGACCCGGCCTCCGGACGCATCGACGGAGACACGCTGCGCGTCACCCTCGACGGTCACGGCCGCCCCGCCGTCTTCGAGGTCATCCAGAGCTGCGGCTGCGGGCACCTGGTCTTCGTCTCGCAGCAGATCGAGGACCAGGCCCGGCGCGAGTTCGGCGCTCCCGAGCCCGGCAAGAGCCTCTGCGTCGAGCACGACGTGAGCGGCAAGCGCGACCTGATCGTCATGGGCGCGGTCAGCGTGCCGGAGGGCGAGGCTCACCCCGTCGTCTACGTCCTGGCCGGCTATCACGAGGTCTCCGCCATCGACCTGGAGTCCGCCGACCGCCGGCTGGATCTGCGGGAGGTCGAGAGCGGTGCCTATGACCTGACCGACTACGACGTGCTCGAGCGCCTGCCGCTGGGGTCGGGAGTGGCGAGCATGTTCGGCCCTGATGGGCTGGTCCACAACGCGGCCCGCACCGAGGGCTATCTGCTGGCCCCGACCGGCATCCTCAGCGCCGGCCAGCCGCGCAAACGCGGCACCCAGAAGATCCGCTGGGATGAGTTCAGCTTCGATGACCCCCGGCTGCTCGAAAAGACCCTCCGTTTTCCGTCTTCGTTCTGATCTGGTCGTTTGGCGACAGGCGGCATGAGCCCGCGAAATGACAGAAGTCGAGATCAGAACCATTCCGCGAGCGGTGTTCACCGGCCGTTGCGGGATCGGCGTTCCGCCGATTCCGTCGCGCACCCTCGCGGCGCTCCTGCCCACAACCCGGCTTTTCTCCCCGCGCGTTCGCCACTATTCTTTACGTGATCCGCGCGCCGGGCTCATCGGGGATTGACGTCCGGGCGCGATCCACGTGGCAATGAAAGGGAGGATCATGCGCTTGTTTTCCGCGCATCTGCGGGCCGGTCGAGGGGTATTGACGGCGGCCGTGCTTGTGCTCTCGGTCTTGCCGGCGCCGCCGCCGGCCTGGGCCCAGCGCCGGGCGGAGCCCCCGCGGCTGGTCGTCTTCATCGTCATCGACCAGTTGCGGGCCGACTATCTCACCCGCTTCCAGGGCCATTTCGGGACCGGCGGCTTCCGGCGACTGATGGACAACGGGGCCGCCTTCGTCAACGCCCACTTTTCCTACGGCTGCACCAACACCGGTCCGGGCCACGCCACCATCGCCACCGGGCGCCAGCCGCGCGAGCACGGCATCGTGGACAACGACTGGCCCCAGGGCCGGCCGAACCTCTCCAGCCGCGCCGCCGTCTACGATCCCGACGCCAAGATCCTGGTCGGCGAAGGCGGCAAAACCGAAGGACGATCGCCGCGCAACCTGATCGGCATCACCCTGGGCGACCAGATGAAGCTCGCCGACCGCCACACCCGCGTGTTCACCGTCGCCTTCAAGGACCGGGCCGCGATCCTGCTGGGCGGCAAGCGCGCCGACGGGGCCTACTGGTTCGACGTGGAGGTCGGCCAGTTCGTGACCAGCGACTGGTACGCGCAGGCGCTGCCCGGTTACGTCCGCGACTTCAACACCCACCGGTGGGCGGATCGGTTCGTTAACGGCAAGTGGGACCGGGCCCTGCCGGCCGCGGCCTATGAGGGCACGCATCCGCTGCCGCGCGAGATGCGGACCGGCAACGCCGGGCTGGGCCCGGCCTTCCCGCACCTGCTGCCCAAGCCCGCCGGCCAGCCGGGCAAGGATTATTACGAGGCCCTGTGGGCCTCGCCGTTCGGCCACGAGGTGACCTTCGAGATGGCCCGCCGCATCGTGACCGGCGAACGGCTGGGATCCGGCGACGTCACCGATTTCCTCGGCGTCTCGCTCTCCTCGTTCGACGTTGCCGGCCACCTGTTCGGACCTGAGAGCCCGGAGATGCTGGACATGACCGTCCGCACCGACCGGCAGATCGCCGACTTCCTCGCCTGGCTGGATCGGGCCGTGGGCTTGAGCCGTTGCCTGGTGGTGCTGACCGGCGATCACGGCGTGTCGTCGGCGCCGGCGGTGCTCGAGGCCGCCGGGCTGCCGGTGGGGCGGGTCGATCTGGCCCCGCTCATCAAGGAACTGAACGTCGCTATCAACAAGCTGGCCGACCTGCCGCCGGGCCGCGACTGCATCCAGGTTCTCGACCTGCCCTGGGTGCGCATGGACCCGGCCGTGAGGGGGTTCGACCCTGAATTACGCGGTCGGATTTTGGCGGCGGCGAAAAAGGCCCTGCTGGCCGTCGAGGGCGTCGCCAACGTCTACACCTGCGATGAGCTGGAGGCGGGCGCGCCCGCGCCCACCGACACCGCCCGCCTCCTGGCCTGGCGATCGTATTACCCCGGCCGGTCCGGCGAGCTGTTCATCGAGGCGGCGCCGGGCTGGGCCGCGAAAGGGGCCGTCCGCGCCAATCACAGCATGGGCGCCACTTCTGATCGCCACGTGCCGCTGGTCATCATGGGTGGTCCGGTCCGCGCCGGGCGCTACTTCACGCCGGCCGACCCCGTTGATCTCGCCGTCACCGTCGCGGCCCTTCTGGGCATCGAACCCCCGCCCGGCGCCAGCGGGCGGGTGTTGCATGAGGCCCTCGATCCCGGCGACTTCACGCGGTAGAGCCCACAGGGCGGTTGTATAGCTCAGGGCGCCGCCTCACCAGGGGTGACGAACTGATCGCTCCGACCCGCGCGCGTCAGGAACCTGCCTGCGCCGCGTGCGGGAGACAGAGCAGTGAAGGCCGGTACTGCTCCCTCGCGGTCGCGGCTCTGCCGACCGGTGTTTTCACTCCCTTATTTACGGGTCGGTGCACACAGGACCGGGGCCATTGAGGGTGTATCCTGAAACCGGGGTGGGGCCGGCTTCCAGCCGATTCTGTCCGGCCCCACCACCCCTTCGTGCGACGCGCTCCCACCGATTCCACCACTCAGCCCCATCCCCGTTGCCCCATCCAGGCATTCCGGACCGAATCGGAAAACCCGGGCCACAGGGCTCATCGGCACAGGTATTTCAAACCTGCGAAGCAGACGCGGGGCGCAGCAGGACGTTGCTGATGTCGGCGACGATCTCGGGGTCGGTGTAACCGGGCGTGGAGCTGAGCTTCTTCCACTCCGGATCGGCCACGAAGGTGCTCCAGGCCTTCTGCCGGGCGGCGTCGTCGGCGTAGACCAGCATGTAGGTGAGGTTGGGCAGGTCCGGGCCGAAGAGGGTTTCCGCGAAGAAGACGGGTTGCAAGCCGGTCCGGCGGAAGATGGCCAGCTCGCCGCCCTCGCCGAACATCTCCATTTTCTTCCGGTTGGCGGCCTTACTGTGACTGCGATAGGTGCGCAGCTCGAAGAGCCGGGGTTGTTTTTTCTCCGCGGCGGCGGGCACCTCCAGCCGGGGCATGAAGCTCGCCGCGGCCAGCAGGCGCGACTCGACGTTGAGATAAGGCGGATCGGACGGCGTGGCCCGGGCGAAATCCCCGGCGGCCTCGCGGTATTCAGGGTCGCTGCCCAGCCGCGAAGAGGCCGTCAGCGCCGACTCGCCCGTGGGATGCGGGATCAGCACGTAGAAGCTCGGGTTGTGCTGGCCGACGGCCAGCGAGAACACTCCCACCGGGCCGGTTCCCAGCCGACGAAGGGCGGGCACCAGGGCCTGAGCGAAGTATCTCTCGGCCCGAGCCACCATCGGGCCGCGGAGCAGCCGATAGATTCGCAGCTCATAGAACTCGCGCTGCGGCCCGGATGACGGCGAAGCCTGACCTGCGGCCAGGGCCGCCGTCGCCGTGCCCCCCATCACCGAAAGCGAACCGGCCAGAAAACCTCGACGCGCGATCAACGTGTCCATGAAGTGTCCTCCAGGTTTCTTCTGCGGGGATCATACCCGTTTACAAACGCCAGGCCAACCGCCGGATCGGCCGGCTTGAGTCAGTTGGCATGCTCGTGACCCGCAGTGTCAGGATGGAACAGGGGGTAGGGTACTATCGCGCTTGACCAGGAGGTTCCGACAATCAAGGCCAGCAGACCCCCTTCCCGCAACAGCGTCAGCATTGTCGAGGACCTCTCACGCCGGAGTGCGTAACAGAAGGCGGGACACGGGATGTCGCCGGCCCGCCGTAATGCAGGCGGTTGAAGCCGGATCCGTGACGGAATTCATGGGTCGCTGATCCAGTAGCAAGCGGCCGCAATGGAAGCCGGTCGTTACGGAATCAGGCATTCCGCCGGTTTTGTCGCATACCCGAGCCGCCATGATGAAATCTCTTTTTGTCAACAGTATAGCAGCAAAAACGGTTGACATCCTGTTCGCAGATTGCTATGATAACTCTATTATGGAAAAGCCAAGGATCACAGGTTCATGCCGTGGGAGCTGGGTGCGGCCACCTCGGACCTGGTTATCCAAAGCCTCGAAGTCGCGGTTTTGTGGCGGCTTGGACAACGGATCGGCGTGATCGGAGCGTACGGCATCGGCCGCCGGCGGAGGCCGTGATGGCGCTTGGCCCGGCGGCCTCCCAGATGCCGTTGAGTTAGTGTATCATCATATAAGTATTGAGGTTAAGGAGATTGAGGCCTGGTGACGAGTGCCTGGGCTTCGTTTGGGCACCCATCATTGCTTGGAGGTGAGGAAGTCATGAACAACAGACACAGCATGAGCAAGGCAGCCCTGGTGACGGCGGCGCTGTATGGATCGGTGGTCTGGGCGGCCACGCTTCACACGATCGAACCGCTGTCGGGCGACACCTCCTCAGAAGGACGGGCCATCACGCCGGACGGCAAATATGTGGCCGGCCTGTCCGGCACCAACCGCGGCATCTTCTGGTCGTCCTACACACTCGGCACCTATCGCGTCGGTAACGCGGCCAGCAGCCATACCCTCTCGACGGGTATCGGCTACCGCACGGTCGCGGGCGGCCGACAAGTCGTGGTTGGCGGAAACGACAGTTCCGGCTGGGTCTCCTGTTTCGGGATTCCCGATCCGGGGCCCAACCCTCCGCCCAATGACTGGCTCTGGCGGGCCCGCGACGCGAACACCGCCTCTCAGGGCGCCAATCCACGCGTATCCCCCACCAACTGTGTGGCCGGCACCGGCGGCGTGAACTGGTATTTCATCCATGACCGCGACAGCGGCTCGGCCACGCCCCAGGCCATTTCGATCGCCCAGGGCACGGGCGACCCCAACGGCACCATGACCGGCACTTACGGCGTCAAGCAGAACCCGGTCCGAACCAACGTCCGGGCCGTCTCCGGAACCGGCCGGGCCGTCGCCGCTCGCCGGGATGGCAGCACGACGCCGGCGCCGCTTGATTACCGGAACGTCTACTACGACTACGTCGGCGCGACCACGCCGTCGCAGACGTTCTTCAAGGGGCTCAAGGCCGGCACCAGCGACGGCGAAGCCTGGTCCATCAGCCTGGACGGCACCAAGATCGGCGGGATGGCCGTGGTGGACGGCGGGCGCAGCGGACAGTGGCCCTATCGCTATGACGTCCCCACCGACACCATCGTCGAGCTGCCCACCTATCCCGACACTGGCGGCAGTACGACCAACGGGATCGTCTACGGCCTGTCCGCCGATGGCAGCTTCGCCTCCGGTCAGAACTTCCGCGGGCAGGAGCGGGCCGTCCTCTGGGACCTGCGCGACGCCGACCCGGCCAATTGGAAGGTCTATGACCTCACCTCCTACTTCGCCGCCTCCGGCCAGCTCGGCAATTTCACCCGGCTGTCGCGCGGCTACAACGTCGGGGTGGACACCGAGAACGGCAACGTCGTGGTGACCGGTACCGGGGCCACGGCGGCGGGCACGCGCGGCTTCGTGGCCATGATCCCCCTGGCCGACTTCCCGCTGCCGGATACCGGGGCCTGCTGCGTGCTGGGCGCGTGCTCGACCACGTTCGCGGCAGCGTGCCCGGATATTCCGGGCCAGCAGCGGTTCACACCCAACCGGCTGTGCGCCAACGCGGGCTGCCCGGGCGCGTGCTGCAACAACGACGGGCACTGCTCGGACTTCGTCGAGGCCGCCGAGTGCACCGCAGGCGGAGGGATTCCGCGGGCCGCCGGCTCCACCTGTGCGACCAGCAGTTGCGCCGGAGCCTGCTGTCTGGGCTTCCAGGCCTGCGAACAGGCCAATTACGGCGCCTGTCCGGGGAGTTTCGCCGGTATCGGCGTCGCCTGCGAGACGGCGGCCTGCCCCTGCACGGCGGGCAACTTCATCTGGGCCGACGCCGACCATGACGGCGACGTGGACCACATGGACTTCGGTGCGTTCCAGCTCTGCTTCACGGGTGCCGACGGGGGAGTTCCGGCCGGCTGCCAATGCTTTGATCGGGCCGCCGTCAATCCGCAGACCATCGACCCCCACGACCTGGATGCGTTCACCGCCTGCATGACCGGTCCGGGCGTGCCGTTTGACGTGCTCAACCCTCCGGCGGGTTGCGTCGTGCCGTGACGTGGGCCTTCAACGAGGCCGCAGCTCGAACTGGGGGACGTTCCCGTCCACGGCGGCGGACATGAACGGCGCCCCGGCCTCGGCCAGCCGTCGCGCGAGCGGGAAACAGAAGGTCGTATCGCCCCCGTCCGGTCGGCGAACGGTGAGCTCATCCACTACCAGGGCCCGTCCGCCGCGACACGTGAACAGTACGGTGTCCGCCGTCGGAATGGGCCGGCCGTTGACCTCCAGGCGCTGCGAGCCGTCCGCCGTCGTCGTCGGGGCGAAGCACATGCCGGTCGTGCGATCGGAAACCACCACGCCGAACTCGCGGTGGCCCAGGATGCGGGACAGTTCGGGATAGACGGTGTAAGGCGTCTCGAAGACGCCGTAGAAAAACGCCGAGAGCATCTGCCGCCGCGTGCCCAGCAGCGCATCGTGGCCGAAGGGGACGAGCGTCACGCCGCGCGAAAGCTCGACGCGCGTGAGGGTCCGCTTCGCGGCGGCGAGTTGTTCAGCGTCCAGCCGGCTGCGCCGGGCGTAGGCGTCGGCGTATCCGGCCGTGCAGGTGGCGCTCAGCCACGCCCCGACGGCGAGCGTCACCAGCGCCGCCTTCTCCCACGGAGGCGTCCGGCCGGAGCGCATCAGGGCTTTGCCGACCAGCCACACCAGCGCCGCCGCGGCCATGGCCGCGAACGCCGAGGGGATGTACAACATGCGGTGCTCAAGGCCCTGGCCGCGAACCAGCACCGCCGGAAACAGCAGCACCAGCAAAAACCCGCCGACCGCCGCCGCCGCGAGCAGTCCGCCCGCCGAGGCGGGGGCATGATAGTCGGACGGCCGCGTCCGCCAGCAGACCGCCAGCCAGCCCACGGATGCGATGAAGGCCACCAGCAGGGCCAGCCCCGGCCCGGGCGTCTTCTGCAGGTAGCGCCCGGCGCGCAGGGCCTCGCGCGTCATCTCGCGGCCGGTCGGCGAGATCGTCCATAAGTACAGGGCGCGCAGGAATTCGCCGCAGCGATCCACGACCGCGGCGGGGGTCTTGGTGAAGCCGCCCCGCCCGTGCACCACGTACGTTTCACGGCCGTAGCACCAGAAAGCGACCGCACCCACCAGGACGATCATCATCGCCATCAGCGCCGCCGATGACAGCGCCAGTCGGCGCCACCTTCTCGGCGCGTGGACGTTAGCGCCTGGGTCCGCGGGCGGTCCGGCCAGGTGGGCGCAGGCGACAAAAAGCGGCAGCGTGCCGGCCATCACCACAGCCTGCTCGTTGACGAAGAAGCTCACCACCACCGCCGCCAGGCCGAGAACGGCCGGCAACCACCTCCGCCTGCCGGGCCGCAGTGCCGACATGCAACAGTGCATCGAGACCAGCGCCAGGCACACGGCGACGAGGTACCCGGCCGCCCCGGCCCACAAAAGGGCCTCATGCCCAGGGAACGGCGCCAGGTACAGCCAGCCGGCGGTCAGCGCCGCCAGGCGCGAGCGCAAAACGCGATGCACGAGGCCGGCCAGCAGCCCGGCGTTCAGGATCACAAGCAGAACGCCCGCCGCCCGCACCGCCGCCTCGTGCTCCGGCAGGTTGGCCGCGAAGGCCCCGGCCACTGCCCAGTTCAACGTGCGGATCGGGAAGGTGTCGATGCGGTGCCGGCTCCAGATGGGGTAGCGCTGCCCGGTGACGACGTCGCAGGCCAAGTCGCGCAGAGCGTAGTCGTCCAGGTACGGCCCCCGCCGCCAGCACAGCCCAAAGGCCAGCATCAGCAGCGCGGCCGTGGCCGTCCACAGACCCAGGTATCGGCGGGTGAGCATGCCGGCTATCGTAGCACAACCGCGGCCCCCGTCCCCTTGAGAGCCCATCCCCATACCCGTGCGGGCCGGCTTCCAGCCGGTCGGTTTTCAGGGTTTGGGGATGGACTCATCGAATAAGAGCCTGGGCCGCCGGAGGGTGCGGATCCGGACCGCGGCGAACCCCGGCTCCGACAGGGGGTAGGTGCTTGACCCGTCCTTTGAATACAGATAATCTAAACAATGGCATGTCCGCACGGACCCGGGCAGCGGGTTCCGTGAGTCTGCGCTCATCCGCCGGGACGTCCCGGGATGAGTGTGTTTGCGATCAGCGAGTTGATTCAGCCGAGGGCTTCGTGCCCACCCGCCGTGCGGCTTCGCCGTCGCGGGGACCGTGATAACCGGCCGGTTGGAAGCCGGTCGCACACGGGTTTTCGGCTACACTCGACATGGCGGAAGCGCGGCGGGGTTCACCCACCCGCGCGACCTGTTCCGGGAACCGGCGGATCGTCGTGTCCACGACGTGGACGGGAGTCCTGAATACCCCCTTCACTCATATCAGGTGGTTCATGCCCCGCAGATTCTCCAGAGGGTTCACCCTCATCGAAGTGCTGGTGGTGGTTTCCATCATCGCCCTGCTGGTGTCCATCCTGCTCCCGTCGCTCAGCGCCGCCCGGGAGCAGGCCAACGTCG
>JABRVU010000051.1:0-3787 GCA_039961895.1 Phycisphaerae bacterium | reverse complement strand
ACGGAACCGGCGGCGTGGGGAAATGGGCTGAATCAAGGATCGCCGCAACCTGCACGTGAGCGCCATGCCGGAATGCCGCCCTTGCCCCTGGCGACGAAAAGCCGGTGCCCCCAGGCCACGTTCACGCGCCCTTGGCGCACGCGCCCTTCAGGGGAGCGGCAGCCGCCGGCCGGAACGCGCGGCTCGGACCCGCAGTCCATGTTTCACGGACACTGGGCCCCCCGCCGCGGTTGCCTGTCCTCCCTGCGGTAAAGGACGAATCCGGCGAGAGCCAGGGCCAACAGGCCAAACGAGGTCGGTTCGGGGACGTAGCCGACGTAGAGCGAAGCCTGCGATGGGATTCGCGGGCCCCCATCCAGCGACAGCTCGGTGAACAGGTCGAAGAAGCTGTCGATTCCAAATGTGCCCGCGCCGCCATCGAAGACGTTGTGTTCGCCGGTCGTCGCGAAACTCGAACTCTGGAACATCGAGACGCCCATGCTCCCGCTATCGCCCTGAAAGGTGCCCGCCAGACTCATGCTGGTAATCTGCGTGGCGTTGGCCGAGAGCGGATCAAAGTCCAGGTCCTCATCGCCCGGGGAATCGAAGAACGTCAGGCCGGTGAGGCCGGCGAGGCTGAGGGTGCCCACCGACGTGCCCGCCGGGGAGTTGACTACCGCGTTGGCGGTGAGCGTCGATGGCGCAAGGTAATCGGTCTGGCCGTTGTGGTGCGTGCCGCTCGCGCCGCCGAACTGATACGCGACGTTGCTGAGCGTGATGGTGGTATCGCCGGACTGGTAAACGACCTCGGTGTTCACCAGCGATTTGTAGGGGGCGTCGGTTCGGAGCTGCTGTCCGTCGCCCCGCCGCGGGGGCGGCGGGACGTTCAGCACCGTCCAGGTAAACGCATGGCCGGTGCCGTTGGAACCGAACAGCGTGTGTGCGGCGTCGCGAGCCCCGGTGATATGGTTGCGCAGCGCGGCCACGTTGGGAAAACTGGCATCGAAGTTCACGGTGATCGCTAGGTTGCGCCCGTTCCAGCCGAAGGCGTCATTGAGCGGAGTCGCCTCGTAAGGCGACATCCGCTGCCCCACGACCTGATCGGGCCGCATGATCTGATTGGCCTGATTGGTGCCGTTGACCGTCTGCGTCGCGTCCCAGTGGTTGTTCCCGGCGGGCAGCAGCTCGCCACGCAACATGCCTGTATTCGCGTTGCCATTGCTGAAGAAGGACCGGTTGTTGGGCCGAGGCGGATTATTCAGATAATCGCTCCGTCGCACGAGGCGGTTGCCAAAGAGGGTATAGCCCGTGGTGAAGCCGATGGCATGAAGCAGCTCATGTTCCGCGGTATTGCGAAGATCGGCGTTGCCGGCCGCGTGGTTGAATCGCGTTCGCGCGCTGATGGGGAGATTGGCCCCATCCTCCCGATACGTCCCCGTCGAGGCCGTTTGCCCCATCGTCTCCGGCGCGACAACGCCCAAGGGGACGAGTGAGAACACAAACACGAACGCCGCGCTCCGCCGGGTCACCGGGCTGGTCCTTGGTTCGATTCCGGCCATTGTCCTACCCTCCGCAAGAGAGAGGAAAAACGAATTGATCGGCTTGACCAAGCTCGCCGATGTGCGCCCGATCACTGATGGGCGGCCCGGCATCGCGCGGAAAGAAGCCGCAGGACCGTCACGGCAGGGAGGCCGGATGTGGAAAGCGAACGTGCCGACGCCTTGTGTCTCGACCTGCTTGGTGCTCTCACGGCCCGATGGCGGCGGCAGATGCCGACGCACCCATCACACGTAAAGAGAACGAAGACTCACGGCCCTATTCGTCGACGCTGCTGAAAGGCAACCGAAGCAGAATAGCCCTCGGGTCGGCTATTTTACCCGCTGCCCGAGAAGAGTCAACACAAATTCCGCGAGAACGAGTTGTTCGGGTGCGTGACGCGCTCGGCGGATCGGGCGAATACGTCTCTTCTCCTCGCCGCCGAATGGGTCACGGACCCGTTCCAGATGAGTCCACGTCAGAACCGTGCGGCTGGCAAGTGGTCATCTACGCGCAAAGATCGGTCCTGACCGGACTTGCCGGGGGCATTGTGGCGCTGGCTCCCCCGCGTTACACTGCTTCCTGGCGGGTGTTCCTTGCCGACCGCCGGATACCCTCCAGCCGTGCCGATGGACTTCGGGCCTCCATGACACGACCAGGTTCGCCGACGTCACCCCAGGGTGGAATGCCGGCATTTCAAATCGCCCACGTTTTCAAGTCGGCTTCGTGAACGGGTCTCATGTCGAGAGGGTTTCGATGCGCACCGCCTGCGCGGGCAGGCGGAGGCGGCGGAACGACCGAAAGCCCGGCGACGTCGACGGGGCCAGGAGATGAACAATGAAACGTTGTTGTTGTCTGTGTCTGGCGGCGATGGCCATCCTGACGTCCGTCGCTGCGGCGCCGGCCGCCGTGTTCTACGTGGACGCGGCCAACTCCTCCGGCACCGAGCTGGGCACGCAGCAGAATCCGTTTCGGACGGTCCAGGCGGCCATCGACGCCGCCGCCGGCAACGACACCATACGCGTCGCCGCCGGCACCTACGTTCAGAACCTGCGCATCCAGAACAAGCCTCTCGTTCTGGAGGGGGGTTATTCCAGCGGCTGGGTTCGCGACCTGGCCGCCAACACCACCACGCTGTCGGGCCCGGGCGGCAACGCCGTCGTCAACCTCATCGGCGCCGACGCGACCATCGACGGGTTCCGCATCACCGGCGGCACGGGCAGCACCGAGGAGCTTCCCTACTCCTATCGCGGCGGGGGCATCTACAGCCGGGATGGTTCGCCGACCATTTCCAACAATGTCATTGAAGGCAACGATATCCGCAGCGTCGATCCTCCGTCCGACTACAACCTGGGCGGCGGCGTGTACGTGACGGATGCGGCGACGGCGACCATCGTGAACAACGTCGTGCGCGGCAACTACGCCGGGCGGGGGGCCGGCCTGGCGGTCATCGGCCCGGCCGCCCTGATCCGCGGCAACACCATCGAGAACAACGTCGCGGTCGGCGACCACGGCGGCGGCCTGTTCATCGCCGTCACCAACGCGACCATCACCCAGAACCTGATCCGCCGCAACGAGGTGGGGCGGGCCTTGGGCTACGGCTGGGGCGGCGGTCTGATCGTCGTGAACCCCAACAACTTCGCCGAGCTGTCTTTCAACGTGCTCTACGAGAACTTCGCGGCCGCCTACGGGGCCGCGGAGTTCATCGACGAAGGGGCCCGGGCCAACATCCATCACGAGCTGATCTACCGCAACGTCTCGAAGGAAGGCTGCGAAGGCGTTTCGGCGATCGCCGTCGACGGCGGAGAGGGCGTCGGGTCGCAGGCCGCCATCAGCCACTGCACGGTCGTCAACAACCCCTGCGCGACCTCGTTCCGCGGCAACGGCTTGCAGGTCGAGGGCCTCTCCGTGGTCAGCGTGGTCAACAGCATCTTCTGGAACAACGGCGGGGACGACTTCCGGGTCGACGACACCTCGACGCTGACCGTGACCTACACCGATTCGCAGGAGGCGATCGGCGGAACGGGAAACATTTCGGCCGATCCGCTTTTCGTGAACGCGGCGGCCGATGATTACCAGCTTGCGGCCGGCTCGCCGTGCATCGACGCCGGCGACCCGGCTTCGCCCTTCAACAACGAGCCGCCCGACAACGGCGGCCGCGCGGACATGGGCCGGTACGGCAACGCCGCGGACGCGCTTCGGACGGGAGGCTCCGGCGGTGGCGGAACGGACGGCTCGGGCGGCTCCGGCGACGGTGGCAGCGGTTCCGGCG
>JABRVU010000050.1:0-3403 GCA_039961895.1 Phycisphaerae bacterium | reverse complement strand
CATGGGCGGAAGGTGTCGCGGGCGGTTTTCGGCGCTCAGGACGGGGCGGCGCCGAAAACCGGCGTCGGAGCGATTCTCCTGGCCGTCCCGCGGCAGCAGGCCGGCCTGGCCGAGTGGTGCCAGACGCATGGTCTGCGCGTGCCCTTTTTCCGGCAGGGCGATCATAGCTTTCGCGTCCTGGTTTCGGATTCGCCCGCCCGCGTGGTGGTGCTCGGCAGCGACGCGGTGGGCGCCTGGTACGGCCTGTGCGCCTGGCTGGACCGGCTGCGCGGCGGAGCCGACGGGGCGCTGATTTCGCCGGCCGGCGAGATCACCTCCGCCCCCGGGCTGGCCATCCGGTACACGCGCGACTGCGTGCCCGGCGCTTCCTTCGGGCGGATCGAGGAAGCCCTGCCCGCCCTGGACTGGTGGGCCCGCTGGCGGATGAACACCACGCGCATCGGCCAGTGGCCCGAGCCGCTGACGCGGCCATTCCTGGAAGCAGCCCATCTGCGCGGAATCCGCGTGCACGTCGGGCTGGGAGTGCGCAACCTGTGTGCTTCCGATGAACGGGCGGTGGCCCGCTGCGCGGCCGACTTCGAGCGGTTCCTTCAACTCGGCGGCGACGGAACCACCGTGCTGTGGGACGATCTGCCCCACGAGCGCTGCGCCGGCCACTGCGACCGCTGCCGGGCGAGGTTCGGCCCCGACGGCCTGCCCCGCGAGATCGTCCACGTGCTGGAGGCCCTCTGCGACGTGGCCGCCCGTCACAAGCCCCAGCCCGAGATCATCTGGTGCCCGCCCCACTACTCGCGCGACCGCTATCCCGAGTTGTCGGACGAGGCCTTTTTCGAGGTCATCGGGCGGTCGCGGAAGGTGCGCGAACACACCCGCGTGCTCTACTGCGAGTTCGATCCGCGGCGGGTCGAGCTGCTCGATCGGTTCGGGTTGCAGCGGAGGGTGTGGTGGTACAACGGGATGCGCTCGCTGTACCAGATCTGTTCGCGCTGGGCGCCGCCGGAGATGCGACTGTCGATTCCGGGCCTGGTGTCGTTTCCCCAGCCGGAGTTCGGCCGCTTCGAGTGGGGCTGGCTGATGGACATCGGGGCCCGGCCGGACGGCAGCATCGCCCTGCCGAGCGAGCAGACCCGCCGCGCGCTGCGGTCGCTGTCCGACCGCTACGACGGCTATTACCCCTGCATGGACACGCATCCCTATCACGCCGCGGTCAGCGGGCTGTACGCCTGGGCTCCGCAGGAGTTCGATCAGGACGCGGCCGAAGCGATCGTGTTCCGTTCGATCTTCGGGCCGGGTTCGGAACGAGCGGCCCGGCACTGGAGCGATCTGTACGGCCGGCTTCAGGTCCGCCTGGCCCGGGCCGCCCGCCCGGCAGGCGAAACCGACCCGACGCCGATCGACCGGGCCCTGCGCGAATGGCGAAAGGCGCGCGAGCGGGTCGAGGCGACGGCGTCCGGCGGCCACGGCCTGCTCGACCCCACCCTGCTCGAATCGGTCCTCGCCCGCATGCGCGAGGCCGAGAACCATCTCGTCGCGCTCGCCCAAGGGCACGCGCGCAACTGAACGCAAGGTCCGCGGCAGCGCGTGGCCGTAGTGCCGGCGGCAACCGGGTGGCGGCCATGAAATGCCGCAGACCTGAGCAGAGCGAGTATCCCCGCCTGACCCGTCACCCCCGTCCTCGACTCCTGGGGAACCCGCGCCGGTACCGACCGCGCTTGACAGGGTGGGGGGAAAACCTAGAATGAAACTTGCCGAGTTCGGGTCGGCAGAACTTTGGAAAGCCGGCAGCCATGTTGTGCACCCGTGGGAAGTGTATCTCGCCATCACGTCGTTTCCGTCCGTTCTCGTCTCTTCGTGACCAGGCGCGATCCTTGGGTTTGACGCGGGTGGGGTCTTTCCGACGGGAAGCGCGCAGGACCGCCCGTGATGAGGCAGAGCGCGCCGCCGGTCCGCCGACGGGTGGCGTTCGATGGACACCGAAGATGCGGCCGGCCGGACGCTGACCGTCCGCTCGCCCGCCAAGATCAACTGGGCGCTTCGCGTGGTCCGTCGCCGGGACGACGGCTACCACGACATCGAATCGCTGGTGACGCCCGTCTCTCTCTTCGACGAATTGACCTTTTCGGCGCGGGAGCGGCCGGGCATCGAGCTGAGTTGCGACACCGCCCGCGTGCCGCTGGACGCGAACAACCTCATCGCGCGGGCGGCCGAAGCCCTGGCCAGAGAGGCCGGGCTGGCTCGCGGGGTTCGCTGCCGGTTGGTGAAGCGGATTCCGATCGGCGGCGGACTGGGTGGCGGAAGCTCGAACGCCGCGAGCACGTTGGTGGCCCTGAATCGCCTCTGGGGGCTGGGTTGGCCGACGGCCCGGCTGGCGGCTGTGGCCGCCCGGGTGGGCAGCGACGTGCCGCTGTTCCTGGCCGGCGGGCCGGTTATCATGAGAGGCCGCGGCGAGCATGTCGAGCCCGCCCGGCCGGGCTGGGACGGGTGGATCGTGCTGGTCTTCCCCGGCGTGGAGGTCTCGACCGCCGCGGTCTACCGCGAGTGGCGGGCGGGGGAATCGGTCGGGACGGACCTGGCCCGGTTCGCCGATCGGCCGGCGGACGCGCGCGAGTGGATGGGCTGGACGTTCAACATGCTCGAGCCGCCGGCCATGCGCGTCTGCCCGGCGCTGACCTCGTGGGCCCGGCGGCTGGCGGAGGTGGCCGGCCGGACGGTGCGCGTCTCGGGAAGCGGTTCGACGCTGTTCACGGCCTTTGACGAGCAGTCCCAGGCCGACGATTTCGCCGCCGCGGCCCGGGAGCAGACCCGACTGGAAACCTGCGTCGTGCGGCCCATCGCCCCGCGATGCCGAAGCGACGGATAGGATTAGCGCCACCGGTCCGACGCATGGACAGATGAAAAGCAGATGAGCCGACGACGCTTGTGGAGACGACAACCATGGAGATCAGCGAGGTTCGGATCAAGCTGGTGGACGAATCGCGGGAGCGGCTCCGAGCGTTTTGCAGCATCACGCTGGACGGGGACTTCGTGATCCGCGACCTGAAGATCATCGACGGTCTGACCGGCCCGTTCGTGGCCATGCCCTCGCGCAAGCTGGCCGACCGCTGCCCGCGCTGCGGGTGCAAGAACCACCTGCGGGCCCGGTTCTGCAACGACTGCGGGCTGAAGCTCAACGAGAACCGGGCGCCCAAGGACCCGATGGGTCGTGCCAAGCTCCACGCCGACGTGGCTCATCCGATCAACGCGGGCTGCCGCGAGCGGATTCAGACGGCGGTGATCAAGGCCTACGAGGCGGAGGTCGAGCGATCCAAGTCGCCCGACTATCGCCCGCCGGTGTACGACGACTTCGGCGACGACGACGTGAGCCACCTGGTCGAGGAGGAGTCCCGGCGTACGCCGCGTCCGG
>JABRVU010000049.1:0-5525 GCA_039961895.1 Phycisphaerae bacterium | reverse complement strand
CGCAGGGCCTTGCGGATCAGGTTCAGACGGTCGCGGACTTCGTCACCGACGCGGACGGCCCCCTCGACGGCCCGTTGCAGCCGGGCCACTTTGCGCTGAAACGCGAAGGTGGCGGCCTTGTCCCTGGCCGCGAAGGTGGCCAGCTCGAGCGGGATCACGTTGAAGGACGCCGGCCCGGCCAGGGTCGTCTCCCGGCCGTCGACCACCTTCACCAGCGTGGCCGAATACGTCCCTGGCAAAGCCAACAGGCCGGAGGGGCCGTCGTCCTCGTCGTCGTAATCGCCCGGTTCGGCGGGCCGCAGGCGCGTCGGCTCGGCCGAGGGGTAACGCAGGTCCCATGACACGCGGTGAATCCCCGCCTCGCGCCTGGCGACGATCCTCCGCAGCACCTCGCCCTGATCGTCGCGGACGATCATGAGCACCTGCGGCTCGATCTCGCGCTCCTCTTCGCGGAGCTCATCCAGACTCGGCACGCGGACGGGCCGGCCGGCGGCCTTCTGTTTTTTCTCGGCTTCCTGGCGCTGTTCGCGGCGGCTCATGACCTTTTCTTTGAGGTAATAGGTGAAGACGGCCCCGAACGGCGGATTGGGCGCGGAATAGAAGGAGGCGCCCTGCGAATACCTCCCCGTCCGCCCGCCCAGCCGGCTGCGCGGCACGTAGCGCAGGGCCTCCTTGATCGGGAAGATGGCCGCCTGCTCGCCCTCGGGCCGGCCGGTCGCGTGGCGCAGCGGCGTGTAGTCGTCGAGGATGTAGAAGCTCCGCCCGAACGTCCCCAGCACCAGGTCGTTCTCGCGGCGCTGGATGTCCAGGTCGCGCACGGCGATGGTGGGCAGACCGGCGACCTTGATCCAGTGCCGACCGCCGTCCAGCGAGAAGCGGGCCGCGAACTCGGTGCCCACGAAGAGCAGGTCTTTCTTCTCATGATCCTCGGCGACGCAGTACACGGTCTCGCGTTCGGGCAGATCCCCGGCCACCGAGGTCCAGGTCTCGCCCAGGTCGGTGCTCTTGAGCAGGTAGGGCCTGAAATCGCCGTTCTTGTGGTTGTCGAAACAGGCATAGACGGTGTGGGCGTCATGGCGCGAGGCGGTCAGGCCGCTCACGTAGGTCTGGGCCGGCACGCCCAGGAAGGCCTCGATCTTGCGCCAGGTGGCCCCGCCGTCGCGGGTGACGTGGATCAGCCCATCGTCGGTGCCCACCCAGATGACGCCCTCCCTGACCGGCGACTCGGTCAGGGCCGTGCAGTTGCCGTAGAACGAAGTGGACTTCTGGCGGGCGACGGCATCGACACTCTGGATCTTTCCGAAGACCGGCAACTGACCGCGGTCGATGCCCCGGGTCAGGTCCCCGCTGATGGCCGTCCAGCTCTCGCCCCCGTCGTCGGAGCAAAACAGCCTGTTGGCCGCGAAATACAGCCGCCGCCGGGCGTGGGGGCTCAGGATCAGCGGCGAATCCCAGTTCCACTTGAGCGGCGGCTCGCCGGGGGCCTCGCGCGGCTTGATGTCGGTCACTTCGCCGCTGCGGCGGTCGTGGCGGACCAGCATCCCGTATTGCCACATGCTGTAGAGGATGTTGGGGTCCTCGGGGTCGGCCAGGGTCTCGTACCCGTCGCCGCCGACGGTCACGAACCAGTCGGCCGAGGTGATGCCCGCCCGGTCGGTGGTGCGCGAGGGGCCGCCTTGGCTGGCGTTGTCCTGCGTCCCGCCGTAGACGTAATAGAACGGCGTCGAGTTGTCGGTGCTCACCCGGTAGAACTGGGTGATGGGCAGGTTGCCCGTGAAGCGCCAGTTCTCGCCGCGGTCGAAGGTCTCGTACAGCCCGCCGTCGCAGCCGACCAGCAGATGCCGGTTGTTGGCCGGGTCGATCCACAGGGCGTGGTCGTCCACGTGCTTGTCGCGGATGGGCATGCGCTGGAAGGTCTTGCCGCCGTCCTCGGTCACGCGCAGCACCACGTCAAAAGCGTAGACCCGGTCCACCAGGACGGGGTCGGCCACGATCTCGTTGAAGTACTGCGGGCTGGAGGTGACGTAATCGCTGCGCCGCTCCCAGGATTCGCCGCGGTTGGTCGAACGGTAGAAGCCGCCCTTGCCGGCCACCGACTCGACCTCGGCGTAGAGCACGTCGGGGTTGACCGGTGAGACGGCCAGACCGATACGGCCCTTGTCCTCTTCGGGCAGGCCCTGGTTGATCTTGCGCCAGGTGGCCCCGGCGTCGGTGGACTTGTACAACCCCGACTCGGGTCCGCCGTCGATGAGCGTCCAGACGTGGCGGCGGCGCTGATAGGCCGAGGCGTAGAGCACGTCGGGGTTGCGCGGGTCCATGAAGACCTCATTGACGCCGGTGTCGTCGCTGACGTGCAGGATGCGCTGCCAGGTTTTGCCGCCGTCGGTGGTCTTGTAGAGACCGCGCTCCCCGCCGGAGCGCCACAGCGGCCCCTGGGCGGCGACGTAAACAATGTTCGAGTCGTTCGGGTGCACCACGATCCGGCCGATGTGCTCGGAGGTCTTGAGCCCCAGGTTCTCCCAGTTCTGGCCGCCGTCGCGCGAGCGGTAGACGCCGTCGCCGAATCCGACGCTGCGCTGGCTGTTGTTCTCGCCGGTGCCCACCCAGACCACGTGCGGATTGCCGGGGTCGAGGGTCACGCAGCCGATCGAGTACGAGCCCTCGCTGTCGAAAACGGGCGTGAAGGTGACGCCGCCGTTGACGGTCTTCCAGACGCCGCCGGAGGCGACGGCCAGGTAGAACTCCCACGGCTTCTCGGGATGGACGGCGATGTCGCCGATCCGCCCGGACATGAAGGCCGGGCCGATGCCGCGGACCTTGAGGCCGGCGAAGGCGCTGTCCGGCAGCGTGCCGGCCGGCTGGGTGCTCGGGGCCGTCGAAGTGGCCGGGGCGCTGGCCTGGGCCAGCGTCGGCGTCGCCGTCTTCATCACCAGCACCCCGACGGCGACGACCAGCCGACGCACGGTCGGGCGGGACGATCGTATCTGCACGAGCAAACCTCCTTGCGGGCGTGAAGCCGGCGGCATGCAACGCGCCGGCGTCCGGGTCCGTCGGGACCGATGACTCGACGGACGCGCCGGAGTATACCGCCGTCTGGCCGGGCCGTGTATCGCGCGGCCGGGGCAGCCGACGGCGACGGGAGGGATGAACGCCGACCGTTCAACGCGACCGACCTGGAGCGCGTCCTGAAAACCGCGCGGGACCGGCTTCCAGCCGGCCGCGGAGTTCCAGGGGGCGCTCTCATCCGCCGATGGTGATCGACTTCATCACGTACTGCGCGTTGCCGTGCTTGTCCTTCACCCGGATGGCGATACGGTGCTCGCCGGCCTCCAGGTCGTTGACCGTGAAGGTGGCGGATTCGGAGGGCGAATCGAAGATATCGTCGTCGGCGGCCAGATCGTGCCATTCATCGTTGCTGTCCACGCTGTAGGCGGCCTCGACGATGGGCGTCAGCGGGTCGTTGAAGGTCGCGTGGATGGTCACGCTTCGGCCCCTGACCTGCGGCTCGTCGATCCGGGCCTCGGGCGGGGTGTTGTCCACGATGATCGGGTCGGAGAGGCGCGACCCGGTCAAGGCCAGGCCCGGCGGATTGCCGGGAGCATCGCTGGCCACCACGCGGACCTCGTACCGGCCGTCCGGCACCGTGCGCGTGTCCCAGATGCGCAGCGGCTCCTTGAGCTCCTTCTCCAGACGGATCCAGCGTCCCTCGCCGACGCCGCGATAAAAGACCTCGAATTGCAGGGCGTCGCCGTTGGCGTCCTCGGCCTTCCACTTGATGACCCAGTGATAGTCGGGGTTCTTGGGGCCGCTCTCGCCGCCTCCGCCGAACCCGCCGCCTCCGCCGACCAGCATCTTGACCTTGGGCGAGCTGCCGGGCTTCTCGGCCTCTTCGCGGGCCGAGAGCACTTCGAGGCTGCTGACCCGCGGCGGGCGATTCTCCTCGATGCGGGCGATGTCCAGCCTCCGCAGCGTCGGCGAGGCATCCGGCACGGAGGTCTGAAAGGTCACGCGGTATTGCAGGAAGCGGGCCCCGGGCGAAGCGATCTGAACGGGCGCGGTCGCGTCCGACTCCGGCGACCAGTCCTCCCACGATTCCGACTCCTCGTCCTCGAGGTTCGAGCTGCGCGTGGAGATGGTCAGCCTGGTGCCGGTGGGCACGGACGCGCTCCAGACCATGCGGCCCCATTTGACGATCTGCCCGGCGTCGAGCGGCCTGCTGGTCAGCGTGCCCTTCTCGGCGAAGCGCTGGGCGATGCGCACCAGCCTGGCCGCGTTGGCCGTCCCCACCAGCAGGTCGCCGGAGGCCAGCCGCATGATGGCCGTGGCCTGGGCGGGTTCGAGCTTGGCCAGCATGACGGTCTGATCGGCCGTCGGCGTGATCGCGTAAATCCGCCCCTCGTTGCCGGTGGCCGCGTAGATGGTTCCATCGGCCTCGGCCAGGCCGAGAATGATGACCGGCTCGCGAAAGACCTCGGTGACGAACCCGCTGGTGTCGATGCGATAGATGGCGTTGCCCTCGCCGCCGCCGCCCTCTCCTCCGGGGCCGCTCCCGCCGGGCGGGCCGCCCATCATGCGTCCGATGGCACTGGGCAGGGTGGCCCGGGGTTCGCGTCGCGGCCCGGGACCGGGACCCGGACCGGGCGGCGGGGCCCCGCCCTCGGCGGGCCTGGTATCGGCCGGACGGGTGGCGCCGGCCTTTTGAGTCGCCGTCGATTCGGGCTTGCCGCCGGGCTTGTCGGCCACGCTTTTGCCCGGCCGGGCCCGCTCCGCCGATGCCGTCGCCGCGTAGATCACTCCGTCCTCGTCGATGACGATCGAGCTGATCTCGGCCTCTCTGGCGTCGTACATCACGAAAGTCTTGCCGGTCTCGGGATTCACGCGGTAAATCAGCCCGTCGGTGTCCGTCCCCGCGTAGAGCATGCCGTCCGGCCCGAAGGCCAGGCAGAGCACGTTCTTGGGCTTCAGGTCGGCCAGGACCCTGGCGTTCCTGCCGTCCTCGTCGATGCGCCAGATCTGTCCCTCGACGCCGGTCGCGGCATAGACCTCGCCGTCCTTGCCGCGGGCCAGCGACCAGACGTAACGGGCGCCCTTGGGCTCGTGGAACAGAGCGGCCTTGCCGTTGCCGTCGATGATATAGACGCGGGCCTGGTCCCCGCCGCCGGTGCCGGCCAGCAACTGCCCGTTCCGGGCGAAGAGCAGGCTGAACACCGTGCCGCCGTCGGGCAAGGTCGCAAACTTGCTCACTTTCTCGCCGTCGAGCTGATAGATGGCCCCTTTGGGTCCGGTGGCCGCGTAGATCCGCCCGTCGCCGGCCCGGGCCAGGGCGTTGACGACCTCGGCCTCGTCGCCGGCCTCCAGCAGCGTCTTGCTCTGCCGGGCCAGCATGACCTCGCCCTGCGAGCTGACCACCAGGTCGCTGAGCCTGCCGGCCGAGAAGTCCTTGGGCTGCTCATGCGTCCACGTGGCCGGCTTCACCGCCAGCGCCGACGAGACCCACACCCCCGCGCCCGCCCACGCCGCCATCC
>JABRVU010000048.1:0-2203 GCA_039961895.1 Phycisphaerae bacterium | reverse complement strand
GCCCCATGCCCGACGGGTTGTGGCGGTCCAGCACGAAGCGGAAGGACCGTTCGATGTCGGCCGCCAGCGTCTCCAGCGTTTTGGCCAGGATGGCGTGCAACATGCCGGGCAGGGCTTCCTCGTTGATCCGCCCCAGGCCGCCGACCACGCTGCGCACGCCGCGATCCGTGGGCTTGATCCCGTAGAGCCGCTTGTACTGCTCGGCGACGCTGAACTCCACGCGCAGGGCCCGGGCCAGCGTCTCGGTCAGCTCGCGTCCGCCGGCCCGCAGCACGCGGGCGTAGACGGGCGAGTCGGCCAGCATCAGGTAGAGCCGGCAGGCCTTGAAGCCCATGTCCAGCACCCCCCAGACCTGGTTCTCGCCGTTGGACGCGGCCGGCTGGGCGGCGCGCAGGCGGCCCAGGGCGTTGGGCACCACGTCGGCCAGGCGGCATTCCAGGCGGCGGGACTCGAGCACGTCGAGGTATTTCTGCACCGCCTGGGTGCGGGCGGCGGCGACCATGGTGCTGACCATGCCGTTGATGGCGGGCAGGACCGGCCAGGCGGAGACCTCCGACTCGGCGGCCGGCCAGGGAAGCTGACGGTCCAGCTCGACCTGCAACGCCTCGCGCAGCTCGCCGGGCTTGCGGGTCATCAGCGTGGCCGGCACGTCCAGCAGCCGGTACTCGACGTCCGGCGGGGCCAGGGCCAGGCCCACCTTCCGCCCCTTGAACGCCCCCGGCCCGAAGGCCACCTTCAGATGCCCGGCCACGTCCACCGGCGGGGGGTCCGGCGAGGTCGGGTCCGTCTCCACGTTGAGCCAGTGATACACGTGATACCCGTCGGTCTTGCGCACGAGCTGGACTGCGCGCAGGGAGCAGGTGCCGACGTCCAGCGCGACCAGCGAAGCCTTCTGACGGGTCCACAGCGCGATCATCAGGCCCTCACCTCCCTCCCGCATCGTCACTTGCCGGCGATGGTGGCCAGGTCGAACATGGGCATGAACAGCGAGATGGCCACCGTCCCGACGATCAGGCCCATCACCGAGAGCAACAGCGGCTCGATGATTTTGCTGAGCGAACCGAGCATCTCGGTGTTCTCTTCCTCCAGGCAGGCGGCCACGAAGAGCAGGGCGTCGGCCAGCTTGCCGGATTCCTCGCCCGTGACCACCGCCGCCGAGAAGGTCCGGGGCACCAGCCAGGAGCCCAGCAGCGGCGTGCTGACCGGCTTGCCCTCGGTGATGGCCGTCACCACTTCGCCCAGCAGCTCGCGGAAGTCCAGGCTGGTGGTGCTGTCCTGGGTGAGCTGCACGGCGTCCAGCAGCCCGACCTTGCTGTCCAGAAGCTGGCCCCACACCCGGCACATGCGCGCGAACACGATGTTGCGGACCAGCTTCCCGAAGATCGGCAGCCGTACCGACAGCCGCGAGACGGTCCGCCTGCCCCGGGGGCTGCGCAGGAAGAGGAACACCCCGGCGACGCCGGCGGCGATCGCCGAGAGCACGATGATCCAGTGGGCCCCGACCCACCGCGAGGAGTCGATCAGCAGCCGCGTGGTCATGGGCAGCTCGACGCCGACGGTGGCGAACATCTCCGCGAAGCGCGGCAGGATGAAGGTGAACAGCACGATGAGCACCGCGACGCACAGCAGGACCAGCACGGCCGGATAAGCCAGCGCCCCCACCACCCGGTTGCGGATCTCCTGCTGCTGGCGCATCAGCTTGACCAGGCGCTCGAAGGCCAGGCCCATGTTGCCCGAGGCCTCGCCGGCGGCGACCATGTTCACGTAAACGGGCGAGAACTGCCGCGGAAAACGGGCCAGGGCCGTGCTGAAGGGGCGTCCCTCCTCCACGTCCATGCGGATGGTGGCGACCACCTTGCGCCACGCCGGTCGCTGGCACTGGATTTCGACGGCCGACAGGGCCTGAACCACCCGGGCCCCGGAACGGATCAGCATGGACATCTGCTGGGTGAAAAAGACGACTTCCTTGAGCTTGCCGTCGGCCTGGGTTTCGCCGGCAGCGCCGGCGGCGGCCTCGGCGGGGGCCTGGTCGGTCGGGTCCAGCCGGGTCACGAACAGCCGCCGGTCGCGCAGCAGGTCGGCCGCCTCGCGGGCGCTGGCCGCCTCGATCACGTCGGTGACGTTCCGGCCCTGGGCGTCGATGGCCTGGTAGCGGAAGGGCATGGTCAGTTCCTCCCCGCGCGCCGGGCACGCCATGAGACAG
>JABRVU010000047.1:0-10173 GCA_039961895.1 Phycisphaerae bacterium | reverse complement strand
CGGGGGCAGAGGCGAGCCGACCGAGGGGGGCGGCGCCGTCGCGGTCGCGTAGGCCGGCGCCCGCAGCAGCGAGGAGCTCTGGGCGAGAGCGGCGACGGCCGGCGCCCACGCGAAGACGGATATCGCAGGCCCGATCCGGATCATCGTGCACCTCCGGCCAGGGTGGCCGCCGGCGGGGGCCCGTTGCCGGCCGGTTCGACCGTCTTGGGGCCGGTAACCACGCCTTGGAACGTCTCCTTGGACAGCTCGCTTCTCAGCGGGATGGTCTCGCCGTAGCAGCCCGCGCTCATCGCCCGCGCGGTCGCGTGGATGAGCAGCCCATTCTTCCGGACCACCACGGCCACCAGGTCGTTTCGGGCCACCAGCGGCACGGGCTCCAGATCGCGGACGCCGACCAGTTCGCCCTGCCGCAGCATCCTGCGGGCCCGCTGGCCGATCAGCGGCGCCGGATCGGAGAGCCCGACGTCTTCAAGGCGGTCGAAGCTGCGTTCCTCGAGGGCCAGGTCGGCGGCCTGAACGACTTCGCCACGATTGATGTTGCGCCTGGCGGTCACCGCCGGACGGCGCAGCGCGGCCTCGCAGACGACCTGCACGACCTGGGCCGGCCGGTCCTGCCCGCGGTCCTGAACGGTGACTTCCAGCGGAATGACGCCCAGAGCCCGTTCGCCGCGATCCACGATCTCGAACCGGTACTGATCGGTGGACAGGTTCAACAGGCGGGCGGTGGCGGGACTGAAGCGGACGGAAAGCGCCCCGCCGCCGACGCCGGTCAGTCGCTTGCGAAGGTGCTCGTGTATGGCCGACTCGAAGGTGCCCGAAGCCACGCCGGGGGAATGGATGACGTTGGCGAGGGGTGTCCCGGCGGGACGGGTCGATGGCGTCGAGGCCGCCGGCGGCCCGGCAGGCCCCGGACTCCTGCGATCCGCGGTCAGCGGCTCCGCGCGCGGCCGGACCGGGACCACGTCGGCCGGCCGGCTGATGACGCACCGGCTCGCGCCGCGGAAGACCCACGTCGAAAGGTTGACGCCCCGGCGGGTCAGGACGCTTTGAAGATGGGCGATGTCCACCACGCCGGACGAACCCGGCTGGGGCGCGGCGGCGATTACGAAACCGCCGGCCAGCGACGAACCATCGCCGCTGATGTCGGCCACGTCGGCCAGGGCCAGCCAGGTTCCGGCCGCCGTCCACGCCGCCTCCCGGAGGCCGACGCGCTGGAGCGACCGGGCCCACCGCCCGCACGGCCTCGAGAACCAGGCCGGCCGGGCTCGTCCGCGGCCTGGGGGCTTCAAGATGTCGGTTCGTGCATCCTGCATCGACGACCTCCGCGTCGCTTCCAGTGTGCGAGCCGCTCCACTCCTCGGGCCCGCGACTTCCGTTCCCGCTCGTCCGACAACCTCCCTCTGGCGATCGGTCACCAGGGATCAACCGCTCCGCTCATGGGTCCGTCAGGCCGGTTCCACCGGCCTGGTATCCGCGCTCATGGCTTCTTCCCTCCGCGCTCCGCGCGGGCTCCCGGCCCGCGGCTTCCGGGCTTACCGTCTGAGGTTCGTCACCACGCGCAGCGTCTCGTCGGCGCTCTGAATCGACTGGGAGTTCAACTCGAAGCCGCGCTGCGTGAAGATCAGGTCCACCAGCTCGCGGACCGGGTCCACGTTGCTGTTCTCCAGACTCGATTGCACCAGGGCCCCCAGCCCGTCCTGCAACGGCTGGCCGGTGATGGGCTGCCCGGAGGCGTCGGTGTCGATGTACAGGTTCTTGCCGATGGACTTGAGCCCCTCGGGGTTGACGAAGCGGGCCAGCTCGAGCTGGCCGACCTCGTTGAGCTGCTGGGTGCCCTGCTGCGTGACCGACACCTTGCCGTCCCGTCCGATGGTGATGTCGTTCTCGTTGGTCTGTTCGCCGACGTTGATGGGCGGCTCCAGCAGCGAACCCTCGCTGTTGGCCAGCACCAGGTTGCCGTTGGCGTTGCGGGTGAAATTGCCCGCCCGGGTGTAGGCGGTGACTTCCTGGCCGTTGTAGAACGTCCGCACCTGGAAGAAGCCCTCGCCCTCGATGGCCACGTCGAGCTTGCGGCTGGTCTGGTCGAGCGTGCCGGTGGTGAAGTCCAGTTGCGTGCCGGACACCTTCGCCCCAAGGCCGACCAGGATGCCGTGCGGGTTGGGTTCATCATTGGCCCCGCGGACGCCGGGCTCCTGGCGGGTCTCGTAGAACAGGTCCTCGAAGTTCACCCGCGAGCGCTTGAAGCCCACCGTGTTGATGTTGGCCAGATTGTTGGCCACCACGTTGAGCTTGGTGTCCAACGCTCTCATGCCGCTGGCGGCGGCTTGCATCGCACTGAGGGCCATACGTCAACTTCCTTGACCAGCCGCGGGCGAAAAGGCCGCGGCCGGCCGATCCACGATTACTTCACCCGGGCGAGGTCATTGACCGCCCGGCCGAGGGTCTGATCGGCCAGCGTCACCATCGTCGCGTTCATCTGGTACGCGCGATTGACCTCGATCATCGAGACCATGGCCCGGGTGGCGTCCACGTTGGAGCCCTCGTAGGCCCCGGTCTGCAACGTCGTCTCCAGGCGGGCCGGCGCGGCCCCGAGGGCCTGGAACAGGTTCCCGCCGGTCTTGCGCAACAGGGTCTTGTCGTCGAACCTCACAACGGCCACGCGTCCGAAGACCTCCTCGCCGGCGGTGACTTCACCGTTGGCGTTGATGCGCACGCGAGCGGCCAGGTCTCCCGGGACCACGATGGTCCGTCCGGTTTCATCCAGCACCTGGGCCTGGCCGGCGGCGGTGACCAGCTCGCCCCGCTCGTTCAGGCTGAAGCGCCCGTCGCGGGTGAATCGCTCGGCCCCGTCGGCCCGCACGCGGAAGAAGCCCTCGCCGACGATGGCCGCATCCAGGGCCCCGCCGGTCGTCTCGATCGTTCCCGGCTCCCAGGAGGTGTAGGTGGGGGCGACCAGCGTTCCGCCGGTCAGCCCGGCCAGTCGGCGATCGCCCGCGTCGGGGTCCAACCCGCGTTCGCGGATCGCCTGCGGCCGCTCGCGCATCACCGCCAGGTCCTGCTTGAAAGCGGCGGTGGCCACGTTGGCCAGGTTGTTGGCCAGCACGTCCTGGCGATACTGGTTCGCCAACATGCCGGCCGCCGAACTGTAAATCCCATACACCACGTCGCCGTTCCCTTCAGGGACCGTGGCACCGTCAGAGGCCGGTGCCGGGCTTCCTTGCTCCGTCGGTGAAAGACGACTCGCGATGAGCCGGAGCCGAGCCCGCGGCCCGGCTCTCGAACCCGGCCGGCCGTCGGCTTGAACCGGCGTGAATCGCGCTGGCAATCAGGGCGGCCTCAAGAACTCGTGCGCCGATGGTGGTCCAGTCCGTGGACCCGCTCAGGCAATCCGTTGCCCGGTCTGGCAGAGACCGTCGATCCATCGACACACTCTTGAAGCGCGCCGCCAAGGGCTTACCCGCCACGTGCGGGCAAGCTGACGATTCGTTCGCCGATCCACCTACGCAAAGGGTGTGCCAAACCCGTCCGGCACGGGAATTGCTTCCGCCGACCGAACTCGAAACTGAACGTAACACATTATAATAAAATGAATTACGTTGATTGTTAAAATGGGAAAAATGAGTTGGCGCCTCGCATGGCGCTTTCCGACGCTCCGCGCAAGTTCTGCGTGCGGTCGGCAAATCCAGACTGGGGGCTTAACGTGGTTCCGCCGCGACAAACAACGCGGGTCGAAGGTCTCCTCAAACCCCGTAATGCCCCGGCGGGACGCCGATGCAGCACGGGTCTGCACCACCAGGGGTTTCAGGAGGCGCTCGAAACAGGGCGTTCCCGGAAAAGTGCCAGGCAGGCGGTGTGGCCGTGGATGAAGTTCCTTCCGCCGACGGGACCGAGTTCGCCGGCGGCAAAGAAACCGGCCACCGGTACCCGACCGCAGATGTCTCGGAACACCGCCACGTCGTGGTGGGGCTGGGCCCACATGCGCGTGCCTCGGCCATTGCACGAGAACAACAGGGCCCCCGCCGGTCGGACGCCGTCGACGAGCGGGGCCAGCAGATGCCGCAGGTCCTGGTCCGCCGACTCGGCGTCGCGAACGTGGAATTGCACGGTCGAGCCCACGCGAAGCTCCTCAGCGACGGCGATCGCGCCCGAGGAGGGGTCATGCCCCATCAGGTTGCGGATGAGAAAGTCGCCGCGGGCGAAGGTCTCCTGGTATTCGTTGATGACCCGCCCGACGAAAATCGCGCCGGTACGATTGATGAGCTGGACGTCCTCCGGCGGCAGGTCCTCGAGAATCCCGCGCAACTGCGTGACGGCAGGCCGGCCGCCCAGCTCAAAGAGGATGTTGCGCCGGCACTTGGTGATAACCAGCGGCCGCCCGATGGGCCGGCAACCCTGGGAGACCACCGCCTGCACGTCGACCGCCCCCGACAAGGCCACGCCCACTCCGCCGGCGCGGAGAACCTGATCCTCCAGCATCAACACGGATTGCTCCGGGGCCTCGCAGCCGCTGGCCATGCCGCCCAGCACCGGCCGGCCGGGATACGCGCGGTTGAACCGCTCCAGCAGGTGCGTGACCGGAAGGCTGAAGGGATCGCCGAAGAACAGAAACGCGGGCGATTCCTGCGGGCCGGCGCCGACCTGGTCGATCAGGGCCTCCGGCTCCTGGTTGGCGGCCAGGGACTCCGCCGACAGCTCGAACGGCCGGACGGTCACGCCCGGCAGGGCCGCGAGCAGCAAGGCCATCGCCGGCGTACGTTCCAGCTCGCTCTCCGGCCCGATGACGCCCTCGGCCGAACAGCCGACCAGCAGGGCCGACGGGAACCGCTTGCGGATGGCCCGCGCGATGGCAGACCCCTCGTCCTCGAAATGACTGGTGAAGAACAGCACCGCCAGATCGGGCGCGGCGGAACCCAGATCGCCGCCCGCCAGTTCGCAGAGCTTCTCCACCGCCGGCCCGACGTCCGGGACCGCTACCGCCGCTGATGAAAACCTCATACCCTTCACTCCCGGAACGGAAACCGGATGCCCAGCGCAATTCGGGACGCTCGGAAATCGGAATGCCCAGCGTATTCTATCCTGATTCGAGCCGCGGTGCAGTAAGATTGACGGCATGAGACCGAACCGAATGATTCGTCGAATGGCGCTCAGCGCCGGGTGGCTGGCGGTCGCGGCCTGCGCGCCGGTCGGTTCCGGGGGAGATGCCCGCGAGTGGCTGGCCGTCGGGCGCCAGGCCATGGTCGCCAGCGACAGCGTCGATGCTTCGCGGGCCGGTGTTGAGGTCCTTCGAGCCGGCGGGAACGCGGTCGACGCGGCCGTGGCCACGTCGTTCGCCCTGGCCGTCACCAGACCCTACAGCATGGGCCTGGGCGGCGGCGGGTTCATGATGATCCGGATGGCCAAGACCGGCGAGGTCTTCGTGCTCGACTACCGCGAACGGGCGCCGGCGGCGGCGACGGCGGACATGTTCGTCCAGGCGCGGGCGGCGAATCCCCAAGGTCCTTCGCCCAGCGAGTACGGCGGGCTGGCCGCCGGCGTCCCCGGCCTGGTCGCGGGCCACGCGGCGGTGCTTGAAAGGTTGGGCACGCGAACGCTGAGCGAAGTCATCGAGCCGGCCGTCGCCCTGGCCGCCGACGGCTTCGACGTGGACCGCCATTACTGTTCGGTCGCGCGCGAATGTCTCGCGGACATGCGCCGGGAGCCGGCCCTGGCCCGGATCGGAGCCGAGCTGCGGAAAACGTATCTCTTTGACGGGCGGGAGCCCCGTCCCGGGGAACGCCTGCGCCAACCGGCGCTGGCCCGGGCCCTTGGCCTGATCCGGGACCGCGGCCCGGAGGCGTTCTATCGCGGTCCCATCGCCCGGGCGATCGTCGAGGCCAACCGAGCCGCCGGCGGCGTCCTCGCCCTCGAGGACCTGGCCGGCTACCGGCCCACGTGGCGCGAGCCGTTGCGGCTGCGATACCGCGATCGCTACGAGATCCTGCTGATGCCCCCGCCGTCGTCGGGCGGGATCTGCATCGCCGAGACGCTCAATATCCTGGAGCACTGGGACCTGGCCGGTGTGGCCCGGCGCGACCCCGGCCTGGCCGCCCATCTGACCATCGAGGCCCTCAAACACGCTTTCGCCGACCGGGCCGGCCTGTTGGGCGACGCCGATTTCGCCGAGGTGCCCGTCGGCCGGCTCATCGACAAGAGTTTCGCCCGGCGGCTTGCCGCCCGCATCCGCGAGGACCGGGCCATCCAGGTGAACGCCGCCGGCGGCCCGCCCAGGGACGCGGGCACGTCGCATTTCTCGGTCGTGGACCGCTGGGGCAACGTGGTGGCCTGCACCGAGACCATCAACACGTCGTTCGGTTCGTGGGTGATGGTGCCTGAATACGGGATCGTGCTCAACAACGAGATGGACGACTTCACCGCCGAGCCCGGCAAGCCCAACGCCTTCGGCCTGCGGCAATCGGAGGCCAACGCGGTGGCGCCCGGCAAACGGCCGCTGTCGAGCATGTCGCCGACCATCGTGCTGCGCGACGGGCGGCCGGTGCTGGCCCTGGGTGCCGCCGGCGGGCCGCGAATCATCACCGGCACGCTCCAGGTGATGCTCAACGTGATCGAGTACGGTCAGCCGCTCGAACGGGCCATCGAGCAGCCCCGGCTGCACCATCAGTGGATGCCCGACGTGGTTTATCGGAATCAGTTCGCGGCCGACGCGCCGGTGATCGCGGGGCTCCGGCGGCGCGGGCACCGGATCTCCGCGAAGCGGCAGGACGCGGTCGTTCAGGCGATTCAGATCGAGCCCGGCCGGCTGATCGGGGCCAGCGACCCTCGCAAGGGCGGGCAACCCCTGGGATATTGACCGCGACGGCGCTGTTTTCGGGACCCGCTTTCTCGCCCCACCACGTTCGGACCCAAGCCTCGCCCGTCGGAGGGACGGCACGCAAGGGAATTCCGCGCGCCTTGCGGTCCAAAAGAAGTTATGATGGAAGTAAGCCCGGAACAGCCATAAGATTCAACGGGGCAGCACGGGCCCGAGCCTGGGGCCCGCCGGGGGATGGCGTCATGGACATCGAGCGCATCCGGGAACTGTTCCCGGTCACGAAGAACTATAACTTCCAGAACCACGCGGGGGTGTCGCCGCTGTGCCGCCCGGCGGCCGAGGCCATGCGCCTGTACGTCGATCAGTCCCTCACCGACGCGGGCGTCCGCTGCGGGTTCTACAAGCACGCCGAGCAGGTCCGCCGGCTCTGCGCCCGGCTCATCAACGCCACGCCCGAGGAAATCGCCTTCGTGAAGAACACCTCCGAGGGGCTCGGCTGGGTGGCCGGCGGACTGAGCTGGAACACCGGCGACAACGTGGTCACCACCAACGTGGAGTTCCCGGCCAACATCTACCCGTGGATGGGGCTGCGGGCCCGCGGCGTGCAGCTCAAGATGATTCCCGAGGAGAGCGGGCGGGTGCCGGTCGAGCGCATCGCCGACGCCATCGACTCCAAGACCCGGGTGGTCAGCGTATCCGCCGTCCAGTTCGCCAGCGGGTATCGCGCCGACCTGGCCACGCTCGGACGGGTCTGCAAGGAAAAGGGCGTGCTGTTCTGCGTGGACGCCATCCAGATGCTCGGGCCGTTCCCCATCGACGTGCGGGCCATGAATATCGACTTTCTGTCCACCGGGGCCCAGAAATGGCTCTGCGGACCGGAGGGCATCGGCTTTTTCTTCTGCAACCAGCCGCTCATCGGGCACCTCAAGCCGGTGATGGCCGGCTGGCTGGGCATGAAGAACGCGCTGGACTTCGGCAACTACCAGTTCGAGTTCCTGGACACGGCCCGCAAGTTCGACACCGGCGGCTACAACCTGGCCGGCATCTACGCCCTGGGAGCGGCGATCCAGATGTGGCTGGACATGGGCCAGGAAAACGTCACCGCCCGCATCCTGAGCCTGACCGATCGGCTGGTGGACAAGCTGCGGGCCAAGGGTTATCGCGTGATCTCCTCGCGGCGCCCGAACGAGGCCAGCGGCATCGTGGCTTTCATCTCCGACGTGCACGACCACCACAAGATCCAGCAGCATCTCCAGAACGAGCACCGCATCGTGATCGTGGTCCGCGAAGGGCGGCTGCGCTCCAGCCCGCACGTCTACAACACCGCCGACGAGATCGACCAACTGGTCGAGGTCCTCCCGGCGCATTGAGAGCGCATCTCCAGACCCGAGGGAGGACCGGCTTCCAGCCGGTCCGTGGACGGGGTTGTTCGGAAGCCGTCTTCCCGGAACCGCCCGTGTGGCCCATGCCCGCCCGTCAGGGAACGGTTGACGAGCCGGTACCCGGCCGCCCGGAGGCGCGGCTCCTGGGAGCAGACCCGACGCCCGGCGCAAGGACCGGTAATGCGCCCCAGCCCATCCGGCGAAAAAAGATCTCAATCCCCAGGCCTTTTCGGCCGACGGGCGTTTGATTTCGACGTCGGCGGATCGTAGAAATAAGTTGGAAGCTGTCGTGTCCCCTTTCAACGGCCCCGTGTCGCCCTCGTCGGGTGACACGGGGTTTTTTGCCGCCGGTGGAGACGCACTCCCTCGAAGCAATAAAGAGAACCGATCCGGAAACGGAACGAGAACGCACGCCCGCTTGGCCCGCGTCACGCCGGCCAGCCCTCCTGTCCGATAAGCTTCACGAACCGGCAGGCGAACTGAGGCCATTCGCGGATGGTATCCCCGACGCGCTCCACGATGGTGAGCGTCTGGTGGTCCTCCGGCCCGACGGGAATCACCAGCCGACCGCCGTCGCGAAGCTGACGGACCAGGCTGGGCGGCACGCGCGGGGCGGCGGCGGCGACGATGATCCCGTCAAACGGCGCGGCTTCCGGCCAGCCCAGCGTTCCGTCGCCCACGCGGTACGCGACGTTCAGGACGCCCAGCAAAGCCAGCGTCTCGCGGGCGGCGCGTTGCAGCGAATCCAGCCGCTCCAGGGTGTAGACCTCGGCGGCCAGTTCGGCCAGCACCGCGGTCTGATACCCGGAGCCCGTGCCGACCTCCAGCACGCGATGATCGGGCTGAACGCCCAGGGCCTCGGTCATGGCCGCCACGATGTAAGGCTGCGAGATGGTCTGGCCTCCGGCCAGCGGCAGGGCCCGATCGGTATAGGCCCAAGCCGCCTCCTCGGGGGGCAAGAACCGCTCGCGCGGCACGCGCTGCATGACGGCCAGCACCCGCTCGTCGCGCACGCCGCGGGCGCGAATCTGCTCCTCGACCATGCGCCGGCGGGCCGGTTCATAGGGATCGATGCAGGGGGTGGACACGGCTGGCGGCCTTCACGTCGGGTCGGGTCGCGCGTCCGGTCATGATCGTCGCGGGCTCACCGGCCGGGTGGTGCGCCGGTCCGGACGCGCTCGTACACCTCCGCCGCGTTGTAGCTGCTGCGCACGAACGGCCCGGAGGCCACTCCCGGAAAACCCAGCGACCGGCACACCGCGGCCCAATGGTCGAACTCCTCGGGCGCATAGAACCGCGCCACCGGCGCATGCGCCGGCGTGGGCTGGAGATACTGGCCCAGCGTGACCACGTCGCAGCCGACCGCGCGCAGGTCGCACAGGGCCTGGTGCAATTCCTCGGCCGTCTCACCCAGCCCGACCATCAGCCCGCTCTTGACGGCCATGCCCGCATCGAGCTCCTTGACCAGCCTGAGCACCTCCAGCGAACGACGATAGCGGGCCTGCGGACGGACCCGGGGCGTCAGCCGCTCGACGGTTTCGAGATTATGGTTGAAGACGTCGGGCCCGGCTTCGCAGACCTGCTCGATCAGTTCGCGGCGGGCGTGAAAATCGGCGGGGAGGACCTCGATGGTGGCCTGGGGGCAGCGCCGCCGCACCGCCCGGACGCAGGCCGCGAACTGCCCCGCGCCCTCGTCGGCCAGATCGTCGCGGGCCACCGCGGTGATGACCACGTGGCGCAGACCCAGGGCGGCGACGGCCTCGGCCAGGCGCTGCGGCTCGTCGGGCGCCGGCGGGTCGGGCCGGGCGGTCTGCACCGCGCAGTAGTGGCACCGCCGCGTGCACTTGTCGCCCAGGATCATGAACGTGGCCGTCCGGTGCGACCAGCATTCGGTCAGGTTCGGGCAGCGGGCCTCTTCGCAGACGGTGGCCACGCCGCTGGCCGACACCACCCGCCGGGTGGCGGCCAGCGGCGTGGCCACCG
>JABRVU010000046.1:0-2215 GCA_039961895.1 Phycisphaerae bacterium | reverse complement strand
GAGTATGGCCATGAGCCGTGTCCTCCCGTCGGCGGGGAGTATAACGCCTCGGGCCGCGGAAACGCGACGGGGATTCGATCCGCCGCCGTCGCAGCCGGTGCCGGCCGAGCGCCTCAATCCGAGCGGCGGGTTCACACCTGGCGTTGCAATCAACGGCGGCGGGGCTTAGGTTGTGCCGGCCCGGAGGAGCGTCATGATTACCATCGGCATGAACTATCGCGTGGCCGCCGGCAAGGAGGAAGCCTTCGTCAGGATGTTCGACAAGGTGCTGGAGGCCATGTCGGCCATGCCGGAGCACACCTCCTCGCGTCTCTACCGCGACGTCCATGAGCCGCCCAGCTTCCTGATCGTCTCGCAATGGCGCACCCGCCGGGCCTTCGAGGCTTTCGTGGCCTCCGAACTGTTCCGCAAGGTGGCCGCCTGGGGCCGCGACGTGCTTACCGCCCGGCCGGTGCACCAGGTCTATGGCGAAGACGAGCCGGAGGCTTCGCCCGGCGCCGCGGGTGGATAGAGGAGGAGCCGCTTGAGCTGAAGGGCCCGCGGCCCGTTGTGCCCACCGTCGCCCGCGCCTACAACTCGATCTGCGTGCCCAGTTCCACCACCCGGTTCGGCGGGATGTCGAAGTAGGCGGTGGCGGTGCGGGCGTTGCGGCTCAAAAAGGCGAACAGGCTCTTGCGCCAGCGGGCCAGGCCGGGGCGGGGCGTGATGATGAGCGTCTCGCGGCCCAGGTAGAAGCTGGCCTCGCGAGCATGCAGCTTGAGGTTCTTCTTCGAGCAGGCCCGGAAGATCTCATCGACGTTGGGCGTCTCCATGAAGCCGTAACGGGCCAACACCTGGTAGAAGCCCTGGCCCTTGTCGCGGATCAGCACGCGCTCGGCGGCGGGGACCTCGGGCTCGTCCGTGGTGGTCACGCACAGCAGGACGATCCGCTCGTGCAGCACCTTGTTGTGCTTGAAATGGTGCATGAGCACGACCGGCGTGCCCTCGGGGTGGGAGGTCATGAACACGGCGGTGCCGGGCACGCGGTGGGGCGGCTCGCGCTCGACGGCGTTCAGGAACTTGTCCAAGCCCAGCGTGGCCTGGCGGAGCCGCTCGGCGAGCAGGGCCCGCCCCGTCTTCCAGGTGGACATGATGCTGAACACGCCCGCGGCCACCACCAGCGGGAACCACCCGCCGTGCCAGAGCTTGTTGAAGTTGGCGGTGAAGAAGGTCAGGTCGATGACCAGGAAGAGGGCGGTGAGGGCCCCGGCCCGCTTGAGGCTCCAGCCCCAGTTGCGGCGCATGACCGCGAAGAGCAGCAGCGAGGTGATGGTCATGGTGCCCATCACCGAGATGCCGTACGCCCCGGCCAGGTTGGTGGAGCGCTGAAAACCCAGCACCAGGGCGATGCAGGCGACGGCCAGGCCTTTGTTGATCTCGGGGACGTAAATCTGCCCGCGGGTCTCGCTGGAAGTGTGCACGATGGTCAGGCGCGGGGAGTAGCCCATCTGGACGGCCTGCTGAGCCAGCGAGAAGGCCCCGGAGATCAGGGCCTGAGAGGCGATGATGGCCGCCGCGGTCGCAATGACCACCAGCGGGTACAGAAACCAGGTCTGGCCGGCCAGCGCGTAGAAGGGGTTGAACGGCCGGGCCGGATCGAAGACGTCAATCGGCCCGCGGCTCAGAACGAACGCCCCCTGCCCGAAGTAATTCAGCAGCAAAGCGGGGAAGGCCACGGCATACCAGGCCAGGCGGATGGGCTTTCTCCCGAAATGGCCCATGTCCGCATAGAGGGCCTCGGTTCCTGTGATGCAGAGCACGACCGCGCCCAGCATCAGGAAGCCATGAAGCCGGTTGTGCCCGAAGAACTGAACCGCGTAAACGGGGTTGACCGCGGCCAGGATGCTCGGATGGCGGACAATCCAGACGACGCCGAGGACGGCGATGACCGCGAACCACAGCAGCATCACCGGTCCGAAGACGGCGCCGATGCCGGCGGTCCCGTGTTTCTGAACCAGGAAAAGGACGGCCAGGATCAGCACGGCGGTGGCGGTGATGATCATCGGATTCAGGTCCGGTATGGCCACCCCCAGCCCCTCGACCGCGCCCAGCACCGAGATGGCCGGCGTAATCATGCCGTCGGCGGCCAGCAGGGCGGCGCCGAACAGGGCCAGCAGGATCAGCGTGGTCCGGCCCCAGGTCTTGCGCCCGGGTTTGTCCTTGGGCGCCACCAGGG
>JABRVU010000045.1:0-3927 GCA_039961895.1 Phycisphaerae bacterium | reverse complement strand
GTATCTGGCCGCGACCGCGCCCGCTGGCCTCGAGCATCGCTTCCTCGGCCAGCTTCTGATACCCGCGGACCAGGTCGGCCGGCGGCCGGTGGGTGTCCACCCGCAACGCGAAGTGCAGCCCGTCGGCCAGCGCGTTCTTGGCGAAGTCGAACCGCGCGTCCAGCAGGTGCTCGCCGGTCGTCCACCCCAGCTCGGTGTGGTCCGCCGTCCGCAGCGTGTCGGCCCCGAAGGCGTGATCGGCGAGGCGTTTGAGCAGGGGCTCATCGACACGGGCCTGGGCCTCTCCCAGCACGTACAGCCGTTTGAAGCTCAGCGTTCCATCCGCAAAAGCCACGGATCATCCTCCTTCATCCTTCCGCGCGACCGGGACGCAGCGCGCGAGCGTCCGTCGGAAAGACAACCGTCCCTTGCGCGGCCCGATGCTAGGGCCTCACCGCGCGGAATCAACTCCGCGGGCATCAGGCCACGAACCGCGCTTGTGAGTTGCGGAGAAGGGTAAATACCCCTCTCGCATGAGCGGTTCGCCGGGGGTGTATTCCCGAATCACGTCCTCGAAGCACGCTTTACGGTATTTATCCGACAAGCCGTTCTCGCGGGCCGGTCGTTTGGATTCTAGAGTGGCCCGTTGAAATGATCGGCGCGTGTCGAGCACGAAGGACCCGCCACCAAGAGGAGCACCCATGCGCTTGCTGCTGGTTGACGATCATCAGATCGTGCGTGAAGTCCTGGCCGAGCGGCTGATCCGGGAACCGGGCATCACCGCCGTCGACCAGGCGGAAAACGCCGACGCGGCGCTGGCCAAGGCGCGCGCGAACCCGCCGGACCTGGTGGTGATGGATATCGAGATGCCCGGCTCGAGCCCCTTCGAGGCGGCGGCGAGCATCCGGCGGGACGTTCCGAACTGCAAGGTCATCTTCCTGACCGGCTACGATTACGACACCTACCTGGAAGAAGCCCTGGCGGTCCAGGCCCGGGGCTACGTCATCAAGAGCGACGGGCTCGACGCGCTGCTCGAGGCGATCCACAAGGTGGCCGCGGGCGAATGGTACTTCAGCCGGCCGATCCGGGAACGCCTGATGTTCGACGGGCAGCAGTACAGGCCGGTCCGTCCCCGCAGCGACGTGATCGCCGCGCTCAGCAAGCGCGAACGCGAGCTGCTGGTGCTGCTGGGCAAAGGCGCCACCCTCAAGGAGGCCGCCGCCCGGATGCAGATCAGCTTCAAGACCGCCGACAACCAGAAATCCAGCCTGATGCGGAAACTCGGCATCCACGACCGGGTGGAACTGGTCCGCTTCGCCATCCGTGAGGGGCTCATCGATCCGACCTGAAGGCCCGGGATGATCTCCCCGCCGGCGGCGGCTCGCCTCCGACGAGGCCCGCGGAATCTGCGGCGCGGCGATTCTGGCGCGGCCGGGCTCCGCACCGGCCGCGTCTGAGCCGCGAAGGGTGTGATCGGCCGCCACCTTCGCGCCGCCCAAGGTGTCACGAACCTCCTTTGCGCCCGTGGGTGGAGAACGGCTTGACCCTGCCGCGCTCTCGGCGGGATAATGCCGTTTCACAGGCCCGTGGCCGGGGTAGGCCCAGGTGCCCGTAGGCGGCCGCGGGTCCGACGCGCGGGTCTTCGCCGTGAAAGACGAGCGTTCATGAAGGTAAGCTGCCCCAACTGTCGGAAAGTCTTGCAGGCGCCCGACGACTGGGCCGGGCGGAAGGTCAAGTGCCCGTCCTGCAAGGGCGTGATCGCGCTGCCCAAGCCCAGCGAAGAGGCGGCGGCCGCCCCGGCCCTGGATTTGACTTCGCTGAGCGCCCTCGAGGAAGCCGGGGAAGTGATCTACCAGCAGCGCCGCGGGCGGCGGATGACGCTGGCCCAGGCCGAGGCGGCCCGCGCGGCCGAGGCCGGCGAAGCCGCGGCCCCGGCCGATCCGACGCTTCGGACCTGTCCGCAGTGCGGGCAGAAGGTTCGCAGCGAGGACATCTACTCCGACCTCATGTGCCGGCACTGCGGGGCGACGATACCCGGCGCCGAGGTGCCCGGCGAAGGACGGGCCCGCTACACCGGCGGGATGGCCGACCGCATCACCACGCAGGTCAGTTTCTACACCGGCTTCAGCAGCGCGTTCGCCTATCCGATCCCGGCCATGATGTGGATTCTGATGGGCATGGGGCTGGCCCTGGCCACCATCGCGGTACCCCTGGGCGTGGTTCTGGGCTTCACCGCAGGCGCGGGCCTCAACCCCATCGCCGAGAAGGCGGACTACGGCTGGGTGACGATTTTTCTGACCGTGATGTTCGCGGCCCAGGGCGTGTACTTCGGGGCGGTGGCCTATTACTGTCTGATCGACACCATCCGCACGACCACCGCCGGCGCCGAGCAGCCTCCCTCGCTGACCTGGAACGTGGCCAGCTTGGGCACGGCCCTGGCCGGTTATGCGGCCCTGCTGGGCTTCTACGCGGGGATCATCCTGCTGCTCATTGTGGCCTACACCGGGCATCTGCCGCGGTCGGCCTCCGATTTTGACGTGCTCACCCGCCCGGGCAGCCTGATTGTACTGGCCCTGCTGACCTTCGGCGTGCCGATGAATATGATCGGGCTCTCCAGCAGCCATCCGCTGGACGGGCTGAGCCCGATGCGCGTGTTCCGTTCGATCGGCCGGCTGATCGGACATTATGCCTTCCTGTTCCTGATCGTGCTGCTGTACCTGGGCATGTACGTGGGCGGGACGGTGGCGGTGATGAAATGGGCCGGCCCGGCGATTCAGACCGCCGCCAACAAGGGCATGGACGCCGGCTTTCTGTCCATGCTGGGCGGGCCGCTGGCCTGGTCGGTGCTCATCGGGCTGGGCTTCTATTTCGCCTATTCGATCGGGCGGATTCTCGGGCTTTTCAGCCGGTCCTACCGCGAGAGCCTGGATTTCGATCTGTAAGGGAGATGGGATGGAACCAGGGACGCCGAGGGAATCCTTCGCAAGGATGCGCCATTGATGAAACCCATATCACCCGCCGTTCTGTTCACGTCGTTGGGAAGTCTCATCGTCGGTACCGGTTGCGCCGTGCCCCAGAAGCCCGGTCGCGGGACGGTGTCGTATCAGACCGAGGCGACCACCCGGCGCGGCTATTACCTGTACCTGCCCGAGGACTACGTGAAGTCGCAGGGCCAACGGCCCGGCGGCGGCCGCTGGCCGGTGGTGGTCACCTTCCACGGGATGGAGCCGTGGGACACGGCCGGACGCCAGATCAGGGAATGCCAGCAGGAGGCCGACCGCTACGGTTTCCTGGTCATCGCCCCGCACCTGGACACCAGCAACAGTTGGATGCAGTATCCGCTCAAGGACCCCAACCTGTCGTACGTCAAGCGCGACGAGCAGGCCGTCATCGCCATCATGGACGAGGTCTTCCGCCAGACCAACGCCGACCCCACGCGGGTGCTGGCCACGAGCTGGTCGTGCGGGGGATACATGGCCCATTTCCTGGTCAACCGCTACCCCGAGCGGTTCAGTTGCCTGGCCGTCCGGCAGTCGAACTTCAGCGAGGCTCTGCTGGACCCCAACCAGGTGCCCAAGTACCGGCACATGAAGATCGGCATCTTCTTCGGCGAGAACGATCTGCCGGCCTGCCGGAACGAGAGCACCCGGGCGGTGGACTGGTATCGCTCGCGGGGGTTTTACGTGGAGGCCAAACTGGTGGAGGGCCTGGCCCATGAGCGCACGCCGCAGACGGCGGTGGGGTTCTTCGCGGCCACGTTGGGCATCCCCCCCAAGACCCCTCCCGACTTGGGCACGATGGTGATGCGCGACGTGGTTCCCGAGGGCGGGCGGTTCCGCACGGTCAACGGCGGGGGCGGCTCCAAGACTTCCTCCGGCGCCCCCGCGGGGTACTCGATGGGCGCGAACGGTACGAACGGCGGGACCCATATGCTGTTCGGTCCCGGTT
>JABRVU010000044.1:0-2362 GCA_039961895.1 Phycisphaerae bacterium | reverse complement strand
GTCACGCGCACGATCTTGCCGGCGTGGATCTGCTCCGAGGGGCCGGCCTGTGCCGGCGGCGCTGAGGCGGAAGCGGCCTCGGCGGGCGGGGCGGTGCCCGCGGCCGGTTCAGGACCCGAAGGCGTTGGAGCCGGGACGGCGTCATGCGCTGATCCGGCCGGCGCGGCGGGGCCGCCGGACTCGACCGGTGCGGCGGGCGCATCGGCCGGAGCCCGCACCGGCGGAGCGGTCGAATCGGGGGCCACGGCCGCCGGAACCGCGGGAGCGGCGGACGCACCGGCGCCGCCATCGGCGGCGGGCATCGGCGGCGCGGCCTCCTCGATCCGTTGGTGGGGAGCTTCACTCATGCCGGTCACTTCTTCACGCTGGTTCCCATAACCGCTCGCGGCCGAAGGGCACCACCGCCCGGCAACGGAGCGTTTTCAACGGCGTCAGGCCGGGTCTGCAAGCCGGTCCGTCATCGCCCGCCGGCCGATAACATCGGCCGAGGATGCAACATCTTCCCGCGTCGGGTGGGGTGCGGTCAACCCCTTTCGCGGCCCCGCACCGCACCGTCGCGCCTGTCGAATGATCGGCTCGTTGGTGCCGGAGCTTGGATAGATCACCCCACGGCGCCCCGGCGGGACGCCGCGACACGCACGGGTCATGCTTCAACGCACGGCGGTTTCCAGCTCATTCCGTCGATCTTGCCGGTCGCCGGTCATCGGGCATAGAATGGCCCCCGCGGTCGGGCGGCAGGGCCGCGCGGTCCGGCCTTGGCGCCGGTCGCGGGCCGTTCCGTGGAAGGGCCCGGCCCCCCCTGATGATCCTGATCGAACAGCGAAGGAGGTTTTCAATGCACAAAAGCTTCAAACGCCTTTCAGCGGCGGCGCTGTGCGCGGCCGCGTGCGTACCCGCCTCGATCGCGGTCTTCGCCCAGCAGAAGGCCGGCAAGCCGCAAAGCTACGCGCCCGTGGACATTCACGAGGACTTCAAGACCATCCGCGACCGCATGGTTGCCGCCAAGCCGGCCGTCCAACAGCGGCAGATGGACCTGCTGGCCGAACGCTATGACTTGAGCAACTCACCGGCCAAGGGCGTCACCATGTCGCGCGGCAAACCCGTCCAGGGCGGCGTCCGCGTGAAGCTCCCGCCGGGGATGACCTGGCAGAAACTCGCCGGCATGACCCCCGACGAGATTCGCGCCCAGAAAGCCTGGCCCAAGGGCTTCCTGCCATTGCCGCACCCGAACCATCCCGAAGGCGGCATGCTTTTCCCGAAGCCGGTGATCGACGAGATCAAGAAACAGGAAGGACGGGACCTGACCCGCTTCGATCTCGATTTCGACCTGCCCGACCACTTCCTGGCCGAGTTCCCCGCGCCGATCTATCTGACCACGCGCCCGGACCTAGGCGACGTCTCCAAGGGCCAGCTGGTCACGATCATGAATTACTACGAGCTGTTCAGCGGGATTCTCAATCCCAAGCAGCTCGAGGGGCTGCGGCTGCTGGTGACGCCCTTCCCGCAGCAGCAGTTCAACCAGACCGAGGATCGCCGGTCGGATCAGCCCAGCCGGGGCGTGGCCTGCTTCGATTGCCACGCCAACGGGCACACCAACAACGCCACCCACCTGGTGGGCGACATCCGCCCGCAGGAGCTGCGCCACCGGCTGGATACGCCCTCGCTTCGCGGGGTGAACATCCAGCGGCTGTTCGGGTCGCAGCGGGCCCTCAAGAGCGTCGAGGACTTCACCGAGTTCGAGCAGCGGGCGGCGTACTTCGACGGCGACCCGGTCATCGCCACCAAGAAGGGGGTCAACGTCCTGGAGCGCGGCAGCCAGGTGCACTTCATGGGCGAGTTCCAGGCCCTGCTGGACTTCCCTCCGGCGCCGAAACTGAACCTCTACGGGCGGCTGGACCCGGCCAAGGCCGACGAGGCCGAGCTGCGCGGCGAGAAGCTCTTCTTCGGCAAGGCCCAGTGCGGGGTATGCCATCCGGCGCCGTACTACACCGACAACCTGATGCACAACCTGCGGGCGGAACGCTTCTATGAGCCGCAGATGATCAACGGGCGACTGGCCTCGGCGGACGGGGCCATCAAGACCTTCCCGCTGCGCGGCATTAAGGACTCGCCCCCGTATCTGCACGACGGGCGGCTGCTGACCCTCGAGGACACCATCGAGTTCTTCAACCTCATCCAGCAGCTCGGGCTGACCGATCAGGAGAAGGCCGATCTGCTCGCGTTTCTGCGGGCGCTGTAAAACCCCGCGGCATTGAAGACAGCGCTGGGTCGTGCAAAACGGCGGTGGAATCGCGATTCGTGTCCGCCAAGCGCAACAGCGACGTTTCGATCCAGCGGGTCCGGGCGGTCCCGCGGCTGCCGA
>JABRVU010000043.1:0-2103 GCA_039961895.1 Phycisphaerae bacterium | reverse complement strand
CGACACAACAGAGCGGTCGTGCGCCTGGCGGCGTCACGACCGCTCGTCCCCGCATTCCCTGCGTGAAAGGTTCACTCGTGCCGCCCGCCGGAAGGCCCGGCGGGGTCAGCTTTGGTCAGCTCAGTACTGGTTGTAGTCCTTGGTGCCGGCCTCGTTGGGCTGGTCCGAGTTGACGATGATGTCGCCGGTCAGCGGGTTGTAGACCCACCCGGTGGTCGTGTCGGAGACCACCTGCGGCGGCGAGTTGACCTTGTCGATCTTGACGCCGTTCTTGCCCTTGTTGTCGCCGACCGGCGCCGGGGGAACCTCCTTGCGGAGGTAAGGCCCGAACGGGAACTGGGCCGGGTCCTTGGTCGGGCTGACGGTTCCACTGGCGTTGCTGTACATGGTCAACTGGGCGACGAAGCACTCGGGCGTCTCCTTGGTGCCGTAAGAGCCTCCGGCGTCGGTGGAGGCCGGGTACTGCCCGCCGTGCTCGCTGGCGTACAGCTCGATGGCGTTGCGCAGGACGGCCAGATTGCTCGACAAGGCCGACTCGCCCGCCCCGCGGGAAGCCTGGCTGACGCGCGGAATGGCGATGGCCGCGATCACCCCGATGATCACGATCACGATCACCAGCTCGACCAGACTGAAACCGGTACGCTTCGTCCTGATTGTCTGCTTACGCCCCATGTTCATGTTCCCCGTAAAGCCCCTTTCAGCGGTGCCCGCTCCCACCGGGCCGCTGCTGACATGGCGTTCATCGACCCTCCCGGCCGATGCCTTCACAACCTCGCCAGGAAAATACGATTGTCTCCACGGAAAAGTGAAATGAATCCCGGCGGCCCATAAAACCCCGCGCACGCGAGGCGAAGGCGGCGAGTTTATGACGCCCTGTTTTTTCGGGCCTCGGGTCGCGCCGCGTGGGAAGACGGGTGGAAGGGCCTTCGCCCGACGGCGGGCGGGTCATCGGACGCTTCGCAGCCGATCGAGCAGGTCCGTCGAGGAGTGGTCCTTGGGATCTCCGACCCGGGCCAGTCGGATGCCCAGTCGCTGGAGCGTGGGGTATTCGGGCAGGTTCTCAGGAGTGTAGTCGGGGCCCTTGGCGTGGACGTCCGGGCGGATCAGTTCGAGGAGGGCGTCGCAGGTGGGCTCGTCGAAACAGGTCACCAGGCCGACGGCGGCGAAGGCGGCCACGATCTCCATCCGTTCCGACAGCGGCTGGAGCGGCCGGCCGGGGCCCTTGTAGCGGCGGATGGATGCGTCGCTGTTCACGCCCACCACCAGCACGTCGCCTTCGGCGGCCGCGCCGGCCAGATAGCGGACGTGCCCCACGTGGATCAGGTCGAAGGCCCCGTTGGCGAACACGATGGTCCGGCCCGCGGCACGCAACGCGCCGACCGCCGCCCGGAGCTCGTCACGGTCGGTGATGATGCGCTTGCCGCTGCTCATGTCTTGCTTCTCGCGTCCGGCCCCGGCTCGCGTTCGAGGACCGATCGGCGCAGCTCCTCGGGCGAGGCGGTGGCGGCGCCTTCCTTCATGACCACCACGGCCCCGGCGTGATTGGCCAGCCGGCAGGCGAGCTCCAGATCGGCGCCGGCGGCCAGGGCGGCGGCCAGTGCGGCGGCCACCGAATCTCCCGCCCCGGTCAGATCCACGATCTCCTCGGTGCCCACCGCCGGGATGCGCGTGACCCGCCCGCAGGCGCTGAGCACCATGCCCTTGTTGCCCAGCGTGACCAGGGCGGCCTTCACGTTCAGGGCGGCATTCAAGCCGGCGGCCAGCTCGCCTTCATCCCGAAACGACAGACCCAGGGCCCTTGCGGCCGCTTCCGCCTCTTCCTCGTTGGGCTTGACCACCGTCACGCCGGCGAAAAGCCGCGTGTCATAGCGCGAGTCGGCCACGACCGGCTTGCGGCCGGCGATCTCGCGCAGCAGGCCGCGGGCCAACTCGCCGATCGCCCCATAGCCGTAGTCGCTCACCACCCAGGCGTCCACTTCGCCGTCGAGGCGGGCGATCCGATCCCCGATCTCGGCCAGCAGTCCGCCGCCGGGCGCCTCGGCCGGCTCGCGGTCCAGACGGAGCACCTGCTGGCGGCTGGTGAGCTTGGCCCCGGCCAGAAAG
>JABRVU010000042.1:0-4287 GCA_039961895.1 Phycisphaerae bacterium | reverse complement strand
GCGGCGGAGGAGGCTTGGGCTCCGGGAAGTCGTGGCCCGGCACGGTGGGCAGCGGCTGGGCCGCCGGCGGCGTGAAGCCCGGGGCGCTGTAGCGCACGTCCTTGCCCGGCTTGGTCGAGGCGGCGGTGGAGGGGTCCTCGGCCGCCGCGGGACAAACCCCCGACGAGCCCGGCGGCGAAACCGACGGGCCCGCGCCGCTGTTGATGTACACCTTCGGTCCGACGATGTAGACCCCGCCCGAGGCCAGCACCACGCTGCTGCCGCCGCAGACCAGCTCCAGCGTGCCGGAGGCCTCGATCTTCACGTCGGCGCCCTTCACCGCCAGCGTCGAGGTCACTTCGTGGGTATGGTTGGCCTCGTAGAGGTGGATGGTATCGCCCTTGACCAGCAGCGACTGCGTCCCGCCGATCTCGACGGCCTGGTCCCCGCCGATGGCCCGCCCCTCGTTCTTCTCCACCCAGGTGCGCAACTCGCCCTTGACGTGCACGTGCTTGGCCTTGAAGACCTTCTCGCGGTACTCGCCGGAGAGCTGCCCGTCCTTCTCCCCGCCCACGGTCAGATGGTAGCTGCCGCCCACGGTGTGCAGGTGGCTGGCCTTGACCTTCGTGTCCATCCGCCGCTGGGCCTGGATGAGCAGTTGCTCCTTGTCCTTGAGGTCCTCGAAGCGGATTTCGTTGGTGCCCCCGCCGCCCTTGCTCGAGTTGGTCTTGATGTAGCTCTTGGTCTTCTCCTCGGGCAGCTTGTAGGCCGGCATGTGGTCGGCGTTGTAGACCCGGCCGACGATGATCGGCCTGTCCGGGTCGCCCTCCAGGAAGTCCACCACCACCTCCTGCCCGACGCGCGGCAGAAACATCATCCCGTACTGTCCGCCGGCGAACCCGTGGCAGACGCGGATGAAGCAGGAGGACTTGTCGTCCATCTTGCCCTCGCGGTCCCAGTGGAACTGGACCTTGACGCGGCCGAACTGGTCGGTGTGAATCTCTTCGCCGGGCGGCCCGACCACCCGGGCGGTCTGCGTGCCGCGCATGACCGGCCAGGGGGTGATCCGCGGCGGGCGGAAACTCACCTCGCCGGGAATGCACTCGAAGCGGCAGTCGTACGAGCCGATGTTGCCGTCCACCCGGCTGGTCACCGGGGCGTCGTCCATCAGGTTGGGGACGGTCAGGGCGGCCAGGGGGTTGAAGCCCATCGCCCCGGCTGCCGTGGGCAGCTCGCGGGTGATCTGCCCGGCGTGATAGAGCCAGTTGGCCAGGGCCCGATGGGCGGTCTCGTCGTTGTTCTCCAGCCGGGCCGCGATCTGCAAGAGCCCCTCGGCCAGCTCGCGCAGGGTCTGGTCGGCGCTCTGCCGGACGGCGATGAGCGACTGGCGCAGGCGCGAGTCCAGCAGACCGGCGTGCCCGTTGGAGCCGGAGGCCCGCATCGCCGCCTGCTTGCCCTGGTGGGTGACGGTGGTCACCAGGTATTTCCCGTTCATGGGGGCCGAGGGATGCTCGGTCAGCTCGAAGGTCAGGCCCGGCGAGAGCCGGTTGGAGTTGGTCTGCCCCACGCCCATGATGCGGGCGCTCTCGAACTCCTCGGTGCGCAGTTTGGCCAGCTCCGTCCCGGCGGCCTGCTGGGCGTATTCGCCGGGGAAGTCGTACCACTCCAGGCTGGCGTCGCGCCCGGCGTCGCCCTTGGCCCGCAGGTCCAGCTTGGGGTTTTCGAAGTTGAAGTCGGTCAGCTCGACCTTGCCCGGCCGGACGCACTGCCCCAGCCGGAAGCGGTAAACATGTTCGACCTCCACGTTCAGACCCGTGGGCGGATGATAGGGCAGCTTGGCGTCGCCGGCGATCGGCTGGTACGCCGACTTGGAATCGGCCAGGAACAGCTTGTGCGCGTCCTGCGTCTGCTGGAAGCACCACCAGATGCCTTCCTCCTCCATCAGCCGGCAGATGAAGTTGTAGTCCGTCTCGCGGTACTGCACGCAGTATTCGCGGGGCTCGTGCCTGCCGGAGAGGTTCTTGACCACCCGGTCGCTGGGGATGCCGCCCTTGGTCAGCACGTCGGCGATGATCTCCGGCACGCTCATGTTCTGGAAGATGCGCGAGTTGTAGCGGTGAGTCAGCAGCCACAGCTCCGGCACCAGCTCGGCCCGGAACTGCATCTGCTCCTTGCTCTCGTCGATCATCTCGAACCGGCTGACGATGCCGTGGAACCAGCGCTCGCCGCTGATGGTGTTGACGCTCAAGACCGCCGGCTTGCCCACCACGTCCTTGAACTGGATCTGCTGCCGGGTGGTGACCAGCTCGATCTCGAAGCGGTAAAGCTGACAGAGCCCCTCGGTGCCGCGGAAGCGCGTCACCAGGAAGGCGTCCAGCTCGCTGCCCAGCACCTGGAAGGCCAGTTGGGCGGCGCTCAAATCCCGAAGAATGGCCATGATGTCAGCCTCCGGATTATGGATTCTGGATTGGGGATGTTGGTTCTTTCCGTCCGCCGGCGCGGCCCCCGGAATCCAAAGCCTTCAAACCCTCGATCCAGTCTCGACCGTTTCATCCCCGTCCCCTCTCGTCCCCGGCCGCTTCTCACGAAAACGCGTAGGTGAACTCGCCGGCCTCGTTCACGCCCATCCTGAGCCGCTCGGGCAGCGTATCGGCGGCCATCTGCTCCAGGATGAGCCGGGACAGCTCAGGCAGAACGGCCTGGTCGATGAGGTGGTCCACCTGCCGGGCGCCGATGTCCACCTGGGTGCAGCGGCTGGCCGCCGTCTCATAGACCGCGTCGTCGATCTCCATCCTGATCTTATGCGCCGATCCCAGCCGGGCGGCGAGTTTTCCCAGTTTCATCCGCGCGATGTTCTTCAGAATCTCGTGGCTGAGCGTGAAGAACGGGATCACCGTCATGCGGGCCACCAGGGCCGGCTTGAAGTGGTTGCGCAGGTGCGGGTAGATGGCCTCCTTGAGCTCGTCGGGATTGACCGGCTCGCCGGACTCGCACATGCCCTGGATCACGTCGGTGCCCAGGTTGCTGGTCAGGAAGATCACCGTGTTCTTGAAGTCGATGACCCGCCCCTCGCCGTCGGCCAGCGAGCCCTTGTCGAAGACCTGGTAGAACAGGTTCATCACGTCGGGATGGGCCTTCTCCACCTCATCCAGCAGCACCACCGAGTAGGGATGCTGGCGGACGGCCTCGGTGAGCACGCCGCCCTCGCCGTAGCCCACGTAGCCCGGCGGCGAGCCCTTGAGCTGCGAGACGGTGTGGGCCTCCATGAACTCGGACATGTTGATGGTGGTCAGGAAGCGCTCGCCGCCGAAGAGCAGGTCGGCCACGGTCAGGGCCAGCTCGGTCTTGCCCACGCCGCTGGGCCCCACGCACAGGAACACGCCCATGGGCTGCTGCGGGTTGCCCAGACCGCTCTTGGTCGCCCGCAGCTTCTGGGCCACGATCTTGAGGGCGTGGTCCTGGCCGACCACCCGGCTGCGCAGCCGGTCTTCCATGGTCAGCACGGCCTGGATCTCGTCCTTCACCATGCTGCCCACGGGGATGCCGGTCCAGTCCGAGACCACGGCGGCGACCGCGCCGGCGTCCACGTGGGGATACAACAGGGCCTCTTCGCCCTGGATCGCCTTCAGCGCCTTGATGGCCGCGTCGATCTCGGCGCGCAGGGCGGATTCGTCCATCTCCGGAGCGGGGGCGACTGCTTCCGGGCCGCGCCCGTCGGGAAGCGGTGGTACGCCGGCGACGGAGCCCGCTCCCTTGCCGTCGCGGCTCGGCTCGCCGTTGGACCTGGCATAGCAGCGCAGCCTGGAGCGCAGCTCGCGGACCTTGTTGACCGCCTCGAGCTCGGCCTGCCAGCGGGCCTCGATCTGCTCTTTCTCTTTGACCAGGTCTTCGCGGGCGGCGGTCATTTCCTCGAGGGCGGCGGCGTCGATGACCATCCCGCCGGCCTGGTCGCGCTGCATGGCCGTGATGGCCGTGTCCAGGTTGTGGATGCGTCGCTCCAGGTCCTCCACGGTCGCCGGACGGGAGCTCAAGCCCACGGCCACGCGGGCGCTGGCCGTGTCCAGCAGGTCCACCGCCTTGTCGGGCAGGAACCGCCCGCTGATGTAGCGCTTGGAGATGTGCACGGCCGCCGTCACCGCCTCGTCCAGGATGATGACCTTGTGGTGGGCCTCGTACTTGTCCTTGAGGCCGCGGAGCATGACGATGGCGTCCTCGACGGCCGGCTCGTCGCAGCGCACGAGCTGGAAGCGGCGCTCCAGGGCCGCGTCCTTCTCGAAGTATTTCTTGTATTCGGCCCAGGTGGTGGCG
>JABRVU010000041.1:0-6121 GCA_039961895.1 Phycisphaerae bacterium | reverse complement strand
TCCTTCACGTATCCGCACTTGGCGCATTCCTTGTCGAAACTGGCCAGCAGCTTCTCCGGCAGATAATACGATCGCTTCGGTTTTTCCATGATCGTTGCTCTCCTGTCGCGAAGAAGGGCGGCAGCGCGACGGCGTGAGTCGCGGGCTACAGGCGAATCGGGCTAGCGAAGCAACGCGAGCACGGACGGCCGGACGATTCGATGAACCGGACGATTCCACCGGCCGGAACCCAAGGCTTTTCCCAGGGCCCGGCACCCGCAGGAAACAACGGGCAGATCCCGCGTCAGGCGCCCGGCGGCGAAGCGCGGGCGGCACCCGACGAGCAGGCGGTATTATGAATGCCGGGCCCGGGCTTGTCAAAAGCGTTTCACTTTGACTTGGGCGTGGCGAGCCATATAATCCGGCCGTCTTGCCCGTCTGCGGCGGCGCGCTTCAGGCGGCCTGCGGTCAGGTCGCCCGCCGTTTAGCGCCGCATCCGACGCGGGTTGCTCCGGCGAAAGGTTTCGTGGCCCTTGCGACGTGGACCCCGCCTGCGACTGCTCCTGCCGGTGACGGCGGTCTGGTGCGCTCCCGCCCTGAGCCAGTCGCCGCCCCTGGCGCCGCTGGATGATCCCTTCACCAACGTGTCAATGCTGCCGGGCGGCATCAGCCGCAACGTCGCGGAGCTGTCCGGCAACTATGCCCGCGTCTGGGAGCTGCCCGACGGAACGCGCGTGCTGCAATACCACGGCGATTTCACCGTGCAGTTGGGCGAGCGGCGCCTGCGCAGCCAGGACGCCGTCGTGTGGATGCAGAAGAGCGTCTGGGAGAAGACGAATTACTACCACTTCGACGTGTATCTCTCGCGGTTTGCGTCGGTGAGGGACGTGGCCGGCACCGTGACCACCGGGCCGGCGCTGTTCGTGACGTTCAACACGCTCGCACCGGCGGCGCCGGAGGCCGACGTGTTCACCGACGCGCCCGGGACGCAAACCGATCTGTACCGCGAGGCCCTGCGGATCCGCCAGGCGGTGTCGGCGGGCCGGCCGGCCGGGCCCGAGGAGATGAAAGTGCAGCGCCCGGAACGCGCCGCCCCGCAGGAGCCGCCCAAGGCCCGGCCCCTGGTGCGCATCCGCACGCCCGAACAGGTCTATGACGACCGCGAGGGCATCATCACCGCGACCGGAGGCGTGCACGTCTCCCAGGGCCTGCTGGACAGCAGCGCGTTCCTGGAGATCCGGGCCCGGGCGGCGGTGGTGTTCCTGAGTCGCCAGGCCCCCGAGGAAGAGCGCGGGCCGGACGCCGCGCCGCGCCTGAGCACCCAGCCGGCCGATGAGCCCTTCCCTACCGAAAACATCGCCCCCGGCCCGCGCAGCGACGCGCCGGGAAGCAACCTGGGCTTCGGGAGCGACGTGAACGTCGGCGTCTCGGGCGTCTACCTGACCGGCGACGTGGTCCTGACCCGCGGCGAGCGGATGATCCGGGCCTCGGAGCTGTACTACGACTTCGAGAATGACCGGGCCTTGATCCTGGACGCGGTGATGCGGGCCTCCTCTCCGGGGCTGGGCCTGCCGATCTACGTGCGCGCCGCCCGGGTGCGGCAGCTTTCCTCCACCGAGTTCTCGGCCTACCGGGCGGTGGTGACCACCAGCGAGTTCTACACGCCGCACCTGCACCTGGGCGCCGAGCGGGTGGCGCTCTCGGACGCCACGCCGCGCGATCAGAGCGGGCAGATCACCGACTTCGTGGCCGGGCGCTACCGGGCCTGGAACACCACGGTGAACCTGGACGGCGTTCCGGTGATGTACTGGCCTTTCGCGGCCGGCGACTTCCGCCAGGTCGAAAGCCCGCTCAAACAGGTGCGCATGACCTACAGCGACGACTTCGGGGCCACGTTCGAATCCCAGTGGTACCTGTTCAACCTGCTGGGCCTGGAGAAGCCCCAGGGGCTGGACGCGGCCTTGCGGCTGGATTACTACAGCGAGCGCGGGCCGGGCGCCGGCCTGGACGTGGACTATGAAACCGCCGACAGCTATGGACTCCTGCGCGGGTACTTCCTTCACGACAACGGGCGCGACAACCTGGGCCCCTTCCGCGGCGGCGAGCCGGACACCGAAAACCGCGGGCGGATCACCTGGCGCCACCGGCAGTTCCTGCCCCAGGGCTGGGAGCTGACCCTGGAAGGCTCCTACATCAGCGATCCCAACTTCCTCGAGGAGTTCTTCCGCTCCGAGTTCGAGGAGGGCAAGGAGCAGGAGACGCTGGTCTACCTCAAGAAGCAGAAGGACAACTGGGCCTTCACGCTGCTGGCCCAGTGGCGGGCCCTGGACTTCCTGACCCAGACCGAGCACCTGCCGGACGCCGGGCTGCACTGGCTGGGCGAGCCGCTCGGAGAGCTGGCCAGCCTGTTCAGCGAGACGCACGTGGGCTTCGTCCGCTACAAGCCCGACAACCGCCGGCTGTTCGAGGACCACCCGCTGTTTCCGCCGGCGCTGACCCTCAACAACGACTTCGAGAGCGATATCACCTTCCGCCCTGACCAGCGCGCCGAGATCGACGTGCCGCTCAAGCTGGGGGCGGTCAACGTGGTGCCTTACGCGATGGGGCGGGCGAGCTACTGGGACTCCAGCCCCTGGAAGGGCTCGACCGACCGGCTCTTCGGGCAGATCGGCGTGCGCTCGGGAACGCAGTTCTGGCGGGTGTTCCAGGACGCGGCCTCGAAGCTGCTGGACGTGACCGGCGTGCGCCACGTGCTGCGGCCGGAGGTGACCGCCTGGCTGTCGGGCGGCAACCGCGACAGCCTCGAGCTGTTCCCCTTCGATCCGGGCATCGAGTCGATCGACGACTTCTACGGCGCCTCGCTGGCCCTGCGCAACACCTGGCAGACCAAGCGCGGGCCGCTCGGCCAGCAGCGCAGCGTGGACTGGATCCGCTTCGACGTCGAGCTGAACCTGTTCGGGAACCAGCCGCGGCGCGAGCTGCCCATCGGGCGGTTCTACGACTACCGCCCCGAAAACAGCACCGCCCGCAACCACGTGCGCACCGACTTCCAGTATCGCATCAGCGACACCACCGCCATCCTCTCCGAGACCAACTGGGACTTGACCGACGGGAACGCCGACCTGCTGGACATCTCCTACGCGGTGGAGCGTTCGCCGCGATTGTCGTATTTCGTCGGCTATCGCAAGATCCACGACACGCGCTCGAACCTGCTGGGCGGGGGCACCAACTACGAGATCAACGCCAAGCACCGCATGGCCGTGCGGGCCTACTTCGACCTGGAGCGCGGCCAGGCCGAATCGCTGGACGTGAGCCTGATCCGCAGGTGGCCGCGGTGGTACACCGCCCTGACCTTCCAGCTGGACCGCATCGAGGACGACTTCGCGGTGAGCTTCTCCATGTGGCCGGAGGGGGCCCCCAACGTGGTGCTCGGCTCGCGGCGCTTCACCAGCCTGTCGCAGTCCACCGGCATCCGGCCGGAGAACTGAGCCGGAGCGTTCTTCATCGTCGGCTCAAACCTTGCTCGGCCGGGATCAGCCGCCCCGGGCCCCTCCCGCAGAAGTGCCTCTGGCTTTCTCGGAGATCCTGATCGCGCGAGCGTTCCGCCGGGCCCGTCGAGCCGTGTTATACTGTGGTCATGGGTCACGAGATACAGGACCGGTCCAGCCTGGAGATGGCCCGTCGCATCGCCGCCGGCCTGCCCGACCACCCCGAATGGCAGGAACTGGCCCGCGCCAACCTGGAGCGATGGACCCGGCTGAACCGTGATGCGCCGGGGCTGCTGCGCTGTTACGATGAGTGGCGTGAGCTGCTGCGTCTGCCGGTGGAGCGGATTTGTGCCCTCCTGACCGCTCAGACCGACGAGGGGCAACGTCTCCGCCAGAACTCGCCGTTCGCGGGGGTTCTCACGCCCCGGGAAGTGTGGGACATCAAGGCCCGTTGCCGCCATGACCAGACCGCAACTTGAACACATTCTGCGGGCGGCGGCCGGCATCACCGGCGCCGACCGGTTCGTCATCATCGGTTCGCAGGCCGTGCTCGGCCAGTTCCCCGACGCGCCCGCCGAACTGCTGGTCTCGATGGAGGCGGATCTTTTTCCCTGCGCTGTCCCGAGGATGCCGACCTGATCGATGGTTCCATCGGCGAAGAGTCCCCATTCCACCATGCCTTCGGCGACCACGCTCCCGGAGTCGGTGAAGACACGGCCGTTCTCCCTGCCGGTTGGAGGGATCGGCTGATACCGTTTCACACCCCCAACACGGGCGGGGCCACGGGCCTTTGCCTGGAGGTTCACGACCTGGCCGTGTCTAAACTGGCCGCCGGCCGGGAAAAGGATCTCTCATGGGTCGGTGCGCTGATCCGACACGGTCTGGTCTCTCCCGCCACGCTGTACGAGCGGTTGGCACAGACGCCGCTCGATGAGCCGCGCCGCCAACTGTGCGCGGCGCGCTTGCAGCGCCTGTCCGCGTGAGCGAGCGCATGGCCGGGCCTCGCGGCGCCGGATCAGGGGGAGGGTGCCCGGGCGGCGGCTTGGGGGTACAATCCGGCCCCATGAAGACCTGGCATCTCCTGATCGACGGCGGGATCATCGTCCTCTATTTCGTCAGCATCGTCATCATCGGCATGAGCCTGGGGCGGCGCGAGAAGACGCTGGAGGGCTATGCCCTGGGCGGCCGGCGCGTGCCCTGGTGGGCGGTGATGGCCTCGATCATCGCCGCGGAGGTCTCGGCGGCGACGTTCATCGGCGGCCCCGCCGAAGGCTACGACACCCGCGGGCTGACCTACGTGCAGCTCACCATGGGCCTGATCCTCGGCCGGGTCCTGGTGGGCTACATCTTCCTCAAGCCCTATTACCTCTACCGCGTGTACACGGTCTATGACTTCCTGGCCGTGCGCTTCGGGCCGATGTCCAAGAACTACGTTTCCGCCCTGTTCCTGCTGATGCGCACGCTGGCCTCGGGCGTGCGCCTGTACATCCCCTCGCTGGTCATGGTGCTGGCCTGGAAGCTGATCGTCCAGGGCCGGCAGGTCGGCTACAGCACCCTCGAGGTGGGCAGTTGGGTGCCGTATGCCTGGGCGATCGTCATCCTGACGCTCATCACCTGCGCGTACACCGCGATCGGGGGGATCAAGGCGGTCATCTGGACGGACGTGATCCAGGCCACGCTGATGTTCAGCAGCGCCCTGGTCGCGATCGGCACGCTGCTCTACCACATCGGCGACGGAAGCGTGGTGAACGCCTTCCGGGCCATCGGCGAGCACGTGCCGGAGATGAAAACGCCGCGGGGCTATTTCCTGACCGGCTTCGAGAAGGTCACGCCGGCCATGAGCTGGTGGGAGGCCCTCAAGACGCTGCTGGAGAACAAGTACACGCTGCCGGCGGCGCTGATCGCCACGACGCTGATGAACATGGCCGCCTTCGGCACCGACCAGGACATGGTGCAGCGCATGCTGACCGCGGAGACCTACAGGAAAAGCCGCCGGTCGCTGATCACCGCGGCGCTGATGGACGTGCCCATCGCCGCGGCGTTCACGTTCATCGGCGTGCTGCTGATCGTGTATTACAACCAGAACCCCGCCCTGCGCCCGGAGATGTCCAACCACGTGTTCGGGATGTACATCCTGAAGGTGATGCCGCCGGTGATCCGCGGGTTCGTGCTGGCCGGCATCTTCGCGACGGCGATGGGCTCGCTGAGCGCCGCCCTCAACGCCCTGGCCACCAGCATGACCAACGACTGGTACATTCCCTACTTCGCCCGGGGCAGCGGCGACCGCCACCACGTGGCCGCCGCCCGGGTGTTCACCGGCCTGTTCGCCGCGTTGATGATCGGGGTCGCGGTGCTCTTCGCGGTGCTCAACGTCCGCAACCCCAGGATGACCATCCTGCCGGTGGCCCTGGGCATCGCGGGTTACATCCTGGGACCGATGCTGGGGGTGTTCCTGCTGGGCATGCTCACGCGGCGGCGGGGCTCGGACACCGGCAACGTCATCGCCGTCACGATCGGCCTGGCGACCATCTTCGTGACCAGCGGGCGGGCGGCGGACCTGCTGAACTGGATGCTGGGGAAACCGGTGATCGACATGCCCATCAAGATCGAGTTCACCTGGTACGCGATGATCGGGGCCCTGGCCACGCTGGGGG
>JABRVU010000040.1:0-9509 GCA_039961895.1 Phycisphaerae bacterium | reverse complement strand
CCGCGCTGAATACTCGTAGTCCCCGCAGGGGCCCAAGGTCAGAAGACCCGCGCCGAATACTCGTAGGCCCCGCAGGGACCCAAGGTCAGAAGACCCGCGCCATACTCGTAGGCCCCGCAGGGGCCCAAGGTCAGAAGACCCGCGCCGAATACTCGTAGGCCCCGCAGGGGCCCAAGGTCAATAGCCGAGGGCTTCAGCCCTCGGTACACTGATGGCCCCAAGCCACCCCCGCCCTGAAGGGGCGGAAGAAATGGAAACCGCCCATGGCGCAATCGTTGACCTGTCTGAACTATCACCTGATCTTCAGCACCAAGAACCGCGCCGCCATGATCCTGCCTGACGTTCAACCACGTCTTTACGGGTACATCGGCGGGATCATCAAGGGCCTGCACGGCAGACTCCTCGCCGCCGGCGGGACGCAGGACCACGTTCATCTGCTCGCCTCGCTGGCGCCGAAACATTCATTGTCCGACGTCTTGCGCGACGTGAAGGGCGGCACCTCGAAATGGATCCATGAGGAGTTCGCCGGAATGTCGATATTCGGCTGGCAGGATGGTTACGGCGCGTTCTCGGTCAGTCAATCGAACGTGCCCCAGGTCCGCGAATACATCCAGAACCAGGAGGCGCACCACCGCCAAATGAGCTTCCAGGAGGAGTTCATACAATTCCTCGATCGTCATGGGGTTGAATACGATCCGCGGTACATCTGGACATAGACGCAGCTTCCGCCCCTTCAGGGCGGGATTATGGGGTCGTGGAGTTGACTATTGACTTTGGGCCCCTTCGGGGCCGGCCGTAATTTCCCGGATCCTTCGGGGCCGGCCGCAATCTCCCGGATTCTTCGGATCCGGCCGTAATCTCCCGGTTTCTTCGGATCCGGCCGTAATCTCCCAGTTTCTTCGGATCCGGCCGTTGCTCCTCGGATTCGGCTACGGGGCCGGGCAAGGTCGGTCTGTTGGTTTCGTGTTACTCACAGCTCTGGGGGTTGTTCGACTCTTGCAGCGAAACAGACGCGCCAGAAGCGCGCATCCTTTGGTTGCGGACCCAGGCCGCCTTGGGCCCTTCGTTGAAGGGCGCACAGCGCTTTCGTCGCCTGCGCATGGCCCACTTTACTTGGCCGCCCAAGCTCGCTATCATGCCGCGATTGTCAAAGGAATCACGGCCGTTTCATCGGCCTTGAGCAAAGGGATTGTCCTTGACCGCAGCGGCGATCATCCCCGCGCGTTACGCCTCCACGCGATTTCCCGGAAAACCTCTCGCTTCCGCGACCGGCAAGCCCATGATCCAGCACGTGTACGAGGCGGTAGCCGCCGCCAAGCGGCTGGATCGCGTGATCGTGGCCACCGACGACGAGCGGATCGCGGCGGCGGTGCGGGGCTTCGGGGGCCGGGTCGAGATGACCCGGTCCGATCATCCCACCGGGACCGATCGCGTGGCCGAGGTAGTGGGCAGGTTGATGGAATCGCACCGGCGGGACGCCGGTGCCACGCGAGATGCCGGCGCCGCAGCGGGGCTGGATCTGGTCATCAACGTTCAGGGGGACGAGCCGGAGATGGATCCGGCCTCGATCGACAGACTGGTGGAGCTGATGGACTCTCGGCCGGAGGCGCCGGTCGGGTCGCTGGCCTGCCGGTTCTCGAACGCCGCCGACGTGCTCAACCCGGCCTGCGTGAAGGTGGTGCTCGACGGGCAGGGCCATGCGCTCTACTTCAGCCGGAGCCTGATCCCCTATCCGCGCGACGCCGGCGGCCGCGTCGAGGAGCCCGGCCGCTGGCTTCTGCACCTGGGCATCTACGCCTATCGCCCGGCGTTCCTGATGAAGCTGACCCGGACGCCGCCGACGGAGCTGGAGCGGATCGAGCAGCTCGAACAGCTTCGGGTGCTGTCCATGGGCGAGCGCATCGCGATGGCCGTGGTGGAACGCCACAGCAGCGGAATCGACACGCCGGAGCAGTACGAGGCGTTCGTCCGGAGATACCGTGGCAAAGGACTCTGAATACCTCACCACGGGGGCAAACAGGCACGGAGAAGAGAATGGCGAGAAGAAATGGGGCCTGTGTGCGAAGGGCGTGCACTCTCCCGCTCTCATGCCCTCATGCTCTTTTATCTTTCGTCTCCGTGTCTTTGTGGTGAAGAGGGAAGGGTGCGAGTATGGACGCTGAAAAAGTGCTGGCCGGGTTGAGCCTGGCCTCGGACGAGACAGAGTTCTACGCCCCCATGCCGGCCGGCTACAAGCCGGGCAAGACCAAGTACGTGATCGTGTTCGGCACGGTCATGAGCGGCCTGGGCAAGGGCATCTTCTCCAGCTCGCTGGCCAAGTGTCTTCAGGACAAAGGGCTGACCGTCGCGCCCATCAAGCTGGAGGGCTACCTGAACATCGACTCGGGAACGCTCAACCCCTACCGCCACGGCGAAGTCTTCGTGCTCGACGACGGCATGGAGACGGACATGGACCTGGGCACCTACGAGCGGCTGCTGGACCAGAACCTCTCGCGGCTCAACTTCGCGACCAGCGGGCAGATCTTCACCCGGGTGCTGGAGAAGGAGCGCAAGGGCAGCTACCTGGGGCGCGACGTGCAGATGATCCCGCACGTGACCGGGGAGGTGAAGATCAAGCTCCGCGAGCTGGCCGTGGCCACCGACGCCGACGTGGTCTTCGTCGAGATCGGCGGGACGGTCGGCGACGTGGAGAACCAGTATTACATCGAGGCCGTGCGCGAGCTGGCCTTCGAGGAGGGGCCCGATTCCTGCGCCTTCGTGGCGCTGACCTACATCATCTCGCCGGCCATGCTGGGCGAGCAGAAGTCCAAGGCCGCCCAGCTCGGCATCCGCAGTCTGCTGGCCGCCGGCATCCAGCCGCACATCATCGCCTGCCGCGGGCGCGAGCCGATCGGGCGGAAGGTCCGCGAGAAGCTGGCCGTCTACAGCAACGTGCCCATCGACCGGCTCTTCTCGATGCACGACTGCGAGAGCATCTACCTGATCCCGGACATGATCCGCGGGGCCGGCATCGACGACGAGGTGGTGAAGATCCTCAACCTCTCCGGCCGGCTGCACCCGGAGGGCGAGTCGGCCGCCCGGGCCAAGTGGAGCGAGTTCGTGGGGCGCATCCGCTCCGCCCGCCGGCACGTGAAGATCGGGATCATGGGCAAGTACACGTCGGTGCGCGACAGCTACGCGAGCATCATCCATGCCCTTGAGCACGCCGGGGCGGCCAGCGACGCCGACGTGCAGATCGAATGGATCGACACCACCGACCTGACCGACCAGCGCACGGCCGCGGAGCTGGCCGGGCTGCACGGCATCATCGTGCCCGGAGGGTTCGGCGTGCGCGGGGCCGAGGGCAAGATCGCCGCCGTCCGCTACGCCCGCGAGCATCGCGTGCCCTACCTGGGCATCTGCTACGGCTTCCAGATGGCGGTGATCGAGTTCGCCCGCAACGTCTGCGGCCTCGCCGACGCCAACAGCACGGAGATCGACCCGGATACGCCGCATCCGGTGGTGGACATCCTCCCTGAGCAGAAACAGATCGAGGGCCTGGGCGGCAACATGCGCTTAGGCGGGCGGGACGTGCAGGTGAAGCCTGGAACCCTGGCGGCCCGGCTCTTCAACCACGCGCCCGAGGTGCGGATGCGCTTCCGCCACCGATACGAGGTGGATCCCAAATACATCGAGACGCTCGAAAAAGGCGGGATGATCTTCTCGGGCAAGGCCCCCGACTTCCCGATCATGCAGATTCTCGAGCTGCCCCAGGAGGTGCATCCATATTTCATCGGCACGCAGGCCCACCCGGAGTTCCAGAGCCGGGCCGTCCGCCCGCAGCCCATGTTCGTGGGCCTGGTCCGGGCGGCGATTGAACGGGCCGAAAAGGTCGATGCCCTCGCGGCTCCGGCGGCCGAACCGCGGGCCTCCGCCACGCTCAACTGACCGGGCCGCGACCGACCGGAGTGCGCCCTGAATCCCCGACAACCGATCCACTGGAAGCCGGACCCGCACGGGTTTCAAGTGGCGCCCACATCGGTTCCAGGAGGCACTCGCAGGGGTGTCAGGAGATGCAGTCAGCGGATGGTCACCAGTTCGCCCTGGCGGTAGAAGAAGAACAGCAGTACGACGGAGAGGCACAAGACGCCCGCGCCCACGAAGAAGCTGATCCAGGACAGCAGGGGCTTGTCGTTGCGGCGCTGGCCGACGCTGTTGAGCCCGAAGCCGAAGCCGGTCACCGCCAGCAGGATCGTGAGCAGGCCCACCCCCCACACGACCACCCGCCGGGTGTTGCCGTAGTAGATCACCATGTCCTTGTAGTTCTGGAAGATGAGCACGCCCAGGGCCAGCAGCGTGACCGCCGAGGCCAGCGAAACCACAAGGCCGAAGCGGGCCTGGATGTCATAACGGCGAAGACTGAAACCAGCCACGAGCGACCTCCCGTGCATGGAACGTCCCGACTCACTCCTATATCGGCAGAATCGGGCCTTTGTCAAACTCCCGTGACGTGACGCCTCCTTCAAGCAAGCGGGCCGCACGGCTGGAAACCGTCCGGCCCGTTCGGTGGTATTCAGAACCTGGGGGAGCCGCGCTTACCGGCGACGCCGGCCGCGCAGCAGCAGCGCCCCGCCGGCCAGCAGCATCAGCGAAGCCGGCTCCGGCGTGACCACCACGTTGTCGATCAGGCCGAACAGCAGCTCATCTGCCAGCGCCCCATCGGCGGAGGGGGTGGCGTTGGTGTCGAACACGCCGAAGAGGATGTTGTCGCCCGCGAGGGTCACGGTGTTGAGATCGACGGTGGCGATGAGCAGGTTGTCCAAAGTCCACGTCGCGATGTTGCCCTTCTTCTCGACCACCATCTTCCGCCAGGCGAACCCCGCGCTGCCGGGCCGGGTGGTGCCATGCTGGGTGGACGGGTAGAGCGCGTTCTGAGCGGCCGGCGGCGACTTGGAGCCCAGACCCTGGTAGTAACTATGCGTATCGTTGCGCGCGTCCGGCGAGGTCCCGGTGCCGGCGGCGAAAACGCCGCTGGCGGCAAGGTAGCCGGAGGTGGCGGCGGAGGAATAGGCCCGATAGTCCACGCTCGAGTTGCCATCGAATGTCGCGGCGAAGAAAACGCTGTCCTTGACCGCGGCACCGGCCCACTGGGCCGAGGTGCCGGCGGTGCCCAGGCCGAAATTCAGCGCCTGGGTCGTGCCGCTCCCCCCGTCGAAGACGCCGTTGGTCGTCGAGCCCTGGTAGTTCATCCAGGCGTCGAACGTGATCTTGTAATCGCCGGTGAAGCTTCCGCCGGTCGGCGAGACGCTGATGCCGCTGAAGGCCGAAGCGCTTCCCCCCGGCCGGTTCGCGCGCATGCGCAGCCCGCGGGTCGTGCCGCCCAGGCCGTTGGCCGAGGGGATTCCCACCGTGCTGTAGTCGAAGAAGAAATCGGCGTCGCTCGGGGCGGCGGTGTTGTCATGCGAACGATTCACCGTCCAGTTCGCGGTGTGGTCGGCGTCGAAGTCGTCGCTGAACAGGATGACCGCCGATGCAGTCGCCGGCCAGGCCGCCAGCAACAGACCGATAAGCAAGAGACCACGCTTCATCTGAAACCCTCCTTTGCATGACCTGATTTGAGCGGCGCACGGCCCCGCGGGGCGCGCCGACGAACATCCCACTACCAGGCAACGGACGCCAACAGGCAGGAACGGACGCGATATGGCTTCTCCTGCCCTCACGGCTGAACATACAGTCTATCCGGAAGACGGAAACCTGTCAACTGCAATTCCCCCCCCACGGCGACGATCCGGCTCGGCGGTGTCCGCAAGCCCGCGCCGACGGAGGTCCGCGATCGGCGGCCTGCGCGCCGGGCGGTCATTGCGCCGGGCGGGTGGTGGTTTGAAGGGCCGCCCGGATGACGTCGATGGCCGATGACTTGGCCTTGGGCAGCATCTCCTTGACGTCGAGGGGCACGTCGTTCTCGCGGATGAAGATGGTGATGGTCGAGCCGTCGTTGCCGCGGGGCAAGGTGATCTGGCCCACCACCTGGTTGGCGCGAAGCTGCTGGACGGCCAGCAGCGAAGCGTCGGTGGCTTCGCCGGCCGGACGGGTCGCGGCGACGGCCATCAGCGCGCTGGCCGATATCCGCACGCCCTCCGGCTCGATGAAGTAGGCCAGTCCGGTCTGGCCGGAGATCAGCTCCAGCACCTGACGGACCGGCGTGTTCTGGAACGAGGTGTTGAAGCGCGTGACGCCGGAGGGCGCCGCGTTCAGCACGCCGGGGTCCAGCAGCAGCGGCACGCCCGCCCGGCGGGTGACCTCGGTGAGCACGTCGGCCAGCCCGGCCTGCGAGAAAACCAGCGAGACGCGCTTCTCGAGCTGGCGCTCGATCTGGCGGGTCTTGGGCAGGACCACGATCACGTCGCCGGCCGGGTACCACGTCCACCCGTAGCGCCCGGTGGCCTGTTCGAGCACCTCGGCCGCCGAGCCGCTGCCCACCCCCTTGGCCAGCGTCAGCAGCGTCGAGAGGTTCACCTCCGGCGCCGAGGGCACGTTCTGGAACTGGAACTTGAGGGTCTCGGCCAGGGCGTCGCTCCAGGGCGCGGCGTACAGCTTTTCGATCAACTCCAGCTCGGCCCAGGTGGCTCGCTGCACGCAACGGCGCAGCGGGGGCGTGGGGCGGATGACCACCCGCTGATTCTCGACCTCGAACTCCAGCCCGATGGGACGAAGCAGCGCCGTCAGGCTCTCGCGGAAGGGGCGGCGTTTGATGGTCGTGGTCAGGACCGTCTTGGACCCATAGGGCAACAGGCTCAGCGTGCCCGGCTCGATCTCGATGCGGATGCCGGTCTGATCGGCCAGCTTCTCGAACGCGGTGCGGATCTCCACGTTCTTGAGCTCCAGGTTGGTCGGCTGGTCCAGGGCCTGGGCGATGAGGGCGTCGATCGGGTCGTCGCCGTCCTCTTTCCCGACGGCGGCGGCGCCGGGCGGGCGATCGGCCTGATCCACGGCGGCGTAGGCGAGCCACGCCGTCGGCAGGCAAACCATCAGCGCCACGACCGACGGCCCCGCGAAGGGCCGGCGACGACGTTCATGCTGTTGAGGCGACATGCGACACTCCTGAGGACGGCGATCCGCTCGATGGTCAGAACTGGGCCGCGATGGCCGCCGCCAGCACCGCCCGCGGAATGGCCGGTTGCGGCAGCCGATCGGCGGCCACCAACGCGCCGGAGGATTCCTGCTTGCTCGCCAGGTCGTCTCGACCCTGGTATTCCTTCTGCAACTCCTCGGACCGCGCATAGGCGACGACGATGGTCTCGTTCTCTGCGTCCGCGCACAGACGGGCGAACCGCACCACGAGAACGCTCTGGTCGTCGGTGCCCGTTGGCCCAGGCGCGGGCGGGGTCGGATATTCGGCTACGGTATCGGGCCCCAGGCCGGGCCGGGCGGGCGACGACCCGCGCTGAGACAACCAGACCACCAGCACGATCGCCGCCGCGGCCGCCAGCGGCACCGCCACGCCCAGGTACCGGCGCAGTTTGAATACCAGCGGCACGGCCGGCCGGGACTCGCGCTCCACGCGGGCCATCACCTGCCGATGGAAAGCGCCCCAGTCCACCGCCGGTCGATCCGCCCTCCTGGCCGACAGCAGCGAGCCGAGCCGTTCCAGCCGTCGAAACGCCGTCCGCAGCTCCGGTTCAAGCTCCATCCGGGCGCGCAACTCGGCGGCCTGGCCCTCCGTCAGATCCCCGTCGATCAGCCGGTTCAGGAGAAACTCATCCTGTTCTGTGATCCGCCGATGGGTCATGGCGCGATACCCATTCCTCGTTCCTGGTTTCCGGTTCCTGCTTCCCGGTTTTTCGTTCCCGGGCGCTCTCCTCAAGATGGCTCCAAGCGGCTACTCCAGCACCTAGGGTTCCAACAGCTCACCCAGCTTCTCCCGGAGGCGCTTGCGGGCCTGGAACACGTTCCATTTCACGTTCTCGAGGCTGCATTCGAGATACTCGGCGATGTCCTTCTGGGCCCAGCCCTCGATGGTGAAAAGCACCAGCGAAAGACGCTGTTTCTCGGGCAGTTCGGCCAGGGCCTCGTCGAGCAGGCGCTGCATCTCACGGCCCTGGGCCTCGGCGTCGGGCCCGAACGAGGCCACCACCGGCTCTCCCTCTCCGCTGGTCAGCCCGTCGGTGCCGCGCTCTTCTTCGAGCATCAGCGTCTGAGATGTCTTACGCGACCGGCGGGCGTTGAGCGAGAGGTTGCTGACGATCCGCATCAGCCAGGGCCCGAACCGGGCCGGCTCCTTGAGCCGGGCCAGGGCCCGATAAGCCCTCAGGAACGCCTCCTGCACGACCTCGGCGGCGTCCTCGCTGTTGCCCAGCAGCCGGTAGGCCTTGGAGACCGCCGGCCGCTGATACGCCTCGACCAACCGTCCAAACGACCGGTTGTCCCCCGCAATGGCGGCCCGCACCAGGTCGGCATCCCGTCGACCGGTGTCCTCCGTGAAAAGCGGCCGCTCTGTGCTCGTCATGAGATACAGACACCCCAGCGGGGGCTTCGGTTAGCCTTCCGTGGCAGACGGGGCCGCGGGCTCGGAAGCCCGGTCTGCCCACCGTGGTCCACGCAGCGTGGTCAGGGCGTCGAAAAGAAACGCGGCTCTTGCAGCTTACGTCCGTTGCGGTCAGGCTGTCAATGACGGCAACGCGAACATCCAGGCGGCAAGACCCGCCCGCACTGCCGGTACTCATGATTCCAGGTCGTTACCAATGAAGAAGTTAGATACCATCGCGGCGGTCCGAGCCCATGTCCGGGAAGCCCGTCGGGCCGGGCGGCGGATCGGCCTGGTGCCCACGATGGGCGCCCTTCACGAGGGCCATCGCTCGCTGATCCGAACTGCCCGTTCGGCCTGCGACGAGGTGATCGTCTCGATCTTCGTGAACCCGACCCAATTCGGGCCCGGCGAGGACTTCGAGCGTTACCCCCGGCCGATCGAGGCCGACCTGGCCGCCTGTGAGCAGGAAGGGGCTGCGGTCGCCTTCTGCCCCTCGGTCCGGGAAATGTATCCACACGATTCGCTGACCCGCGTGACGGTATCCCGGCTGACGGACGGCCTCTGCGGCCCGCATCGACCGGGGCATTTCGACGGCGTCACGACGGTCGTCGCCAAGCTTTTCAACATTGTGCAGCCGGATGCGGCCTATTTCGGCCAGAAGGACGCCCAGCAGGCGGTCGTTATCCGGCGGATGGCCCGCGACCTGGACTTTCCGATCGAGATCGTGGTCTGCCCGACGGTCCGCGAGCCGGACGGGTTGGCGATGTCCAGCCGGAACGTCTACCTCACGCCCGGCCAGCGCGAGCAGGCCCGCAGCCTGTGGGCCGCCTTGGCCTGGGCCCGCGACCAGGTCCTGGCCGGGCGGCGCGACGCGGCCGATCTCATCCCGGCCATGCGCGGGCGGATCGAATCCGCCGGACCCTGTGTCATTGATTACATCGAGGTGGTCGACGCCGAAGACCTTTCGCCGTTGCCCCGGCTCACCGGACGCTGCCTCATCGCC
>JABRVU010000039.1:0-2314 GCA_039961895.1 Phycisphaerae bacterium | reverse complement strand
GCCGAGAACGCGACCCGACCCGCTCCTGAGGCGGAACGACTGGACAGATCGCCTGAAGCCCTTGGCGACCAGACCCGCGGGGCCGCCGGCTTCGGCGGATTCCACGGCGGCCCGGCCAGCGCTCCAGCCCGTTCAGCACCGGCCGAACGCGACTTGGGCGGCATGTTCCGCCAGGACCGGTCACGGGTACCCGATTCCGCGCCCGCCGATGCCCCCGCGACCCTTCCGGCTCCGCGGCACGTCCTGCGCCTGTACCTCTTCGTGACTCCGCCCGCCTCGGCGCCGGCCGCTGATACGCAGCCGCCCACCGGACCCTGAACCTGTTGAAGACGAGCCGACGACCGTTCACTCCGGCACGCGCGTCCGGGCAATATGTCCGGATGGATTTCCGCCCCCTGACGGTCGCGGCTCGGATCCCGCCGGAGCTGGTCACGCTTGCCGGGCGTCGGCGGGATCGACGCGCAGGTTCAGCCCATACACGTCGCGGATCAGTTCCCGGATACGTTCGGGTGGCAAAGCATCGGCTTTGCGTCGATGGGCTTGAGGGCAGGAGCTTTTCTTCGGTGGTGGTGCGGCCGACGCGCCCGCCGGCCGGGCCAATGCCGCAAGAAGGGATCCCAGTCGTACCAGCTCCGCCACCGACAGCGCCGACTCGCCGCCGGCCAGCGCCTGCACCACGCGGCTCAGCAGCAGGACCTGCGTGCCCATCCGGATCCGCCGTTCGTACCCCGGCGGCAGACAACCCAGGATCGAGGCCAGCACCTGTCCTGCCGCCGCCGGCCGAGCCAGGGCCTCCAGCCGCCGCGCGTAGGACCGCAAGGTGGTTATCGAGATACCGTGCCCGGCCAGATCAAAGCGCCGGGCGATCTCCTCGAGCGTCTTGAGTCCCGCCGGCCGCCGCAGAAGAGCCGAATCCAAGCGCATGCGCACCGGCAACGGCAGCTTGCGGCAGATCGCGGAACCGGACAGCGTGTCCGCCACCGTCGTCAGCAGGCTCGATGCCGGCCTGGCGACCGGGGCGTGCGTGCCTTTCGTTTTCCGCCGCGCGGGCCGGGACGGCATGACGTGCGCTCCCCCTCCGGCCCGATCAACCCGAGCCCCGGGCGACACAACACCTCCGGCGCTTGCGGTGACATGGCTGTGACGCTGAGGGCCGCTCGGAACGGCGGGGTGCAGGGCCTTTGCGGTTCATTCCAGCGCGTTGGCGATGGATTCGATGCGATACGCGCGCTCCGTTCCGTCCAGGTCGAGCGTCACGGAGTCGCCGACCTTGAGGCCCTTGAGCTTCAGGCACAGCGGTGCCCGATAGTTGTAGATGCCGCGCTCGACGTCGGATTCCCAGGGGCCCAGGATGGTGACCTCCCGCCGAGTTCCGCCCTCGCCGGCCAGCGTTACCCGCGTGCCGACGCTCACCTCGTCGGTGGAGACGTCATGAGCGGTCAGCAGCCGGGCCCGGCTCAGTTCGCTCTGGATAGCCGCCACCCGGGCCCGCAGCAGGTCGCGCTCCTCGAGCGCGAACTTGTACTCCGAGTTCTCGCTCAAGTCCCCGTGCGAGGCGGCCTCGCCGATGGCCTTGGCGTTCTCGACCATCTTGACGTGGGTCAGGTAATGGAGCTCTTCCTCGCGCTTGCTCATGCCCGCCCGCGTGCCGAACAGGATGCCCTCGTCGAACCACGGATCCACGCGGGCCTTGACGTAGAGTTCCGGGTGGGTCTCCTGGATGATCCTGAGCATGTCGCCCCGGACGGTGTGGCCCAGTGCGTCCAGCCGGTCGACGGTCCGGCGGACGGTCGAGGCCAGCCCCGCGTCCATGCCCGCGATCACTTCGCGGTAGCGGGCGTAATTGGCGGCGCTCAGCGCCGAGCGCAGTTTGGCCTTGGCGTCGCGCAGCGTCGCGGCGGCGGCGTCGCCGCGGGCCAGCTCGCTGAGAAAGTTGAGCATGCGGCCCAGCAGCTCGCGCGGCGGAACCGGCTCGAGCCCCGGCAGCGCCGGGCCGCGCCACAGCCAGCAGACCGCGTCGAGATGGGCCGCGAAGTCCGTGGGGATGCGGTTCACCGCCTCGACCAGGGCCTCGTGCCGGCCGGCCTCTTCGAGAGCCCGGGCGATGACCTCGCAACCCTCCACGCTCGCGTAGGGCAGCAGCCCGAGGTAGATATCCTGCCACTGCTCGGGCAGGGCCTCGCGAATCAGCTCCACGGCTCGCAACGCCAGCCGTGCATCGGTCATGCCGCGGATGAGCCGGATCGGATCGGGGGCCTCGGCCAGGATGGCCCGGGCGGGCCTTTCCCATTCCCCTCCCGCGCCCCCCGCCAAC
>JABRVU010000038.1:0-25616 GCA_039961895.1 Phycisphaerae bacterium | reverse complement strand
GTGGGCGTTGATCCAGTACGCGACGGCGTGGGCCGGAGAGGGAAACTGCTCGGGCGTCTTCGTCGGGCCGGTTACCGACAGCAGGGCGCAGTAGCGGTCCAGCGGCTCGCGGTTCCTGGCCAGCCCGGCGTAATCCACCAGCCCGTAGTGAACGTGATCGCGCAGCACCAGGGCGTAGTCCTGGTCTGAATAGACGTGCGGGCCGGTGCGGCCGATGAGTTCGACCCGCGGCGCGAAGCTCGCCCGCGGGCCGCAGCCGGCGAACCCCATCACCGCCAGCAGTCCCGGCAGCGCGGCCAGGCCCGCGGCTTGGCACACGCGCGGAGCCGCCGCCGCCCGGCCGGCACCGACCCTGAACCGGACGAGACGCAGGCCCTGATGAAGACGGTTCCGCATGTTGAAGGTCGTCGCGACTGAGCGCACCAAGCCGGTCCTCTTTGACGACGCGCGGCCATGAAAGTCGCGGCGCCTGTTCCTCCGTATCCCGCGGCGGCCGGGCCTGTGCCGACCTTCACGGTGTTCAGACGACCGGCGCTCAAGCTGCCGATACGACCCGCCTCGTCGTTATCCCTGTCGCCTCCCCTCGCCCCGTGGACTCACCAGTCGATGCGGCTCAATTGTATCCGCCGGTCCGAGGGAGTCGAGCCTCCGTACCCGGCGCCCCACGGGTGGGGTGCGTCTGCGCTCCGGCTCAACCGAAGGGAGGATGCTTGGCCGTATGGCTCATCCGAATAAAGTTGCAACCCAGCACCGGAAGAACAGCCCTCGCAGGAGCACACGGTATTTCCGGCGTGCTTTGAAGCTTATGCATGGCAAGCGTTTTGAGTTCGGCCTTGGTCTTGGCTTGGCGTGCCTTCAGTTCACTGATGTTGTAGACAGTTCCACGCCTTCTCGCCGGGATTCCAGTCAGGCGAGTATTTCGGAAGGTGAAATACATGCAGCCGCCGCAGCTTATCATTGTATCCCATTGTCTTCCTCGACACCTGCGGTGGCGCCTGGTCCCTGACCACCTGAATTGCGCAGACCGACCAGACAGGAAAAAGCCCGAATCGAGGCGTTCTCTATGCGGCATGAGGTACAACTTGCTTAACGGCGTTGCGTGCCACCTCCACGCAGAGCCGTGGCCAGACTGCCAATGCGGACATGCACCCCGGCAGGGCGCTACCGTTGACGCTCTCGCGAAAAGCATCACCGCCCCCTGACTCGCTCCGTCGCGTTTTCATCATTGACAAACGCATCGACCGGCCTACGCTGAACCCCGCGCGCGGTGGGGGGGGCGTGAAGCGAGGGCGGCCGGCGGGATCCGCGCGCGGCGTGACGTCCGGTCCGTCCGGCACGGGTCGCGGAGGCGGGCCGCGGGTTCCGTCCGATGCCTGAGGCCATTCAACCGGGAGGTCATCTCATGGGCGATTGTGGATCCAACTGCGGATGCAAGGGCGAGTTGCCGGGCGTATCTCGACGCGACCTGCTCAAGAGCGGCGTGGCCGCCGCGGGGGCCCTGGCCGCCGGAGCCGGCATCAGCCTGGGAGCCGACGGCGACATCCCGCCGGCCGCCAAAGTCCCGGCTCCCAAGGAATGGTGGGACCGCCTCACCCAGGCCGGCCCCGCCATCACCTACAGTGGCGAGAACCTCAAGCAGATCATCTTCCCGCTGGGAGGCATCGGCACGGGCACCCTCTGGCTGTCGGGCTCCGGCAGGCTGGTCAACTGGCAGATTTTCAACAACATCCAGAAGAACTCGCTGGTGGATGACACGTTCTTCGCCGTGCGCATCGAGCGCGAGGGCCAGCCGCCGGTCATCCGGGCGCTGCGCAGCGAGGCCGTCGGTCCCTTCCCCGGCTTCCCGACCGTTACGTTCACCGGCCAGTACCCCATCGGCGTCATGCGCTTCAGCGACCCGCAGATTCCCGCGGACGTCGAGCTGGAGGCCTTCAACCCGCTGGTACCGCTGGATGAGAAAAGCTCGGGAATTCCCTGCGCCATTTTCACCGTGCGGGTGCGGAACAAGACCGACGCCCTTCTGCGCGTGTCGGTGCTGGCGACCTGTCAGAACGCGGTCGGCCACGCCGGCGCCGGGGCGTCCGAAGGCGTGAACCACCCGACCTACGGCGGCAACGTCAACAAGCCGCTCCGCGAGCCTGGCCTGACCGCCGTGGCCATGAGCAGCGTGCCGGGCAGTCCGGCCTCGGTCTCGCCGCCCATCGAACTGCTGGTGGACCACGGGGACATGCCCCTGCTGGCCGACGCCCCGGTCAACGGGCTCTCGCTGGTGGGGGTGGGCAGTCCCTCCGTCAACCCCACGCTCAAGCGCGTCTATTGGCTCAGCCGCGGAGACCTGCGGCTCATCGGCGGGGCCCTGCTCACCCAGATCGCCCAGGGCGTGCGCGAGCGCGGCGACTTCCTGCTGATCTCCGGCCTCAACAATCCGCTGGCCGAACCGTTGCGGGCCAGCGCCGCCCCCGGCTCGAAGCGCCGAGAGACCGTCTTCGCCTCCTTCGACGATGGTAGCTTCGGCAAGTGGACGCCGCGCGGGCGGGCCTTCCGCGGCGGACCCTCGACCGGCACCCACGCCAACCAGCAGGAGGTCACCGGCTTCCTGGGCGCCGGGCTGATCAACACTTACAACCCCAATGACGACGTGCGCGGCACGCTGACCTCGCCGCCGTTCCGGATCCGCGAGGAATACATCAGCTTTCTGGCCGGCGGCGGGCAGTGGCCCGGCGAATGCTGCGTGAACCTCAAGGTGGACGGCAAGGTCGTCCGCACCGCCACCGGCAGGAACACCGAGCACCTCGAGCGGGTGGAGTGGAACGTCGCCGATTTCGTCGACAAGGAGGGCGAGATCGAGATCGTCGATTCGCGCACCGGGCCCTGGGGCCACGTCCTGGCCGACGACATCCGGTTTTCGAGCCTGCCCATCGACCGGATCACCGCCGAAGAGGCCGATGCCTGGAATTCCCTCTTGAAGGAGGTAAAAACCGCCGCCCCCATGACCGCGGTGGGCGCGGGCAAGGGCAGGATCATGCTGGTGCCGGTGGACCTGGGCGTGACCCGCCCGGGCGACACCAACCGCCGCCAGCAGCGCGACAAGGCCCTGGCCCTGATCGCGGGGCTGGCCGGTGTCGAATACACGCCGGCGGTGGGCGTGCCCGAGAAGGCCCCTTCGCAGGGAACCCTGTGCCTGGCGACGGCGGCGGGCGGGGCGTCGCTGCTGCCGGCCTGGACCGATCCTGAGGACCTGCACGCCCGGTTCCGCACGGCCGGACGGCTGATCCCCGCCGGCGAGCCGCTGCCGGCCGACGCCGAGCCCACCAGCGCCGGCCGGACCGTCAACGCCGCCCTGTGCGTCGAGGCCGCCGCCCCGCCATCCGGCGCCGCCGCCGCCGACTTCGTCCTGGCCTGGCACTTCCCCAATCACTATTACCCCCAGAACGCTTGGCGCCAGACCGGCAACACCGCCACCGAAATCGGCAACATGTACGCCAACTGGTACCAGGACGCGGTCCAGGTCGCCCGGCAGGTGCTGGTGGACTTCGAACGGCTGCGCTCGGCGACCTGGGCCTATCGCGACGCGATGTTCGATACCACGCTGCCGCAGTACTTCATCGACGCGGTGGCCGCCAACGTCTCCATCCTCCGCGGGCCGACCTGCTTCTGGACCCGCAACGACACCTTCTACGGCTTCGAGGGCTGCAACTACGGCGGGGGCGGCTGCTGCCCCATGAACTGCAACCACGTCTGGAACTACGAGCAGACCCTGGCCAAGCTCTGGCCGGCGCTGGAGCGGAACATGCGCGTGACCGAGCTGGATTTCCACCAGATGCCCAACGGCGGCTGCCGGCATCGCGTGGAGGTCCCGCGCGACAACCCCAACAAGGGCCAGTTCCCGGTGGCCGACGGGCAGTGCGGGGCGGTGCTCAAGGCCTACCGCGAGCATCTCCAGTCCGCCGACCGGCGCTTCCTCGACGATCACTGGCCGAAGATCAAAAAAGCGATGGACTTCGCCATCAGCGAATGGGATTCGGACGGCGACGGCATCATGGACCGCCCGCAGTTCAACACCTACGACCGGGTGATCTACGGGCAGAACACGTTCATCAGTTCGCTGTACCTGGCCGCCCTGCGTGCCGCCGAGGAGATGGCCAGGCTCAGCCGGGACGACGAGGCCGCCGGGCGCTACCGCGGCCTGTTTGAAAAGGGCAGCCGGAAGATCGCCGAAACGCTCTTCGACGGCGAGTACTACATCCAGAAGGCCGACAACATCAACCTGGGCTACGGCCAGGGCTGCTTGGCCGACCAGGTCGTCGGCCAATGGTGGGCCCGCATCCTCGACCTGGGGGATATCCTGCCCGCCGAGCAGGTGCGCAGCGCCCTGACCGCCGTCTTCAAGCACAATTTCCTCTGGACCCAGGAAGGCTTCAGGGGCACGCAGCGCTTCCTGCAATTCGCCGACGGCAAGGACAAGGGGCTGCTGATCTGTTCGTGGCCCAAGGGCGGCCGCCCGCGCGACCCGATCCTCTACCGCGACGAGATCTGGACCGGTGTCGAGTACCAGGTGGCCGGCCACAAGCTCTACGAGGGCCAGGTGGCCGAGGCCCTGGCCATCGTCTGCGCCGCCCGCGAACGCTACGACGGCACCAAGAAGAGCCCCTGGAACGAGATCGAGTGCGGCGACTATTACGCCCGGGCCCTGTCGAGCTGGTCGCTGCTGCTGGCCGCCCAAGGCTACGCCTACGACGGGCCGCGCCGGCGGCTCGCCTTCCGGCCGAGACTGACGCCCGAGAATCATCGGTCCCTGTTCACCACCGCCGAAGGCTGGGGGCGGTTCGAGCAGAAACGCGAAGCCGGCCGGCTCGAGGCCGTCCTCCGCTTTCTGGGCGGGCACGCCGAGCTGATCGAGCTGCGCTTCGCCCTGCCCGAGCAGGCCCGGAACGTCACCGGCCAGGTCCGCGTGAACGACACTGCCCTGACCGCGAAGATCTCGGCCGAGGCCGGCGACGCGGTCGTCGCACTGAACTCGCCGGCCAGGCCGCGGGCCGGCGAGGCGCTGACGGTGGCCTTGCAGTGGGTCTGATCCAGAAGCCGCTGGCCTGACCGATGGACGCGAAGCGTGCAATCCGGCATTGGCTCACCAGCCGTATCACCGCCGCCGGGATTCGGGCGGCTCCGCGGCTGTCCGCGGGCGCGGTCGATTTCGTGGAGTCGGTCGTTGGCCGGGCGGCGGTTCACGCCCCGCTTTTGAGCCGGATCGTCGCCGACAACATGCGGGCGGTGGGGCTTTATTCGCCCGCGGTCCATCGGGCCTATTTCGCGCGCGTGGCCCGGCACTTCGGCGGCATCCTGCACGTCTTCCGCCACGCGCGGCGGGCGGCGGCCGACGACGGGGGCCTGGACCCGCGGCTGGCCGGCGTCGTCGAGAAGCGCGTTCAGCTTGACGAATCGTTCCGCGTCCTCCGCGAGGCGGCCGGAAAGGGGAAAGGCGTCGTGCTGATGGGCGCCCACCCGGTGGACTTCATGCTGGCCCTGGCCCGCTTGAATCAGGAACTGCCGATCTCAGTCTACCTGCGCCACTCCAAGGCGGCCTCGAAACAGGAGGCCAAGCGGCGCTGGTGCCGGACGGTCGGGTTGTCCTACATCGCCGAGCCGGCCAGCGCGGCGAACCCGGCCCGACGGGCCGAGGTCATGGCCGACGCACTGACTCAGGGCCGAGTGCTGGTCATCACGCCCGACCTGGTCCAGCACCGCGACGAGGGCGTGCCGGTGCGGTTTTTCGATCGTGAGGTGTATCTGCCGGGCGGAGCGGCGGCGCTGGCCCTGGTGGTCGAGGCTCCGCTGATGGCCGTCCTGGCCCGACCGGCCGGAGAGGACGCCATCTGCCTGGCCTTCCACGGGCCGGCCGACGCGCAGACCCCCGGCCGCGGCAAGGGTCGCCGACAGGAGGCCACCCGCCGGCTCATGCAGTGGTTCGCCGACCTGATGGTCAACGACTTCCTCAAGCCGCATCCCGAGCTGTGGTTCCTCTGGGGCGACAAACGCTGGACCCGCGTCTTCCGCGGCGATCCCCGCTATACTCGCCTCCTGGTTTAGCCCCGTCGCGTGCGACGGGACGCGGATTCGTGCGTCTTTATCCGGCGTCGCGCGCGGCGCCGCTGAACACATGCCGGCACTCGCCCTACTCGGGGTCGTCTTGGTCGTGATGTGGTCGGTCCAGGCCGTCTGCCTGCGGAAGGCCTGCCGTCCGGTGCGGCTGCGCATCGACCATGCCGATCTGCCCCGCCGGCTTCAGCGCGTCAACCGCGTGGCCGCCAACGCCGCGTTCGCCGCGGTCCTGGTCGCGTATCCCTTGCTTCGCGGCTGGTCGCCGGTCGAATACTACATCGGCGTGTTCCCGCTTGACGGGCGGGCCGTTCGGGCGGTCCAGGGCTTCACGGCCGTGCTGATCTACCTGGGCCTGCTCTACGCCGTCTGGCTGGCCAGCGACAACGTCTATCTTCGTCCGCTGCGCGACCCGCGCCGGCTGGCCCTGCGGCTGGCCGCCGTGCCGTTCTCGGCCCTCATCGGCGCCGGCGTCGAGGAGCTGCTGTTCCGGGCTATGCTTCTCCAGAACCTGAGGGAATCGCTCCCGGCCGCGCCGGCCGTCGCGGTCGGCACGCTGGTCTTCGCCGGCGCGCACTACATCCGGCGGGTCAAACGCTACTGGACCTTCCCCGGGCACCTGGCGTTGGGCATGATGCTCTGCGTCGCGTTCGCGGTCACGGGCAACGGCTGGCTTTCGCTGGGCCTGCACGCCGGCGGAATCCTGCTCACCCTGGGCCTTCGCCCGCTGATCCGCTCGGTCGGCCCGCCCTGGCTGGTGGGGGCCAGCATCTATCCCTACGCGGGTCTCGCCGGAGTGATCGGCCTGAGCGTCCTGACCCTCAACATGTGGTATCTCTACGGAGCCGACCGATGACCCAGCCGACCGGAGGGCCTTGCGTCGCCCTTGTGGCGGGCCGTGACGATGTGCGATCCCCCGCAGTCCAGGCCCTCCTCGATGCCCGGCCGGCGGATACCCTTCTGCGCTTCGCGCCGGCCGACTTGCAGGCCCTGGACCGGGCGGTGATCGGCGGGCGCGTCCGCCGCGTGCTGTTCACGGATCCGGCCGACCTGCTGCGCGGCGTGTGGAATGAAGAGATAACGCTCGAACAGTGGCCCGCGGACGTGAGCGTCGAGTTCCCCGGTTCCCCTGACGATCCGACGACCCTATTGCGGGCGGCCCGGGCCTGGCGGCAGTGGCGACGGGCCCATCGCCGCCGGCAGGCCCTGGCGGGCGCCGTCCTCAGCGCCCTGGTCCTGGCCGTTTCGTTCCTCCTCACCACCACCTGGGCACGGTAGATCGAACGGCATGCCCCGGTCGCCACCGACGCCATCCGACATCGATAAATGACCGCTTGATCCGAAGGATGGCTGCGACGCCCGAAGAGGGCGAGCCGTAGCCGGGGGATGCGTGAAAATGGCCGGAGGCCGCTTCAAACACCTGCCGCCTCTTTCGTTTCCCCGGGGCTTCTTAACCCTCCGGCCAAGGAGCGATGTTCGAGGCGGCGCTCCGGCGAACGGTAGATATAGCCGATATCGGACGACAATTCAACCGGGTTTTCCACGCCTTCGCCCATTTATGGAGCCTTGGGGAAAAGCACCCGCAGGCGAATCCGTGAATCTCGCTAACTTCTGTTGCGGCCATAGGCTATGGAAGGGGGGTGGGTTCCCGAAATCCAAAAAAATGGATTTTTCTTGGTTCAGGGGCCTATAATTTGTCGAAAGAAAAGAGTAGATTATCCGGAGGTTTGGACCGTCGGTTATACGATTTGGCTTCTTTCCCCTCCGGAAAGCACCAGGATGCCTCACGGCACTTGGTGCTTTCTTTTTTGGATCGCGGGGTCCTGAGCCCCCGGTAGTCAAGAGCACGATACGGCCCTCGGCGTTCAAGGCCGACTCGCATAATCCGCGGGCTTCATCCCTTTTTTGTGGCCTTTGAAACCGAACGGCGAGGGACGGTATTCGCCGACCAGCGCCACCTCGGCAGCGGTCGGTATCTGTTCCTCCATCTTCAGGCACCAGTAGGCGGCGTTGACCAGCAGCCGGCGGAAGCCCTCGCTCTCCAAATCGGTGGCGGCGCCCATCGTGGTGGTGAAGACGCGGGCCCGCTGGCCCGAGGCGGTCTCATAGGTTCGAGTCCAGGCAACCGGCATCATGGGGTCATTCAGCTTGCCGGCCACGGGCTTGTCCGTGGGCTTCATGCCCTCCAGCACCTGGCCGTAGACGACGACCCTGCTGTCGCCGGGCAACGGGCGGCGCACGGTGTAGACGTCGGTCGGGCCCCAGATGTCGGCGCACCCGCGGACGATGGGGTTCTTCTCTTCCCCGGCGGCGACGACGCCGCGCGTGCTCTGCTTGCCGTGCTGTCCGTGATGGCTGACCCAGGTCTCGCCCAGGACTCTCCGGCCGAAACCGCCCTCCCAGCCCTCGACCTTGCTGTCCCAACTGTAGCGGGCATAGGTCTTATCCCTGGCGATTCTGAAGGCGTGGGTGGCGGTGCGCAGACCGATGATGGGGCGGCCGGATTCGATGTACTCGGCCACGTGCTTCATCTGCTCGTCGGGCAGGTCGCGGAACCGCGTGGCGATGATCATCAGGTCGGCCGAACGCAAGGCCTCCAGGCCGGGGATGTTCGAGGCCACTTCCGGGTTGATCGTGCCGTCCCTGGGATCGATGGCGAAGAGCACCGTGCAGGCGAAGCCGTGGTGTTTCGCCAGGATGCGGGCGAGCTGCGGCAGGGCCTCTTCGGAGCGGTATTCCTCGTCGCCGGAGATCAGCACGACCCGCTTGCCCTTGCCGGGACCTTCGGAGCCGGCATACGTCACCCACGCATCGGCGGCACCGACCCCGCCAGGGAATGAGGCGAAGCCCAGGATCCACGACCAGCCCATCAGCATCGCGCGTTTCGACCGCATCGAGAACCTCCTGGGGGACCGGCGTTCGTCAGGTTCCAGGATGCCGGCATTCGGTGCTGCCGGCGACCGGGGCGGCCCCACGGTGCCATCCTACTGCGGCGGATAGGGGCTGTCATGCGAGGCCGGGGTATACTGACTCGATCATGCAGGACCTTCCGCTGACGCCGGACGTGCTGGTGGCCGCCTACAGCCAGGGCGTCTTCCCGATGGACGTCGAGGGGCGGATCTGCTGGTTTTCGCCCGACCCGCGCACGATCATTCCGCTGGAAAGCTTCCACGTCGCGCGCAGTCTCGGGCGGGTCTGCCGGCGCGGCGTGTTCGAGGTGCGGGTCAACACGGCCTTTCGCGAAGTCATGCTGGGCTGCGCGGACCGCGCGGAGGGGACGTGGATCTCCGAAGAGATTCTCGAAGCCTATGGCGAGCTGCACCGGCTGGGGCTGGCCCACAGCGTGGAGACGTGGCAGGACGGCGAACTGGCCGGCGGGGTCTACGGGGTGGCCCTGGGCGGGGCGTTTTTCGGCGAATCCATGTTTCATCGCCGGACCGACGCCTCCAAGGTCGCCCTGGTGGCCCTGGTCGAGCGGCTGAAAGCCCGCGGCTACGTCCTCTTCGACGTGCAGTACACCACCGCCCACCTGAAGCGCTTCGGGGCCGTCGAAATCCCGCGCCGGCTGTATCTCAAGCGGCTGGCCGGGGCCCTGGCCCTGCCGGTCACGTTCGTGGATGCTTGACTCCCCCCGCGGTTCGCCTAGTGTGACAGCGCTGGTTTGCATCCGTAGCGACCGGCCTCTGGGCCGGTCGTGGGGTGGTTTCCGGCTTTCCACGGCCTGCACTCGCGGCAGGCCGCTACGAGATAGCGCTGTCATACTCGAGTAGACCGGCATGAATAAAAAACCGCGAACCCTGTTGGTGGAGCTGTTGTCGCTGCCCACGTCGCCGTTCAACGAGCAGTACGTGGCCGGTTACATCCGCCGTTGGGCGGCGGGACGGGCGGGTCTCGAGCTGGGCGCTGACGAGTTCGGCAACCTGCGGCTGCGGCTGCGTCGCGGGAGGGTCGCGGCCGCCCGCCCGCTGGTCTTCTCGGCCCACATGGATCATCCGGGTTTCGAGGCCCAGGCCATGATCGGGCCGGACCGACTGCGGGCCCTGTGGCGCGGGGGCGTGCCGGCCGAATACTTCGTCGGCGCGGGCGTCAGGTTTTACTCGCGGGGCCGTTGGGTGCGCGGCAGGATCGAGAGCATCAGGACGGCGCGCGATCCGCGCGGCCGCGTCAGGGTGGGCTCGGTCGTCGCGGAGGTGCGGGCGAACGTCGAGCCGGGTTCGATCGGGATGTGGGATTTCCCCGACCCGGTGATCCGCGGCTCGCGGATATACGCCCGCGGATGCGACGACGTGGCCGGCGTGGCCGCGGTCATGGCGGCGATCGACGAACTGGCCGGCGGGCGCGGCCCGGTGGACCTGTACGCCACCTTCACGCGGGCCGAAGAGGTGGGCTTCGCCGGGGCCATCGCCGGGGCCCGCAACGGCCTGCTGCCGAGAAAGGCCCGCGTGGTGGCCGTCGAAACCAGCTCCGAGATTCCCGGCGTCCGCATGGGCGACGGCCCGATCCTGCGCGTCGGCGACAAGGACGCGACCTTCACGCCGGGCCTGACCGCCTACTGCCGGGCCGTGGCCGAGGACCTGGCCCGGGCCGACAGGCGGTTCGCCTTTCAGCGCAAGCTGATGGACGCGGGCACGTGCGAATCGGCGGCCTTCTGCGAATACGGGTATGAGGCCACCGGGCTGTGCATCGCCCTGGGGAACTATCATAATGTGAATCGGCGGCGTCGGCGGCTGGGGCCCGAATACATCGACCTGAACGACTGGGACGCGCTGGTGCGGTGGTTCGTCGCCCTGGGCACGTCCCGGCGTGCGTATCAGCCGGCGGGCAACCCGGTCTTCCGCGGGGCCCTGGACGCGCTCGACCGCGCGTACACGCCGCTGCTGCGCCAGACCGCCGGGCGCGTGCTCGTTCACGGTGACGGGCGGAGCCGCCCGGATTCGTGACCGACGGGGGACTACCGATGATCGGACGGGGTATCGTTCGCAGGATCGCGTGGGACCGTTCCCGTGGCCGCCGGGCTCCGTACCGGCAGGCCTTCACGCGGGCCGGCCCGGATCGGCGATGCGCGGGAGTGATCCTGTTGTCCATCGGATGGGTGCTGCCGGCGGCGGGGCAGTCGGCCTCGCAGGCGCCGGCGGTCGGCGCCCTCGGGCGCGCCATCCGACGGACCCCCGTGGTCGAGGTCTTCGAGCGGACGCGCGACGCCGTCGTCAACATCCAGGCCACCCAGACCGTCGAGCGGGTCATCCCTTTCAGCCCGTTCGACGATTTCTTCTTCGGCGACCTCGGCGGGCGCACCCAACAGTTCACCACCACCTCGCTGGGCAGCGGCTTCGTCATCCACCCGGACGGCTACGTGGTGACCAACGCCCACGTGGTCTCGCATTCGGGGGTGAAGGTCACGTTCGCGGACAAGACCGAGTACGACGCCGACCGCGTGGCCGTCGATGAGCGCCACGACCTGGCCGTGCTGAAGATCCGGGCCCAGCGCGTCTTTCCGGCCGTCACCCTGGGGCGCAGCGACGACCTCATGATCGGCGAGACGGTCATCGCCATCGGCAACCCGCTGGGGTATGAGCACACCGTGACGGCCGGCATCATCAGCGCCACCAACCGCACGCTGGAAGTGACCCGCGAAGTCAGCTACACCGGGCTGATCCAGACCGACGCCAGCATCAATCGCGGCAATTCCGGCGGTCCGCTGCTCAACGTGCTGGGCGAACTGATCGGGATCAACACGGCCATCCGCGGCGACGCCCAGAACATCGGTTTCGCCATCCCGGTGGACACCCTGCGGACGCTGCTGCCGGAGATGCTCTCCATCGAGCGGACCCGCCGGCTCCAGGTCGGACTGCGCCTGCGCTGGGCGGACCGGCTCTACGTGGCGGAAAGCTACGGGCCGGCGGCGGCGGCGGGCGTGCGGGCCGGCGACGAACTGGTCAGCGTCAACAACGTGCCCATGCGCCAGGACGTGGATTACTACATCTATCTCTGGCGCATCCGGCCGAAGGACCGCTTGACGTTCGAGCTGCGGCGCGGGGGCCGGCACGTGACCGCCGTCGTCACGCCGGCGACGATCCCCAACCCGGACGGGGCCAGACTGCTCCGCGAGAAGTTCGGCCTGTCCGTCCGTCCGCTGACCTCTCAGGAGGCCCGCGAGCTGCGCCTGAACGCCGGGCTGGCCATCACCGCCGTCGAGCCGGAGAGCCCCGCGGACCGCGCCGGCCTGGTGCGGGGCCTGGTCATCGTGCAGATCGGCAAGTTCTTCCCCACCGACGTCGACGACGTCGGCAAACTGCTCGAAAACGTCGCCGCCGGCGACAAGGTGCTCATCCGCGTCTGGGAGCCGCGCGGGTCGTTGATCCGCGTCCTCGAGGGATACCTGGTGGCGCGGTGAACGCGAGCGGCGCGGCGTCTACAGCGGAGCATGACGGCCCGGAACCGCGACGACAAGGAGACACACGGTGATAGGGTGACGCAGCCACAGGGAGAAAAGCAATCTCACCGGGTCGTCGCCTGGTCGCCTGGTCGTGTCCCCCTGACCTCCGGTCCGGGCGTTTATTTCCCGGCGTCCTTATCCGCGTCCTTGCGCTCGGGGGTTCCCTGCTTCGTCGGTTCGTCGGCTTCCTCGCTGGCGGGGCGGGTGTCGGGGTGTTCCCGGGCGCGCTTGGTGGCCTTGACGACCTCTTCGGCCGGGAGGATCACCCCGCCGAACAGGTCCAGGATCCCGGAGATGCCGCCCAGCATGGTCAAGGGGTTGCCGCTGAGTTCATCCTCGTTTTCCTCGGAGATGGGCAGGATGGTGATGCCCAGCACGTCGCCGGCGGTGGTGAAGACCGGCAGGCCGAAGTCGGCGTTGATCGACCCGCCCAGCACGTAGAAGTCGCGCGGCTTTCTGGTGATGGCCCCGATCTGGGCCTCGCGGATGGCCGGCACCCGGTCGAAGTATTTGCCCATCCGCCGGACGGAGACGACCTTCTGGCCGATGCGCGGCCTGGCCGACCGGGCCAGGTCCACGAAAGCCAGCGGCTTGGCCGGAGGATCGTTGAGCTGGATCCAGGCCAGGTCCAGCTCCTTGTCACGGGCCAGCAGCTTCGCCTTGACGCCCTGGGTATCGTCGCCGGCCAGGACCCGGATGTTGGTCGGCACCGGAGCGGCCCCACGACCCATCATGGACATGGCCATGGCCAGGCCGGTGAGCTGGATGTTCGAGCAGAGCACCAGCCCCTTGGGGTCGATGACCACGCCGGTGATTTCGCTCTCACTGGCCTCGTCGTCTTCGCCGGCCCCGGAGCGGAGATGGAACCTGATGGTCACCAGGGCCGGGGCCTTTTCGGCCATGAACTTCTCCGCGTCGTAGCCCGGCGCGTCGGCGGCCAGGGCCGGAGACGCCGACAAAAAGAGAATCGCCGACAGAGCGGCGCGGATCAGTCCGGCCGGGCGGCGAGGGCCCGTGGCGATTGGCTGTTTCGACATCGGTTACTCCTTGGCTGGTTGGGTGGCGCTGCCTGCGTCATCGGTCTCCGGTTTCCACTCCGGTTCGAGGTACTGGAAGTGGGTGCGGGCGCCCCGCAGGACGACCATCACCACGCGCTTGGGCTGGTCGGCGGCGATCTTCTGCATGGCCTTGCGGAAGCCGGCCAGGTCGGCGATCTCGTTCGCATCGATGCGCTGGATCAGGTCGCCGTACTGGATGCCGCCCAGGTCCGCCCAGCCGGCCGACTCGACCTGCTCGACCAGCACGCCCTTCACGTCGTCGTCCCAGCGGTTCTCGTCGCGGTCGAAGAAGGTCACTTCGCGGACGGTCAGCTCGAAGTCGCGGTTGATTTCGCGGCGGGCGTCCTCGGGGGTGAGCCGGGTGCGCTCCAGCGGAACGGTGATCTCGAGTTTTTCCTGCCCGCGGAGGACGCTCAGCGTGGTCTGGCCGCCGATGTCGAGCTGGCGGATGGCCCGGGCCAGCAGTCCCGAGTCCTGCATGCCGGCCGGCGACAACCGCTTGCCGTCCAGGGCGGTGATGATGTCCCCGGTGCGCAGCCCGCTCTCGGCCGCCCGCGTGCCGGGATAGACCCGGGTGACGCGGAAGCCGCGCACGCCCCCGACGCCCAGCCGCTCGGCGAGTTCCCGCAGCACCGGCTGGGTGGCGATGCCGATCCAGGCCTTGGCCACCTCGCGCGGGCGCTCATCGTCCTTGTCGGCCCGCGGCTTGAGCAGGGTGACGTGGTTTTTGCCCCGGCGGTCGAACTCGATGAGCACCTGTTCGGGCGGGGGCTTGCGGTCGGCGATCTGGTCGTAGATTTCGACGAAAGTCTTCAGGTCGGGCACCGGCCGGCCTTCCACCGCCCGGATGACGTCGCCGTAATTCAGGGCCGGCTCGGCGGACTGGCCCGGCCCGCCCTGCCGGACGCTGCTGACCAGCACGCCCCGGGTATCGTCCAGCCGCCAGTCCTGGGCCAGCTTGGGCGTGATCTCGCGGGCGGTCAGGCCCCAGGTGCGAAAGGCCTTCTCCCGTCCGCGGTCGCGCTCGAACTTGCGGGTGGTGATGACCGTCTCGGACCGTCGCCCGTCGCGCAGGTAGGCCACGCGCAGGCCCGAGCCGATGGGCAGGTCGGCCACGCGCTTCAACAGCGGGGGGACCTCTTCGGGAAAGCGGACCGTGACCGGCCGGCCTTCGAGCTCCACGATCACGTCGCCGGCGCGGATGCCGGCCTGGCCGGCCGGCCCGTCTTTCACCACCGAGTTGACCAGCACGCCCTGCGACAGGCCGGTCTTGTCGATCGGCTTGAAGGCCACCCCGATCCAGCTCCGGCTCACCTCGCCGTGCCGGATGAGGGCCTCGGCCACCGTCCTGGCCAGGTTGCTGGGAATGGCGAAGCCCAGCGACGCGCCGCCCAGCTCGTTGATGCCCACGATCTCGCCCTTGAGATTGACCAGCGGTCCGCCGCTGTTGCCGGGCTGAATGAGGGCGTCGTGCTGGAGCCAGCGGGTGAACAGGCCGGTGCGCTGGCCCTCCTCGAGTTCCATGTCCTCGCCGTCGCCGCCCAACGCGCCCCCGGCGAAGACCCGCTCGGGGTTGGAGACGATGCCCAGCGTGACCGAGCGCGACAGGGCCCGCGGCGAGCCCATGGCCAGCACGTAATCGCCGATGGTCAGTTCGTCGGAATCGCCGAAGCGGGCCGCGGGCGGGCGACCAGCCGGGTCCTTGATCGCGGACAGATCGAGTTGCAAGACGGCCAGGTCGGTGAGCGGGTCCTCGCCGATCAGCCGGGCGCTCACTTCCTCCTTGTTGGCCAGTGTGCAGGTGAACTTGCGGCCTTCATTGGTGACGTGCTGGTTGGTGAGGACGTGGCCCTGGTCGGTGATGACCGTTCCGCTGCCGACGCTGCGGCCTTTGTGCTCCTGCCCGCCGTAGTACTGGACCGTGACCACGTGGATGTTGACCAGCGACGGGAAGACGCGGTCGCGGGCCGCGCTGATCATCTGGTGGATTTCCCGGCGAAGCTGGTCGGCGCGGTCGGGTTGGAGGGTAGCGGAAGGTTCGGCGGCCGCCAATCGAAGCCCCGTGGACAGGACCGCGGCCAGCGGCAACGCCAATACCCCTGCCGGCGGCTTCACCCGCCGGCCATTCGACACGGACATCGCAAGACTCCTTTCCGGCTGCAAGGCCAAGCAGCGTAGTCGCAATGCCGGTTCAGAGCAACGTCAAGGGATGTTCGCGGTTCTTGAGCGGGAGGGGGACCGGGGCGTTGAGACGGTGGGATTCATAGACCGCCAGGATCATCTCGAGGGCGGCCCTCCCGTCGTACATGCTCCCCCTGGGCTGGGTGTCGGTATCGATGGCCCGGATCAGGTCCTTGGCCATGAGGATGTTGGCCGGATTCTGGGCGTGGACTTCTTTGGCGGTTTCCGGGAGGCCCGGTCCGGCACTGGTAATTTCGATCCATTGGGCCTTGCTCGCACCAGGGGCCCAGGAGGGGTCGTCGGTGAAGAAGATCGACGGGAAGCCGGGGGCTTTCGCTCCGCCGATGGTGACCATGCCTTTTTCGGCGTAGAGGCTCAGTCCCCAGCGGGCACCGGCGCCGAACCGGCTCCGCTGCGTGCCGAAGAAGCCGGCGGTGGGATTCTTGAATCCGTAGGTGGCGATGATCTCGTCGCCGGCCAGCGGGCCGATGCCCTCGTTGCCCTCGCGGACCTCGGCCCGGCTCACGGGCTTTCCCTTCTCGAACACCCGCGCCGAGCACCACGAGGGGTCGCCGGCCAGCAGGCGCATCAGGTCCATGATGTGCGTGCCCAGGACCATCAGGTCTTCGCCCCCTCCGCGGTGGTCTTCCTTGCCGCGGCCGCGCAGCTCGAGCAGCCGCCCGAGCTTTTCCGAGGCCAGCAGCTCAAGCAGGTGGGGCATGCGCGGGCTGTGGCGGGCCTGGTGGGCGATGGCCATCTTGAGGTGTTTGGCCTCGCAGGCCGCGATCATCTCGTCGGCCTCGGCCAGCGTCCGGGTCAGGGGTTTTTCGATCAGCATGTGGCAGCCGAACTCGGCGCAGGCCAGCACCATGTCGCGGTGACAGTCCAACCAGCGCGGGGCGATGCTGACGATCTGCGGGCGCTCTTTCTCCAGCATCTCGCGGTAGTCGGCATAGGCCTTCGGCGCGTTGACGCGGCGGGCCGCGTCGGCCCGGCCCTTCTCGTCGGCGTCGGCCACGGCCACGACCTTCGCGTTCTCGACGCCGTTCCAGACGACGTCCAGCCCGTGGCCGTAGTCCCCCTTGCCGGTTCGCCCGATGATGCCCACGCGGTAGGGTGCTGGCATGACGGCTTCTCGCTGGTGGAACCGGGACGGGCCGCCTCGCGGGTGCACACCTCCCGCGGTCGCGTTCCGCCGCCGCCCGCGGCTATGGTACCAGCCGACCCGATCCGAGTGGAGCCCTGCGGAGGGAAGGTGACGGATCGTAACGGCGGCCCGGCCACGGCAACACCGGAATCCGGGCCGTTTCCTGCCGCTCCGCGAAAACGGACCTGCGCGGGTGTGCGACAGCATGGGCGGCACGCCGATTGTGTTACGCCCCCGGATCGGCGGATCGGCGCCCTTCCCGCCGGCGGACTTGACGGCGTCGGGAAACGGAAGTAACGTGAATACCTACATGTCCGTTATCGTGCCTGGTCTGGTGCGGGCCGTCTGATGCGATCGGCGGCCGAGTGAAAAGGAGGACCGAAGCGATGTTCAAGCGATTTCAACCCAGGTTGTGCGCAGCGGAGAAGGCCGCGGCTCTGTTCTGCGCGGGGCTGGCTCTGGCCGGCCTGATCCCGGCCCCGGCCGTCGGGGCCCAGTTGCTGGCCAATCCCGGCTTCGACGACGGCGGCGGTTCGCTGGCCGGCTGGGGCGCTTTCGGCAACGCTTATTCCGAGAAGCCGGCCTTCGCCCGCTCTCCGCTGGGCACCGGCAAGATGTTCGGCAACTTCAGCGGCGGATTCAACGTCACCGGGTTGTATCAGCAGTTCCCGGCCGCGCCCGGCCAGTCGTTCACCCTCGACTGCTACTCCTACATCCTGTCCAGCGACGCCCTCACCGGCGTCGGGCCGCCCAACGACAACTGGGTGGTGATGAAGATCGCCTTTTTCGACGCCGGGAACGTCGAGATCGGTTTCGCCGAGCAGCGCATCGCCGACGGGACCTATCCCCAGGATCAATGGATCGACAACCCCGCGGTGGTGGGCGTCGCTCCGGCCGGGACGGTCAAGGTGGGAGCCTACCTGCTGTTTCTTCAACCGGCCTTCGCGGGCGGGGCGGTGTATCTCGACGATGCCTCGTTCGTGCCCGAGCCGGCCACGCTGGCCCTCATGGCCGCCGCCGGGCTGCTGTTGGCGAAACGTCGCAGGCCCGGGTTTTGAGCGTGCCTCCTCGATCTCTGAAAACCGACCGGCTGGAAGCCGGTCCCCTGCGGGTTTGAAACTGCATTCTTAGCATCAGGACCCACCTTCACGGAGTTGCATCATGTTGCGTCTGCCCTTCGGGACGGCGGGTTTTGCGCTGACGTGGATGGCGATCCTGGCCTCGCCGGGTGCCCGGGCCGCCAATCTGCTGGTCAATCCCGGCTTCGAGCTGCCGGATGCCTCCGGAGGAGACGCCACCGGCATCATCGGCTGGACCGAGTTCGGCGCGCCCTTCACCCGTTTCGTCACCCGGCTCACGCCGGCCAACAGCGGCCTTCAGTGCCTGAAAATGTTCGGCCCATTCGACTTTTTCGGCGGCGGAACGGGCGTGGTTCAGCGCGTCCCCGCTTCCGCCGGTCAGACCTGGCTCGCCCAGGTCTGGTCGATGAACTCCAGCGCCGATGCCATGCAGGGCGGCAACTTCTGCGTGCTCAAGCTCGAGTTCTACGACGCCGTCGGCCAGTTCGCCGGCGGCGCTCCGGTGCTGGGAGTGAACTACCAGGAGGTGCGCGTGGCCGACGCGGCCTCGCCGCTCGACGTGTGGCTGCCGTTCAGCATCACCCTGACCGCGCCGCCGGGAACGGCCTTCGCCCAGATCGTGCTGGTCGAAGTGCAGCTCACTCAACCTTTCGCCGGCGGGGCGGTGTTCCTGGACGACGCTTTTCTCGACCAGGTGTGCGCCCTGCACGACCCGGTATTCGACACCAACGACGACGCGGTCATCGACGAGAACGACCTGGCCGTTTTCGACGCCTGCTTCACCGGGCCGGCCATCCCGCTGGCCGACTCGGCCGCCATCGAATGCCGATGCCTGGACGTGAACGGCGACAACGCCATCGACCTCCAGGATTACGGCGTGTTCCAGCGCTGCTATACCGGCGCCGGCGGGGTCGTCGATCCGAGCTGCGATGATTGACGGGAAACGGTCGGCCGGCGGAGCGATCCAGAGTCGGCCGTGACGGGCGGGAACCGGGTTCGCCGCCGGTTCGGCTTCTCACGCGCCCGGTCGCGTGGACGGCGCGGGGCGGGTGGCGGCCTCATCCTGGTCCGGGGACGGAGCCTCGAGGTCCGGGTGCAGCCGCCGGTAGAGGGCGAAGAACGGCTCGTACTCCTTCTCCTCGATCGGCGGGGCGAACCCCGAACAGCCCAGCGACGCCAGCACCAGCTTGCGCTTCGGCAGCACGTTGAGCAGATAGCGGCGCACCTGGTCGGCTATGCGCGGGTCGGTCTGTTTCGAGACCACGAACGGCCCCTCCGGCACGCGCACCGTTTCGGCGATCACGCGGACCTGGTCCTTGGACGGCAGGAGCAGGGCCAGGCTCCCGCCGGACGCCGGCCAGCGGTCGTAGTCCGCCTTGTCGATCACGCCGGCCGAGCGCTCGCCGCCCAAGACCACCCCGCGGGCCGATTCCATCGAGCTGATGTGATACTGGTCGATCGAGAGCCCCAGCAGGCCCTTGTCCAGGTCGGCGGCGCTGACGCCGGCCTCGAGCAGCGCCCCCAAGGCCGCATCGTTGAGCGGGTGCCCCTGGCTGAGGAAGTGAAACCGCAGGCCCTTGAGGTCGGCCGGCGATCGGATCGGCGAGCCGGCCGGCACGACGATCAGCCCTTGCCGATACGTCTGTTGATGCTCGTTGAGCTGCACGGCCAGGATGGCGGCGACGTCGCGCCCGGCGATCTGGCTGAACTCGCCGGCCGTCAGCAGCGCGAACTTGAGCCGGCCCGTGCCCAGGTGCAGCCGGATCTGGCGGGGAGTCATCAGGTCGAAGGTGAACGGCGAACCCAGCTCGAAGGTCAGGTTTTCCTCGAAGAGCACGGCCTTGGGCACCAGCAGCAGCGGCGACGGCTCCAGACGGGTGATGCCGATGCGGCTGGGCGGCTTGCTCCCCAGGACGTTGAGCGGATCGAGGATCGGCCCCAGCGACGTACCCACGGTTGCGCAGCCCGACGACAGAGCGACCGCCGCGAAGCCGATGGCCGCGAGCGATCGACCGGCAGCCCGGCCCCGCCACGTCACCTGAGGTGAATCCTGCGTCCTCATCGGCAACCGGTTATACCCAGCCCGCCGGTGCGTCTCAAGCGAGCACGGACGCGGGTCCCGCCCGGGCCCGGCGCGGGCGTGGCCGGTGGGGTGAACAAAGAGGCAGAGCGTCTCGGCCGTCGAGTTATTTCGTGGTCGGGGTGGGGGCGGTGTTCCCGCTGGCGTTGGTCGGTACGATCAGGTTCTTTCCGCATTTGCCGCAACGCACCTTCTGCCCGCGGACCGATTCTGGAACCTGCAAGAGCGATCGGCAGCGCAGGTTCGGACAGATCAACGTGATGGGTTTGGAGCGCGGACTGGGTTCCAGCATAGGCCACCTGCGTTTAAGGATACGTCTTTGCTATCGGATGCTTTGGGTGCGGGGATGACATAAAACCGCGCCCCGGTGGAACCGGGCGGGAAAGATCACCCTCATGCCGGGCGGGCCGGCAGGGCCGTCTGGGGCAGCAGATCGGGAACCGTACCCGGCGGCGACGCGGCGCCGAGCCTGGCGATAGCCTCTTCGGACGTCTGGCGGACCGACGGATCGCTGTCCTTCATCAGGGTCCGCAAGGGTTCGACGGCCCTCGGATCGCCAATGGCTGCCAGGGCCTCGACCGCATGACGCCGGACGTCGGCCACCGGGTCGTTCAGCAGCGCGACCAGCGGCAGGACGGCCCGCGCGTCCCGCAGCCGGCCCAGTGCCTCGGCCGAGGCCATCCGCACGTCATCGAACGAATCATTCAACCGCCGGATCAGCGGCGGCGTCGCCCGCGGGTCGCCGATTTTGCCGAGGGCGACGGCGGCGGCCCGCCGGCTGGACCGGCTGACTTCGTCCAGCACGATGAGCAACGGCTCGACGGCCGCCTTGCCTTCCGCGATGGCCGCGTCCCACTTCTGGGCCGCCACCGCCAATAAGGCCCGCTGGGCCGAGCTCCCCGGCTTCCAGGACAGGGCGGTCAGAGCCTCGGCGGCGGCCAGCCGCACCCCCGCGTCGCGGTCGCCCAACGCACCGATCAGCGGCTCGACGGCCCGCTTGTTGCCGAGCCGGGCCAGAATCCGCGTGACCATCAGGCGCGTTTCGGCACAGTCCGCGGAAAGGGCCTGGGCGACGGAATCGATGTCGCGCTTGCCGATGGCCAGCAGCACCTCGCCGGCCAGCTCGCGGGTCTGGGCCGCGGCCGATTCCAGCGATTGCACGAGCAGCCCGACGGAGCCGGCGTCGGCGATCTTGCCCAGGGCCTGCATGGCCGCCCGGCGGACGTTCTCCTCCTTGTCGGCCAGCGCCGCGGTCAGCGGCGCGATGCAGCGCGGGTCGCCGATGGCGCCGAGGGCCTCGGCCGACGCCGCCCGCACGTCGGCGTTCCAATCCTTGAGCGCGGTCAGCAACGGCTCGACGGCCGGCTGCCACAGCCGCGACAGGGCCTCCACCGCCGTTTTGCGGACCTGGTAATCCCAGTCGTGCAGGACCGATTGCAGCGCCGGGACCGTTCGCACGTCCCGAATCTGACCCAGGGCCCAGACCGCCAGCCGCCGAATCCGCGGGTTGTCATCGGCCAGCACCTTGACGAGGCTCTCCACCGCGTCGGCGCCGAGCCGGGTCAGGGCGGCGATGGCCGACTCCTGGACCCCGGCTTCGTGGTGACGCAGGGCCTGAATCAGCGGCGTGACGGCCGGCGCTCCCAGCCCGACTACCGCCTTGACCGCCGCCTCGCGCACCACCGCGTGGTCATCCCGCAGGGAGAGCATGAGCAGCGGCAGGGCCCGCGGGTCGTTCAACTCCCCAAGCCCCCGGACGGCCCGGGCGCGCAGCTCCCACTCGGGCGACCGCAGCCGTCGGCCCAATAACCAGAGTCGCCACCAGCGCATCGGAAAAGATATCGGCTCAAAGACTCATCGCGGTGAGACGCGAATCAAAGTCCGATAACGCGGGCGGGGATGAGGACCCGGACGCGAAAAGCCTACCGTTTCTCGGCCCGCGCCTTGTAGAGATTGAACGTGATGTGAGCCTGTCCCTGGTGATGGGCTTCGTGCCAGCCCAGGACGTTCAGCACGGTCCGAAGCGTCCACCCGCGTTCCTTGAGCGGCTCGGGTACTTCGTCGAGCTGGGCCGGCGTGAATCGGGACAAGGTGGCCTCGAGATGGGCACGCGAGGCGTTGAGTAGCTCTCGAATGTCGCTGACTGACGGAATCCGATCGTCGGGCGTGCTTCCGCCCTTGAAGCGCGGCACGAGATCGGCAAAACCCGCTACCGAACCAGGCACCAGCCGTTCCGTGGCGAAGAGCTCCTCGGTGATGCCAATGTGCATCAACTGCCAGGCCAGGTGTGCACGCCCCGGCCCCGGCCGCCAGCCCAGCACCGTCGCCGCCTCGCCCGACTCCTCGATCTTCTGCAACAGCCCCAGCGTCTGACCCCGCGAAAAGCGGTAGTAGGCCAGTAGCGTCTCGATCTCGTTCATGCCCTGTTCCTCCGGGAAGAGTTGCCCGTTACCCGTTTCCAGTTTCGAGTGACCCGTTCTGGGTTCCGGCGGACCGTGTGCCTCCGCCGGCTCCCAGTGTGGATGGCGATGAAAAAACGCATGTGTCCGCCAAATCGACAGGGGAGTCGGCCAAAAAAGGTAAAAACCGGAAGGAGAGGATACCTCTCGTTCCGGTTTTCAGCAATTGCCTGGCCTGGTCCTGGGCCGGACCGGGGCCGGTGTGGACGCGGCTAATTCACGGAGGACTCGGCGACGCGCGGGCGAATGGTCTGGTCCTCCACCACCAGGCCGCCGTCGGTACGCTTGAGGGCCAGGAAGCGCGAGTGGTGCACGAACATTCCGAAGTCGCCTTTCTTGTACCAGTTGACACGATACCACGTGGTGTCGAAGCTTTTGCTGACCTGGCGGACGATCATCTGGCCATCGATGTCACGGTAGGCCGCCTGAATGGCATCGATGGCCGTCGCGAGATTGACGGCCGCGGCCCCGCTCTCCGTTGCCCCATGCCCGCTTTTCGGCTCCGCCATCAGAGTCATAGGCTTTTCTCCGGGCCTTGTGATTAAGCACGGCCCGCTCCTTTCAACTGATTGTAGCCTCGTCACTACGGACTTGTACAGAGCACCTCGAAACACGCGCACGGCCGGTCGTTTCCGCCCGCTCTGGATGCCAAGTCGGCACAAAAGAGCGGCACTCGGCCTCACTACACGGTATTCAAGCAAACCGGGTGCCATCGGCCGCGGCCGGCTGCCGATTTGAGGATTGTCATGCCCATTGCGGCCGCGATGTCGTGATCGGGACGGTTTTGTAGGCGGGAAGATTCCCCATCCTGCGGTCAAGCCACCCAGGGCAGGACTAAAATGACGCCGTCGATCGCCCCGACCGAAAAAACCCCAGACCGAAATGCCTGTACCTGATGGGAACAGCCGATGGAAAGGCCCCACCGGTGGTGAAGATTGCGCACTCCGGGGTAAGGCCGACTACGCCGACGGCCACCAGCCTGACCATCGGCCGGCCGAGGCTCGCCGACGCTGGGACGATCTCACGGCCAGCCGATCCGCGACCCGAGCACCCACTCCACGTGGCTGTCCGCGAAGATGGCGTTGGTCCCGCCGCCGGCGCTGGTCAGATGTCCGTTCACGTTCACGCGCCCCAGCTTGTTGGACGCGCCGCTGTAGACCATGTGCTCGCCCTGGGCGCAGAACACGGCGGTCATGTCCGCCAGACTGGCCGAGAGGGCATAGCGGGCGTCGGTGGTCTTCCACTGCCGGTAGCGCACGTGCTTGTACTCCCAGTCGTTGACCCCGGCGCCGCTGGCGGGGATCTGGTTCCAGGTGATGTTCGAGTATTTGACGACGCCGCGCTGGCTGCCCCCGGCACCGCCCGGCCAGTTCCCGCCCGGCGTCGTGCCCCGCCGGATCGGACGCCACAACCAGGTCTGATAGTGCTCGTGGCGGCCCTGCCACTCCCAGTAGCGGAACTGGCTGTCCTCGCGCAGGAAGACCTCGCCGTGGCCCGCGTCGCGCGAGAACGGGCAGACGAAGAAATCAGGCAGCAGGGTGCGCTCATACTCGCGGATCAGGCCGGTCTCGGGGTACCAGACTTCGTTGGGGTCGAACCTGCCCCCGGAGCGCTCCTTGAGCCGCCGCGTGCCGGGGTGGTAATCGCGCAAGGCCACCGACAGCCAGCAGGCCCGCGCCGGGGCGTCGTGGGCTCCGTGTCCGTAGGCGTAGTAGTTGTACATGATGGGCACGTAGCCGCGCCATTCGGCCTGATACTGGGTGGTCATGGTGGCGATCTGCTTGCAGTTCGCCTTGCAGCTCGTCAGACGGGCCAGGTTGCGGGCCCTGGACAGCGACGGCAGCAGGATCGCCACCAGCAGGGCGATGATGGCCACCACCACCAGCACCTCGATCAGCGTGAAGCCATCCCGGCGAGTCCGCGTCCAGTGCGAGACGGCGGCGAAGCCGTCGTCCCCGTCGCCTGCCGGGATGACGTTACGAGCCGGACCCCATGCCCTGGAGATCGACCGACTGGAAGCCGGTCCCGCACGGGTTGAGGACGGAACGGTCGGAGGGGTGCCCGTTCCGCCCGGGTACTGGTTCGGGCGGGTTGATCCGACCAATGCCGTCCGGCAGGCTGACGCGCACATGAGAGGTTCTCACCGACAGGGGCACCACGCCATGCGCCGTCGGTACACGACCGCATCGCCGTGTCCCTGTCAGGACGATCAGCAGGGCTCTCTCGCACGGAACTGGATGGATTGTATCCGCGCCGGCACGCCACGCAAAGCCTGACGGCGAAAAACGCATCGGGGGGTGCGTGATGGAATCGGCGGCGCTGCGATTCCACCATCGGGCCGGACCTCTCGGGTTGAATCAGTCGGGCTTGCAGGCGGAACTGTTGACCGGTAGGCTCATCGTGCCATGGGATCGGCATCGCCAGAGGTATTGTTAGACGCCGCCGGCGTGGCCGACACGCTCGAACGCCTGGCCGACGAATTGCGGGCCGCCCTGCCGGAGGGGGTTTCCGTAGCCGTCATCGGCGTCCGCAGCCGCGGCGAGATCATCGCCGAGCGGCTGGTGGCGGCCCTGGAGCGCCGCGGCCTCGAGGACATCGAGACCGGGGCCCTGGACATCACCCTCTACCGCGATGACCTGGCCGAACTGGGCCCCAAGGCCACCGTGCGGCTCACCGACATCGATTTCGACATCAACGGACGCTACGTCATCCTGGTGGACGACGTGCTCTACACCGGGCGGTCGATCCGGGCGGCCCTGGACGCCCTGGTGGACCTGGGCCGGCCCAAGGCCATCAAGCTGATCGTGCTGGTGGAGCGGCCGGGGCGCGAGCTGCCCATCCAGGCCGACCTGGTCGGCGTCCGGGTGTCGGACCCCGACGCCGAAGTGACCGTGCATCTGGCCGAGTCGGACGGGGTGGACGAGGTGCTGATCGGATGAAAAAGGCACTCGAAGCCCACAGACCCTCACCGGCGCCGCGGGCCCCGGCGCCGGTGAGGGTCTGTGGGCTTCGAGTGCCTTTTTCATCCGATCAGCACCTCGTCCACCCCGTCCGACTCGGCCAGATGCACGGTCACTTCG
>JABRVU010000037.1:0-3750 GCA_039961895.1 Phycisphaerae bacterium | reverse complement strand
ACGTAAACCTTGTCGCCCACCAGGGCCGGGGTGGAGACGCCCTCGCCGACCTCGACCTTCCACTTCCGGGTGAGGCTCGCCGGCCAGTGGTCGGGGACTTTGAAGACGGCTTTCGCGTCGCGGTGGGGTCCGCGCCACTGAGGCCAGTCCTGAGCCCAGGCCGGGCCGACGGCGATGATGGCCGTCATGCTTAACGCTCCGATCGTGGTTCGATTCAGGTTTCGCATGACATCGACTCCTGCGCGCATGCGCGGTTGAAAAACCCCTTCGACGCCGAAGCGGCCCGCGGAAGACCGCGGGCGCCGTTGCCGCAGAGCGGGCGGAGCACAACCCCGGATGTCGGCCCGTCACAAACTACAGACCGGCCGCGCCGCAAAAGGAGCTATCGACAGGTGCGGCCCGCCGTGGAACCGGCCGCGGTCGGAGCGAAGTATCCATCTGTTTGTCACGGGCAGCCTGTCGGCAGCATACCTCGCCGACCTTGTGCGTCAAGCACAAATCGGCAGGGGGGTGCATGGGGTGCCGTGACGCGGTCCGCGGCCAGCCGACGGTGTCGCCCGCCTCGCGTGTCGAGTGTGCAATACCTGGATTCGCCGGGCGGGCGTTGCTATGATCTTGCTCATCGGGTCGGCAACCCAGCAGGAAAGACCGGCTGTTTCCAATCGCCTCGGCGGCGGTCGCGGAGCGGCGTTCTTGTGAGAGGCACGGCCTTCCGTGAAGACATGCTTTCTGACGGTTGTGGCGGGGGTATGGATCCCGGCGGCGGCGGGTACGGCGGCGGACGCCCCGGTGCGCGGCTGGCTGAACTGGCGCGGCCCGCAACAGAACGGCACCTCCCTGGAAACCCATCTTCCCGACAAGGTGTCCCTGGAGCCTGGGAGCCTGTTGTGGACGCTGGACATGCCCGGCCGCGGCGCCCCCGTCATCGCCGGAGACCGGTTGTACACCTGGGGTTATCGCGGCGAGGGACCCGACTTGCAGGAGGTCCTGGCCTGCCTCGACGCCCGCACCGGCAAGGTCCGCTGGGAGCACTCCTTCCGCGATTTCCTGAGCGACAACGCCTACGACCGCTACAGCATCGGCAGCCCGGCCATCGACCCGCGGACCGGCAACGTGTTCCTTTTGACCTCGCCGGGGCTGCTGCTGGCCTTTTCGCCGGACGGTAAGCAGCTCTGGGAGCGGTCGTTGATGGAGGAGTTCGGCCGGCTGACGTTTCCGAACGGTCGGACGGGCGCGCCGGTGATCGACGGCGACCTGGTGATCGTCCACGGCATCACCAGCAACTGGGGCGCCGACGGGCCGGCCGCCGACCGCTTCTACGCCTTCGAGACGGCCACTGGCCGGCTGGTGTGGTCGTCCACGCCGGGCATTCCGCCCAAGGACAGCTCCTTCAGCACCCCGGTGCTGGCGTGGAGCCACGGCCGGCGCGTGCTGTACTGCGGGACGGGCTGCGGCCACGTGGTCTGCATCGACGCCCGCACCGGCGAGGCCCTCTGGCGCTTCCAGGTGTCGCGCGGCGGCATCAACGCCTCGGTGCTGCTGCACGGCGACAGGCTGGTGGCTATCCACGCCGATGAGAACATCGACTCGTCCCTGATGGGGGGCATGGTCGGTTTCAAGGTGCCGCAGTCGGCGCCGGCCGCGCCGGCCGGAGCGCCCGGGCCGGCGGTGCTCGACAAAACCGCCGAACTGTGGCGCAACCGCCTGACCATGTTCACCAGCTCGCCCGTCCTGGTGGGCGACCGGGTCCTCCAGGTGGTGGCCACCGGCGACCTGTGCTGCGTGAACGCGGCCACCGGCGAGGTGCTGTGGAAGCACAAGCTGGGGCCAGATCAGATTCACGCCTCGCCGCTGTACGCAGACGGAAAGCTGTACGTTCCGATGCACGACGGCGGGTTCCATATCCTGCGGATTTCGGATGCCGGGGTGGAGTCGCTCTGCCGGGTGCAACTGGAGGGCAACTGCCTGGGCGCGCCCGGCGTCTGGAACGGGAAACTCTACGTCCACACGACGCGCAAGCTGTACTGCTTCGGCAGGGCCGATGACAACCCGGGGCTGCCGCCCGCGCCGGCGCCTGAACCGGTGCCCGCGGCCGGCCCGGTGACGCGGTTGCGGATCATTCCCGCCGAAGTGCTGCTGGCCCCGGGGGAGAAAGTAACCTTCACCATCTCCGCGACGGACCTCTTCGGTTTCGGTGCTCAGCCGGTCAGCGCCGCGACGTGGAAGAAGTTCATTCCGCCCACCGCCCGGGTGCGCTCGGAGCTGGACGCGGAGTTCAACCCCGCCGGCGAACTGGTGGCCGGGCCCAAGGCCAGGCTCTCGGCCGGGGCCTTCGAAGCGACGGCCGGCGCCCTGAAGGGCACCATCCGCGGCCGGATCCTGCCCCATCCGCCGCTGGCCGAGAACTTCGACCGCTTCGAGCTGACCGAAGACCACCCCACTGAAAGCGGCGTCAAGTTCGCCTACCCTCCGCTGCCCTGGATCGGGGCCCGCTTCAAGTGGGAGGTCCGCGATCGCGACGGAAGCAAGGTGCTGGCCAAGACCCTCGACCGCCCGCTCTTCCAGCGCAGCATCACCTTCATCGGCAAGCCCGAGCTCCACGGCTACACCGCCGAGGCCGACGTCATGAGCGACGGCAACCGCCGGTGGATGTCCGAAGTCGGCCTCATCAACCAGCGCTACATCATCGCCCTCAAGGGCACCTCCCAGCAGCTCGAGGTGTTCTCCAACTATGACCGGCTGAAGGTGAACGTGCCCTTCGAGTGGGAGCCCAACGTCTGGTATCGGCTCAAGACCCGCGTGGACGTGGCCCCCGACGGCACCGGCGTCATCCGGGCCAAGGCCTGGAAGCGCGGCGACTCGGAGCCCTCGAACTGGACGATCGAAGTCCCCCACCAGAACGCGCACCGCCACGGCTCGCCGGGGCTCTACGGCTTCTCGCCGCAGAACAAGTCGCGGGTGTACATCGACAACGTTTCGTTGACCGCCAATCCGTAACATCGTGAACAAGTGAGAGCCGAGACGTGAGAATCGAGAACTGTGCCAAGGTATGGTCAAGGCGGATGGCTGTTCCATCGCGGGGGCGGCGATGGGAACCGGGATCTCGGTTCTCGGTTCTCGGTTCTCAGTTCCGCCGCCTGCTGATGTTCATCGCGGCCTTGTCGGTTGCGCGGCCGGCGGCGGCCGCCGACTGGGTCATGTGGGGCGGCACCCCGGCCCGCAACATGGTCTCGGCGGAGAAGGGCCTGCCCGAAGGCTTCGACCCCGGCAAGCCCCGCTCAGGAAGCGAAGAGATCGACATGGCCACCACCCGGAACGTCAAGTGGGTGGCCAAGGTCGGTTCGCAGTGTTACGGCAATCCGACCGTTGCCGGCGGCAAGGTCTTCGTGGGCACCAACAACGAATCTCCGCGCGACAAGAAGTTCGAGGGCGACTACAGCGTGGTGATGTGCTTCGAGGAGGCCACCGGCAAGTTCCTCTGGCAACTGGCCGTGCCCAAGCTCGGCGCCGGCAAGGTCAGCGACTGGGAATACCTGGGCATCTGCTCTTCGCCGGCCGTCGAGGGCAACCGGCTCTACCTGGTCACCAACCGCTGCGAGGTGGTCTGCCTGGACACCGAGGGCATGGCCAACGGCAACGACGGACCCTTCCAGGACGAGGCCAAGTACTGCGCCGGCCCCGACAAGCCGCCAGTGCAGATCGGCCCGCAGGACGGCGACATCATCTGGCGTTTCGACATGAGCGAGGAGC
>JABRVU010000036.1:0-1973 GCA_039961895.1 Phycisphaerae bacterium | reverse complement strand
CCGCGGTCAAGGCCGTCATCCAGGCCGAGGGCGGCAGGCTCGAGGACGTCGAAAAGCAGACTCAGGACGGCAAGACCGTCTACGAGGCCGACGTGATCAAGGACGGCACGGAGATCGAGCTGCGCATCGCCGAGGACGGCACGGTCCTGTCGCGCAAGGTCGAAACCGACGACGAGGATGAAGACGAGGATGATGAAGGCGACGACGAGGATGAAGATGAGGACGATGACGACGGGAAGAAGGGTGAGAAAGCGGCCGCCGCGGCGGTGAAGGCCAAGACGGCGGCGGCGGTCGATACCGCGGCGGACAAGGCCAGGATCGGGCTGCTCAAGGCGATCGAGCTGGCCGCGCAGGCCGTGCCCGACGGGAGGGTGGTCCGGCTGGAGCTGTCCGGGGGATCATATGACGTGGTGGTGGCCACGAAGGACAAGCTCCAGGCCCTCGAAATCGACGCCCGGACCGGCAAGGCCGGCGGGATCACCGAAGCGCAGATGGATGCGGACGAATTCAAGGACGCAGCTTCGGCCAACAAGGCCCTTACCGCCGCGAAGATCACCCTGGCCGAGGCCGTCAAGCGGGTCGAAAAGAAGGCCCGCGGCAAGGCCGCCGAGGCTGAGATCAAGGTGGTGGCCGGCAAACCCCGCTATGAGGTCAAGGTGGTCAAGGCCGACGGTTCGTCCGAAGAACTGGCCGTCGACGCCCTCAAGGGCGAGTTGCTCGCCCAGCGCAAACCCGCCGCCGACAACGGCCGGCCCTTCCGCGATTCCTTCCCGGTGGACAAGGCCAACCTGGTTCCCACCGGACGCAACCCCTACTTCATCCTCGAGCCCGGCTTCCGCTGCCACTACGCCGGCGGCGGCGAGACCCTGGTCATCACCGTGCTGGATGAGACCCGCAAGGTGGACGGCGTCCTGACCCGGGTGGTCGAGGAGCGCGAGGAAAAGAACGGCAAGCTCGCCGAGGTCTCCCGCAACTTCTTCGCCATCGACAAGAACACCCTCGACGTCTATTACTTCGGAGAAGAGGTGGACATCTACAAGAACGGCAAGGTGGTGGCTCACGAGGGCGCCTGGCTGTCCGGCGAGAAGGGGGCCCGCTTCGGGCTCATGATGCCCGGCAAACCCCGCGTCGGCGACCGCTTCTACCAGGAGTACGCCCCCAAGCAGGCCATGGACCGGGCGGAGATCGTCAGCCTGGACGCGAGCCAGAAGACGCCCGCCGGCGACTTCGAGAAGAAGTGCCTGTACGTCAAGGAGAGCTCGCCCCTCGAATCGGGGACCAGCGAGAAGTGGTACGTGGCAGGGATCGGGCTGGTCCGCGACGAGGAGCTGCTGCTGACCAAGGTCGAGGATCCCAAGGCCGGCAAGTAGGCGTGCGCGTGTGGGCGCCGGCATGGAACGGATGAGGAGATCGACGATGGGCTTTTCACGGAAGTGGATCGTCGGAGGGGCAATGAGCCTGGCGGCCGTGGTCTCGATCGGTTGTTCGCAGAACCTCGAGAGCGCGGCGCCACAGGCCGCCGCGGCCGTCAAGTCGGCCTTCCCCGGCACGCGGATCGTCAAGTCGTCCACCGAATCCGACGGCGGAATGACCCTCTACGAGGCCACGCTGACCGGCGACGGCAAGGACCGCGACGTGCTGCTGTCCGCCGACGGCAGCATCCTCGAAGTCGAGACCCAGATCACGATGGCCGATCTGCCCGAGGCGGCGGCCGAGGCCATCCGCAGGATCGTCGGCGACGGAAAGATCACCGTCCTCGAAAAAGTCGAGGTCAAGGGCAAGGTCGAATCCGGCAAGGTGGTGGCCCTCGACCCGCCCACGGTCTTCTACGAGGTCAAGTACCGCAACCCCTGGGGCTGGCCGGGGGAGTCCCAGGTCGCCCCCGACGGCGGCCCCGTGCCGGGTCACTGACTCCGCACGGGCGGGCAGGCTACCGTCTGTAAGGCCGATCCGCGGCATGCGCCTTCTACTCG
>JABRVU010000035.1:0-7132 GCA_039961895.1 Phycisphaerae bacterium | reverse complement strand
GCGGGTTCGGAAAGACCGCGGGAGCGACGGGACAAGGCGGTCATGGGCCGACGTCCCGAAAACCGTTTCACACCAGTGCCGTCGGCGGGCCTCCCTGCTTACGCGATGGGATTGCTTCGTTACCCATCTCGACGGCAAGGCGGCCCCTCCTGTCGAGCGACGGGGCGTCATGAACGCCCGGAAAAATGGCTAAAGTCGAGCTCGGACCGCAACATTTATTGCTCCTGCGGATGGTGTCGCACGTCCCGTGGCTGAGAAAACGCCACAAACGGCTTGACGTGATTCTCGGGGCCTTGTTAACATCAGGTATGAGTCGCCTCTAAGCCTGCTCCCAAAACCCGTGTGGGACCGGCTTTCATGCAGTCGTTTTTCAGGGTTTCAGGGGTCCTCAGCCCGCGGCCGCGGCGTCGCGCCGGCCGCGAGCGGTCACCTCGAGTCCACCCGGCAGGGAGTCCCGTTCTGGGGTCCGAGGCGGAGGCCTTGCGGAGAGAAGTATTCGTGTTTCACATCTTGAAGTGGAGTTCATCCATGCGCACCCCGTCTATGTCCCGAAGCATCGGCCGGCGGAGACTTCTGGGCGTTCTGACCGTCGCGGCCCTGTCCGCGCCGCCGGTCGGATATGCCCAACTCATCACCTCGGTGACTGATCTGAATTCGGATCCCGCCGTCGTCAACGGCGCGACCTCGCAGCGTGAAAACGATCTGGCCAGCGTGGTCGTGCCGTTCGGCGAAGACGTCTTCACCCACACCGACCGCACGCATCAGTACAACGGCCCGCGGTTCACGGCCGCGGGGGTTCTGACCAACGCCGACCCGCCGGCGGGGGATGACGTGACCGTCGGCCTGCCCGCCTATCTCATCGGCGGCGAGTACGTCTCCACCATGCAGGGCAACGTGGACAACGCGACGTTCCGCCTCAACGTGACCGTCGGCCCGAAGGTCACGGCCTATCTGCTGATCGACAACCGGATCGGCGACGCCGACTTCCGCGACCCGCCCCGGCTGGGTCCGGGCATCATGGGCTGGGTGGCCGACGACGGCTGGCAGCAGGTGAACACCGGGCTCTCGCCCAACGGCCAGCCCGACTACGCCGCCTGCGACGAGGGCGACGCGGTCACCGATTTCACCCTCCGCGCTCCCAACGCCGCCATCCAGGGCACCGGGCCGGGCGTGCTCATCAACAATTTCTACACCGTCTACCGCAAGGACTTCGACGCCGGCGCGACCATTGAACTCAAGGAACAGAACCATACCAGCGCCCTGATGTACGGGCTGGTGGTCACGCCGCGGGCCTCCTGCGACCTGGCCATTCCGGGCCAGACCCTGGCCGGCGGCCCCGTGGGCGTCCATCCGCCCGCCGCCGGACGGGTCATCAGCAACACGGGCAGCGTATCGACGTCCTATACGGTCGAAGAGTGGGATCCGCTGGCGGTTCCGCCCGCCGCGGTGAACTACCCCTGGTTCTCGGTCGACAAGGCCGGCGCGACCATCGCCGCCGGCGACGCCGACACCCTCACGATCAGCTTCGATGCGTCCGGCCTGCCCGCCGGCGTCTACAACGGTTATCTGCGCTTCACCGACGGCTGCGGCCGGACCAGCCTTCAGAAAGTGACCATGACCCTCGGCGTCATCACCCACGTGAACGTCGCCAACTCGATGGCCCCCATCACCAACGGCCCCGCCGTCCAGCGCGAGAACGACTGGGGCGGCGTGGTCGTGCCCTTCGGCGAGGACGTCTTCTGCTACACCGACCGGACCCATCAGTACAACGGCGTGCGGTTCACCTCGGCCGGGGTGCTGACCTTCGCGGATACCCCGGCGGCGGGCGACTTCACCCGCACCCCGGGCATGCCCGCCTACCTGCTGGGCGGCGAATACGTCTCCACGCGCAACGACAGCAAGGGCGTCGCCACTTATCGCCTCTACGCCACGGTCAGCCAGAAGGCCACCGCCTACCTGCTGATCGACAATCGCACCGGCGACAACGTCAACCTCGACCCCTCCAACCTGGGACCGGCCAGCGCCGGATGGGTGGCCGCCGACGGCTGGCGCCAGATGAACACCGCCTTCTCGCCCAACGGCCAGCCTGATTACGTGGGCATCGACGAGGGCAACAACATCGCCGCGGGCAACTTCCTGACCGACCGCGTCCCGAGCACGACGGGCAACCAGGGCGTCGGTCCGGGCTCGCTGGTCAACAACGCCTTCACCATTTACCGGAAGGACTTCGAAACCGGCGAGACCATCGTGCTCAAGCAGTCGGACTCGATCACCGGGAACAACTACGGCCTGGTGGTCACGCCGCGGGCGGCCTGCGATCTGTCGATTCCGGGCGAGACGCTGGCGGTGGGGCTGCCCGACGGCACCAGCCCGGCGCCGATCGCTCACGCCATCATGAACGTGGGCACCAATAACGCGCCGGTCAATTACACGGTCCAGGAGTGGAATCCCGTCGCCAACACCGCCGCCGACTACGCCTGGTTGTCGCTGGACAAGAGCGGCGCGACCGTTCCGGGCGGGGGTAGCGACCTGCTGACCCTCAGCTTCGACGCCACCGGTCTGCCGGCGGCACGCTACGTCGGCTATCTCAAGTTCACCGACGGCTGCGGCCGGACTTCCTTCCACAAGGTCACGCTGGCCATCGGGGCCATCACCTACGTCTCCGCCTTCAACGGCGATACGCCTCCGGCCAACGGCGCCGTCGGGTCGGGACAGGGCCCCCTCGCCCAGCGCGAGAATGACTTCGGGTATCCCTACCCCGGCCACGTCCCCGCGCCTGAGCCGCCCGGCGTGGTCGGCTTCGGGGCGGGCGCCTTCGCCTACACCGACCGCAATCACAAGTGGGTGGGCGCGCGATTCGACCCGGCCACCGGCCTGCTGACCGGCAGCAACGCCGCCAACATCCTCAAGCCGGGCATTCCGCCCTACCTGATCGGCGGCGAGTACGTCTCCACCCGCAACGACCACCGCAACAACGGCAGCTTCCTGCTCAACGTCACCGTCGCCGCCGACGTGGCCGCCTATCTCCTGATCGACAACCGCGTCGGCGAAGGCACGCAGGTGAACACCGACCCGCCCCGGCTCGGCGCGGGCGGCAACACCAACATGGCCTGGGTGATCAACGACGGCTGGGTTCCGCTTGACACCGGCTTCTCGCCCAACCGGGCCTCGGACGGCTCGCGCCAGCCCGATTACGTGGGCATGGACGAGGGCGGCACCATGCCCAACGGCGGGAACGGGCAGCCCGATTACGACCAGCGCCCGAACTACACCAACGGTCTGAGCGCCACCCAGGACCCCAACAACTACTTCACCGTTTACAAGAAGACCTTCTCCGCCGGTTCGACCATCGTGCTGCGGGCCCAGAACGACAACACCGGCAGTTCCACGAACGACAACATGTACGGGCTGGTGGTCGTCCCGCAGGTGCCCTGCCGTTTGAGCGTGGTGCCGGCGTCCACCAGCACGACGGGCCTGCAACTCGGGGCCAACCCGGCCAGCGTGGCCCTGACCATCAGCAACACCGGTGTGGCCGGCAACCCGACCACCTACACGGTGGCCGAACTGGATGAGAACAAGGTACCGATGGACGTCGGCTGGCTCTCGGTCGATAAGCCAGTGGGCACGCCGGTCGGGCCGATCCCCGGCGGGGGGTCGGATACGCTGACCGTCAGTTTCGACCTGACCGGGCTGGAGGTCCGCACCTACACGGCCTATCTGCGGATCACCGACGGCTGCTCGCCGGCCAAGACCATCTTCCACAAGATCACCCTGGAGGTGCAGCCGCCCGATCTGCGCATCCCGCAGCGGCTGGCCCCCAATGGGCTGTACGTCCAGGTGGTCAAGAAGCCCGACGGCAGCAACTTCACCTGGGACGAGGCTCGCGTGGATTACACCGCCCGCTTCAAGAACACCCCGCCGCTGCTGAAGGGCGTGCCCGGCGAGTGGGCCAAGATCACCGACGTGTACGAGGGCGTGATCGTGGGGAGCATCGACGCGGGCGACCTGTGGGGGCCCGGCACCGACGCCGACGTGGTCAGCACGCTGGATGGTTTCGATCTGGCCACGCTGGGCACGTCGGAGGGCAACTTCCGGTGGCTGGATGGGACCGCCCTGCCCGCCGGTTTCCCGTGGGGCGCGGGCGAACCCAATAACGCCGGTGGCGGCACCGGCAACGCCGGCGAAGACTGCCTGGAGCTCCGCGCCGACGGCTATTGGAACGACGACGACGGCGGCCCCTCTCTCGAACAGGGCACCAGCCTCGACGCCTATTACCTGCTCTACCGGGGCGTGGATCTGAGCGGGCAGGGCAAGTTCGTCGTTCAGCAGCGGTTCGGAACCACCGCCGCGTTCGATCCGAACAACCCGGCGGCCGGCCAGGCCGAGGCCATCGCCCTGCTCAAGGGCCCGGCCCAGCCCAACGACGCGAAGAAGGAATACTACGCCCTGAGCCTGGGAGATCCGGGCAGCCTCACCGGCGGAAGCGACGGCATCCGCAGCGGCTGGCTGGACTGGCCCAAGGCCCCCTGGCCGGTGGACGATCCGGTGGTCCAGCCGCCGACGGCGGACGACGGCTACAACGATTTCGTCATCCGCGCGACGGCCGGCGTGGTCATTCCCGCGGCCGGCACTTACACGTTCGCCATCGCCCACGACGATGACGTCATGTTCACCCTGGGCAAGCAAGAGGACATCGGCGGGCCGTGCGATCCCGGTCAGGGCCCCTGCGTGCAGCAGATATTCCCGGGCTGGACTCCGCCGCCCACGGCCAGCTACGTGGTCATCACCTTCGATCAGCCCGGCACGTATCCGATCGAGATCATCCACCGCGAGGGCGCCGGCGGGTCGTTCCTTCAGCTCTTCGCCGCGCCGGGCGACGTGACCGCCGCTCCGTATCACCAGCTCTTCCGCCTGGTCGGCGACGTGCTGGGAGGCGGGCTGGCCATCGTGTCTCCGGCTGACGCCTGCGGGGCGGTGTTCGCCGACCGCGACCAGGACGGGGACGTGGACCACGTCGACTTCGGCCGGTTCCAGGCCTGCCTCACCGGGCCCTTCGGGCAGGTGGCCCTCGAATGCGAGTGCTTCGACCGCGACGGCGACCTGGCCGCCGGCGACGGCGACATCGACTTGCAGGACCTGCAAGCGTTCGACAAATGCTGGACCGGTCCGGGCATCCCGTGGTCGCAGGCGATCACGCCCGGCTGCGTGCCGGAGCGGCCGTAAGCGCCCGGCCTTCGGAGCGGCGAAATGGTCGATGGGGTGTCAGCCGCCGGTTCCTGATCGGCGCGGCTGCGGGAGGGGGGCGTTTCGACCTCGGACGGCGGCGTCCCTGGACCGCATCCCGACGTCCCGAACAGCGACCGGCTGGAAGCCGGACTCACGCGGACTTCCGGACACACGCCGAGGGCATGCCTTTCGCAGCCACCACTTCGCGGCTCTCGCCTTTGCGGAGGGCAGTGCCGAGGCGCGCGCCGGCACCGCCCCGCCGGTGGGCCGCGTGCAGCTTTTTTCGGACCCAACCGATCCCTCATCCGGCGGCAATTCTCCGTTCAAGTCCGACGCCGGTGGAAACGATACCTCACTGAATTCCCGCAGCGAGCACCGCCGCCGAAACGCGCAGGTCCTAAAATGAGGCGGTTTCCCGCGGCGGGGGGATGCCGCGGGCACCTCGGCGGTGGAATGGGAGTTTTCCGTCGTGATGTCGTTCTGGCCTCTGTTGATCTGCGGAGTCTTCACCGCCGCCGGTGGTCTGTTGTTGAAGCGCGGCCTGTTCCCCGGGCAGGGTCGGACCCGTCCCTGCTGCCGGCGGTGCGGGCACGACCTGACCGGGGTGGTGTCCGCCCGCTGTCCTGAATGCGGCTCCACCCTGGCTCTCAACGGCATCATCCAGCTCCCGAGGCGGCGGTCGGCGGCGCATACGGCCGCCGGCGCGGGCTGCCTGCTCCTGCCGGCGTTCATGGTCGCCCTGGCCGTGGGCGGGGTTGATTTTTACCGGTTCATGCCGGCGGGGTGGCTGTTGAACAACCTGAGCCCCAGCTATCCGGCGGCGGCCGCCCGGGCCTGGGCGGAGCTGGAGCGCCGCGACCGCCTCGGGCGGCTTTCCTATGCCCAGCGCCTGCGCCTCACCGATCTGTGTCTCGAAGAGCGAGCCGACCCCGCGCGCCCAAACATCAACGCCGGCATGGTCGCGTATCTCGATCGTTGTTACCGCGCCGGGTTGATGTCGCAGGCCCAGGAGGAGCGGTTGTTCCAGCAGTTGCTGAACGAACTTCGCCCCTCGGACCAGCCGGTCAGCCCGCGGGCCTGGGCCGAGATCGACCGTCGGGACCGGGCCGACGACGCCAGCGGGCTCACTGAAGCCCAGCGCGCGATGGTCATCGACCAGTGTCTCAAGGAGCAGGGCGGCGGCGGCGCCCACCCCGTGGCGGGGCAGATGATCGAGTTTCTCGGGAGACAGTGGCTCCAGGGCCGGCTGACCTCCGCCCAGTCCGGCGCCTTCTGGAATCAAATGGTGGACGTTGATCTGCGGGTGCGGCCGCGGGTGGTCCTGGGAGACCCGGTTCCCATCGAGATCACCTACGCGGCCCGCAACCCTTCGAGCCTGGCCCTGTGGATGGAATATACCGTCGAGGACTGGACGCTGGACAACCGGCCGTTCCATCAGCGTCTCACGGCCAACGGGTCGTTGCGCGGCATCGGCAGCGGCGGTTCGACCCCCGCCTCGATCCGCATCGACTCGCCGGGCGGCCATGAAATCCGGGCCTTGTGCCGGGTGACGGTGTATTCCGGTCCGGTCGCGGATCGGGACCGAAGCAGGGCCGAGCGCGTGGTCACCATCCCGCTGATCGGCCGAACCGATCTGCTGGCGAGCGAGCCGCCGGGGTACGTCAAGCGGCTGCATAATCCGAATCTGGCCAAGGCGGTCGGGGACAGCATTCGTCCCAGCGGATTCCCGGTGGGCCCACAGTGTTCCCTTTCGATCGAGGTTCTTGGGCCGCCGGTCAACGTCGCGTTCGAGGTGGTGGCCCGCTTCGGCGGGAAGGAACAGCCCGTGGGCATGTTGGTCGCCGCCGCCGGCGGCCGTGAGAATCGCACCTGGCTGACCCCGCTGCCCGATCCTTCGGCGCCGCCC
>JABRVU010000034.1:0-1689 GCA_039961895.1 Phycisphaerae bacterium | reverse complement strand
GCCTGAGGGGGAACCCGGGGACTCTGGTTCCCCCTCAGACCCGACCCACAAACCGTCACTATATCAAACGGCCCGAATGTCTCACTTGGCCTGAAACACTACACGTGAAAGTAATACTGGGGTCCGCCGGACCTCCGGCTCCCGACCTTGGTTTGCTGAAGGTGCATGACTCACCGCGGCCGAACCGCATGATCCTCCATTCCATCCGCCGATCACTGCCACGGCCCGGTCAGGATTGTCGGCTGACCATGGAGCACATGCAAGCAGGTCGGCGGCGGACTATCCCCTCACGCTGTCCTTGATGCGTTTGACGTGCCCGCGGCCCAGGCCCTTGACCTCGCAGCCCAGTTCGAAGTAGCGGCGGATTCTGTCGTCGTCGAGGATGCCGAAGCAGTCGATCACCGCCACCGGCCGGCCGGTCATGCGCACCACGTCGTCGGGCTCGAGCGCCAGGTAGGGCTGATGGCGGACGGCCAGGATCACCGCGTCCGCCTCCTGGAGGGCGGCCTCGAGGTCCTCCTGAACGCGGACCTCCTTCAGGTGCTCCTGGTTGCGGAAGAACCGCGACCAGCTCTGCCCGACGGCCGGGTAGCTGTCCTGGGCCTCCAGCTCCCACCAATGCTGCACGTAGGGATCGTGCACGGCGATCTCGGCGCCCATCTCGGCCAGCTTGCGCACCACCAGCTCGCTGCCCGAGTAGCGCGTGTCGCCCACGTCCTCGCGGTAGGCCGCCCCCAGCAGCACGCACTTGCTGGCGGCCACGTACTTGCCCATGTTGCGCAGGGCGTCGCGGACCAGCTCGGCCACGTGCAGGGCCCGCGTGTCGTTGATGTTGATGGCCGCCTCGGTGAGGGTGAACAACTCGTCGTCGAAACCCATCAGGTGCTTGTAGGCCCACATGCCCAGCCCCCCGTCCTTGGGCAGGCAGTAGCCCCCGATGCCCGGGCCGGGAAAGATGATGTTGTCGTGCGTCGGGCGGACCTTGATGGCGTTGACCACCTTGATCAGATCGACCCCGTTGCGCTCCGCGAACAGGCTCCATTCGTGCAGGAACGCCAGCATGGTCGCCCGGAAGCTGTTCTCGACGATCTTGGTGGTCTCGCTCTCCAGCGGGCGGTCCATGACCGTGAGGGGGAACTTCTCGACGTTGAGCACCTCGGAGAGGAACTTCACCACCCGCCGGCGGCTCTCCTCGTTGACTCCGCTGCACACCCGCCAGAAGTCGCGGATGCTCGAGACGTAGTTCCGCCCGGGCATGACCCGCTCGAAGCTGTGGGCCAGCAACGGCTCGGAGGCCAGCCCGCGGCGCTCGAAGGCCTTCTTGAGAATCGGGTAGGCCACGTACTCGGTGGTGCCTGGGGCCACGGTGGTCTCGATGAGCACCAGGCATTCCGGTTGAATCATCTCGCCGATGGTGGCCAGGCTCTTCTCCAGGGCGGCCATGTCCGCCGAGCCCGTCCGCAGGTTGCCCAGGTCCTGCTTGACGTAGTCGCACTGCACGTCCACCACCACCACGTCGGCCAGCTTGAGCGATTCGGGCGTGTAGGTGGCGATCAGCGTGCGGTCGTCGTTGACGCAGCGGGCGATGAGGGGCTCGACTTCGGGGTCCTCGGCCTTGACCGGCGACTGGCCGCGGTTGAGCAGCTCGATCTTCCAGTAACTGCGCGGGCTGGGCCGCTGGTAGCCGAT
>JABRVU010000033.1:0-10588 GCA_039961895.1 Phycisphaerae bacterium | reverse complement strand
AGCCCGGGCGCGTGCACGGGCTTGGCCGGCAGGCCGTCGAGTCGATCGGGCGTTTCGCCGCCCTGATGAACAAGATTCGCGCGGCGGCCGACTCCGGTTCGGCCCGCGAGGCGGTGGCCTGCGTGGTGCGGGAAACGGGCCTGCTTTCGCTCTATCCCGAGTCCACCGACGCCAGCGCGGTGGAGAACATGGAGGAGCTGATCAACGTCGCCGCCGACTACGACCGCCAGCACCCGCACGGCGATGGCAGCCTGGGCGACTGGCTCACCCAGATCAGCCTGGTCAGCGACGTGGACGCCATCGACCCGGCGGTCGGGGCGGTCACGCTCATGACCTTGCACGCGGCCAAGGGGCTCGAATACGACACCGTCTTCATCGCCGGGATGGAAGAGGACGTCTTCCCCCATCAGCGCAGCCGGGCCGAGGCCGAAGACGACGAGGAGGAGCGCCGGCTGTGTTTCGTGGGCATGACCCGGGCCCGCCGGGCCCTGATCCTGACCTGTGCCGACTGGCGGGACATCCAGGGCGGCCACCGGCGGATGGCCAAGTCGCGCTTCCTGCACGAGCTGCCCGGTGATGGGGTCGAATGGTCCCGCGCGGGCCAGTCCGAACCGGCGCGTTACGATTTGCCGCCCGAGGAGGGACCGCAGGCGGAGTACGACTGGCGCGAAGGGCAGATGGTGCGCCACCCGCGGTATGGGGCCGGTCGGATCGCGGCCCTCGAGTGGACCGGGCGCGGAACGCGGGCCCGTATCCAGTTCCGCGAGGCCGGCGAGAAAACGTTCCTTCTGGAGTTCGCCGGCGAGCTGGAACCGATCGAATTCGAGGAATCGGATTGAGTATGCGTCACGCGGTGATCATGGCGGGCGGATCCGGCACGCGGCTGTGGCCGCTGAGCCGTCGGTCGCGCCCCAAACAGCTCCTCAAGCTCTTCGGCGGGCAGTCGCTGCTGCGCAAATCATTCGAGCGGCTCAGCGGGTTCATGGATCCGCGGCACATCCACGTCATCACGGGCAAAGACTTTCTGCCGGCCGTCGCGGCGGAACTGCCTGAGCTGCCGGAGCGGAACCTGATCGGGGAGCCCTGCCCGCGGGACACGGCCAACGCGGTGGGGCTGGCCGCCAACCTGTTGGCCTTGCGCGACCCCGGCGGCACGATGGGCGTCTTCACCGCCGATCACATCATCACCCCGGTGGATGCCTTCCAGCGCGCCCTGGCCGACGCCTACGACGCGGCCGAGACCCACGCCGACGCCCTGCTGACCTTCGGCGTCAAGCCCACCGGCCCGCATACCGGCTACGGCTACATTCATCGTGGCCAGCCCGTCGGGCCGGGGCTGTTCGCGGTGCGGCGGTTCAAGGAAAAGCCCGACGAGGCCACGGCCCGGCGATACTTCGAGAGCGGCGAGTTCTACTGGAACAGCGGGATGTTCGTCTGGCGGATCGAGACCATCCTCGAGCAGTTCCGCAGGCATCAGCCGGTCCTGGCCGAGGGGCTTCGCCAGACGGCGGCGGAGATGCAGGACCCGGCCCGATCGGCGGCGGCCGGCGAGCGCTTCGCCGCTCTGCCCAGGGTCGCCATCGACTTCGCCATCATGGAAAAGGCCGACCGCGTCATCGTGCGCGAGCTGCCCTGCCAATGGCTGGACGTGGGTTCGTGGACCTCGCTGCCCGAGGTCCTCGCCCCGGATTCAACCGGCAACACCGTCGCCGCGCCGCGGGTCGAGTCGTTGGACGCGACCGGCAACATTCTGGTGAGCGAGTCCGATCACCTCATCGCGGCGGTGGGCGTGAGCGGCCTGATTGTGGTGCATTCGGACGACGCCACGCTGGTCTGCCGCCGCGAGGACGCCCAGCGGATCAAGACGCTGCTGGAGAACCTCCAGCGAACGCAGGGCGACCGGTACGCCTGACGGCGGAGAAAGGCGGCATGAGCCGATTCCTGGGCGTGGATTTCGGCGTCAAGCGCATCGGGCTGGCGGTCGGCGAAGCCGGCAGCGGCATCGCCACGCCGTTAAGAGTGCTCAACGCCCGACCCGCAACCGCCGAAAACGCAGCGGCCATTCTGGCCGCCGCCCAGGAGTACGACGCGGCGGGCATCGTGATCGGCCTGCCGCTCAACATGGACGGCACCGAGGGGCAGCAGGCTCAGCGCTCGCGACAGCTCGCGGCCGCCCTTCGACGGCGTACGAAACGGGCGGTGGTGCTGCACGACGAGCGGCTGACCTCGTTCGCGGCCGATCAGAAACTCGCCGGACGCGGTCTGAGCCGCGGGAAGAAGAAGGCCCGCCAGGACGCCCTGGCCGCCGCGGCAATCCTCCAGTCGTTTTTCGATCGGTCGCAACGACGGACCTGATCGACTCTCGTCCCGTTTCCTTTGTCCTCGGTCTCCTGTCCTTGGTTGCTTCGGGGGCCTTGCCGATTGCCGACCGCGCGCCGATGATCCGCCCGATCCACAACCCGCGATCCACACGCCACCATCCGCAAGTCCTCGTTCCTTGCCCCCTTCTGCCGAACCCTGAACCTGCGCCCTCCCTTCCTTTTGTTCACCTTCGCCCATACCTACTTTCCCGCCTTCTCGTATTCCCGATTCTCACTTCCCCGGAATGGCGTCGTCATGCACGGCGGGATTGTGGTTTTGATCGCGTTTACAACCCCGACAATCGACCTGCTGGAAACCGGTTCCATACGGGTCAAGGGGTGGTTCTCCGGGCGGAACGATCGCCGGGTCCGCCGGACGGCCGGTCTATGACTTCTGCGGTTCTTCGTGACCGGATGGGGCGACATGAGCCAATCGCCGGACGACGACGTCGCGCATGAGGTCGACGGGTGCGGGCCGGCCGGTCCAGCGCTCGAACTGAGCGGCGGCCTGGCCGACGAACATGGCCACGCCGTCGATGGTCCGGCAGCCGGCCCGGCGGGCCTCGCTCAGCAGGCGGGTCTCGATGGGGTTGTAGACGGTGTCAAAGACGGCCGGTTGTTCCGAGGCGGGCCAGCCGCCCGTCCCCCCAGCCTCCGGCCGGCCGGAGGCACCGCACGTCGGCGTTTCCCGCTTGCCGCCACGGAGAGTGTCGCCGCGGGAGAGGTCGATCGGCGTATCGGCGATGTTCGGCCACATGCCGATGCTGGTGCAGTTGATGATGATCCGCGTGCCGGGTCGGACGCGCTGATCCCAATCGGCGGCGGCGGCGCCGAACTCTTCGGCCAGGGCGACGGCCTTGGCGCGCGTGCGGTTGTAGATCGTGACCTTGCAGCCGCAGTCGCACAGCCCGGCGACGATGGCCCTGGCCACGCCCCCGGCGCCCAGGACGGCCACCTCCTGGCCGGCCAGGTCCTCGCGCCGGCAGCTCAAACCATTGCACAGCGCCTCGAGCGCGCCGCGATAATCGGTGTTGAAGGCGTAGAGCGGAGGGGTCGCGGCGCTTCGATGGGCATCGATGCCCTGCGGCTCCACGTGCAGCGTGTTGGCCACGCCGATCCGCGCGGTGAGCGGCTCGACCAGCCCGCCGCGCTCGCGCGCGTAGCGAAGCAGGTTCTCCTTGTGCGGGATGGTCACGCTCAGGCCGCGCAGGTCCAGCCACGGCCGCGACAGGCAGCCGTCCAGGAACTCGGCGAAGGTTTCGTAGGCCGGCTCGACCCGGAAGGGCAGATACACGCCGTCGTGACCGACCCGCCCGAAGGCCGCGTTGTGGATGGCCGGGCTCATCGAATGACCCACCGGGCAACCGATCACGCCGTAGACCCGCGTGCTCTCGCGGATCGATTCCCAGCGGTACAGCTCGCGCAGCTCGCGGACGGTCGGCTGGCCCGGCGCGGATTCCCGCCCGGCATCCAGGGCCGCGAAGGTCAACAGCCCGCCGAATTTTCCCGCCAGCACGCGGGTCATGAGCCCGGCCTCGCCCATCGAAAGGGCGATCGCCTCCCTGGCGCCGCGGACCGCGCGCAGGGCCTCGAGCATGCGCAGGGCGTCGGTCGGCGCGTCGGCCCGGCAGGCCAGTTTGACCACGTCGGCCGGCGTCGCCAGCAGCTCCGCGAAGATGGCCCCCAGGTCGGCGGGCGTGCGCTCGAAATCGTGCCGCGAGAGGATGAGCTTTCCGCCCCGACCCAGGTCGGTTTGCAATCCGGCCCGCACCGCCTCCGGCAGCGCCCGCCAGGACCGGTATTCGAGGTCGATGTAATCGGCCCCCTCGCGGGCCGCCAGCCGCAACAGCTCGATGCGGGCGGGTTCGTCTCCAGCGTAGTGCCCGCCTTCGGCGGCCAGGCGGCAGGTGGCGATCATGGGGCCGGGGAATGCCGCCCGGACGGCCCGCAACAGGCCACGGATCGAGTCGGCGGTCCAGCCGACCAGGTGATCGAGGCGCAGCTCGAGCAGGTCGGCGCCGGCCGCCCGTGCCGCCGGCACCAGCCCGATCAAACCGGCCACCTCGGAGGCCATCAACGGCACACAAATGCGACTCATCCCTTCGATTGTCCGCCGCCTCACGCCACCCGGCAAGTACGCGGGTCAACAACCGTAGAAGCAGCCCTTTTAACGTAACGTAGATCGGACGCAACTAACTGAATTACCGTATGTTACAACTGAAAGTCTGGCTTCGGACATTCCGAGGTGTCTGCCCGCTGGATGTGGGTAGGCTGCGACGTGACGGGAAACACGTTACCGAGCCGGGAGGGTCGCGGATTTGCGGTGGTTTCCGCCACCATCTGGGTTGCCGAGAGTGTAAGTTGTGTGTATGTAATGATTTAAAAATCGTACCGACATGACCTTCATAAGGCTGGCCAAGACCTTGAACGAGGGTATCCCGTTTCGGATCGAGATTATTATTTGATAAAAACTCGAAATGCCTTGGAACGCGCCTGTCTTGGGCGACCGCAAGGGAACGCCTGATGCTTAGCCTTTGCCCCCTCCTTCCTGCCTGATACCATCGCCTGCATGGCCAAGGCGATGCCCGAGCTCAAAAGCTACGCCGTCACCGCCGCGAACTCGCGTGGGCGCGTTCACGCGGAGCGTTTTCCGCCCACCGTCGATCCCTTTGCCATCGACCGGCAGCGGGTGTTGCACTCCGCCGCCTTCCGTCGGCTGGAGTACAAGACCCAGGTTTTCGCCGTTAGCGAGCACGACCACTTCCGCACCCGGCTGACGCACACGCTGGAGGTTTCGAGCATCGCCCGGCGGCTGTGCGTGGCCTTGCAGGTCAACCCGGCCGTCGGCGAGCTGATCGCCCTGACCCACGACCTGGGCCACCCGCCCTTCGGACACGCCGGCGAGGCCACGCTGGCCCGGCTCATGGCCGATCACGGCGGGTTCGAGCACAACGCCCAGGCCCTGCGGGTGGTCGAACTGCTCGAACACCCGTACCCGCCGTTTCGAGGCCTGAACCTCTGCTACGAGGTGCGGGAATCGCTGGCCAAGCACTGCACGATCTACGATCGGCCCGGCCGGCACGAGCTGGCCGACGGAACCTTCGCCCCGCTCGAGGGCCAGATCGCCAACCTGGCCGATCGGGTCGCCTATGACTGCCACGATCTGGAGGACGCGGTCGGGGCCGGCATCATCGACGAGAAAGAGCTTCGCCAGGTGGAGCTCTGGCGGACCGCCTCGGCCGGGGTGCGTCGGCAGTATCCCCATCACGCCATCGGCCAGGTCCGCCGGCCGATCCTGGACCAGCTCGAGGCCCTGCTGCTCGACGATATCGTGGCCGAGTCGCGCCGCCGGATCGCCGCCGCCAAAGTTACTACCCTCGACCAGGTGCGGCAGGCCCGCGCGCCGCTGGTGGCTTTCTCGAAGGCGATGGAAGCCCGGGCCGCCGAATTGGAGGCCTTTCTCCGCGAAAACGTCTATCATCACCACCGGCTGGTGCGGATGGACGACAAGGCGTCCCGCTTCATCGAGCGGCTGTTCAACGCTTATCTGGCGGAGCCGCGCATGCTCCCGCCGCGCTTTGCCGCCCGCATCCCGCGCCAGGGTCCCCACCGCGTGGTCTGCGATTACGTCGCCGGCATGACCGACCGCTTCTGCCAGGACGATTACAAGCGGCTGTTTGAACCGTTCGAGCGGGTGTAGATTATCGTGCCCTCGAGACGCCGTCCGCCGATGTCGCCGGACGGAGGTCCGAGATGGCGAGGTGCGGCTTGGCTCGCGCGATGATGCTCTGGGGACCCTGTGGCCTGCTGCTGCTGGGGGCGCTGGCCCTGCGCGTGCGCAGCCACCTGCACGAGCAGGCTCTCTTCCTTCCGGTCGCACCCGCGCCAGAGGATGCGTCATGGGCGAACGCCGGTCCTGACGTGCGCGAGGGGATGAAACCCCGGGCGCGGGTGCCGATCCGGCCGCCGCGCGACTACGTGTCCGAGCCCGCGGTCGCGGAAGGCGAGGAACGGCGCGGGCCGCGTGTGATTTTCTCGCTGGCCCCCAACGTCACCGAGACGTTATGCGCCCTGGGCCTGCTCGACCGCCTGGCCGGTCGGACCCAGTTCTGCTCCTATCCGCCCGCCGTCGGGCGGGTACCGGTCATCGGGGGCCTGCGCGACGCCAACCTCGAGCTGATCCGGGCCGCCAACCCGGAACTGGTGATGACCGCCGCCAACAGCGAGGCCGTCAACCAGAAACTGGCCGCCCTGGGCATCCGCGGCGAGCCGCTGCCGCACGGAACGCTGGCGGAGGTCTTCACGGCCATCGAGCGGGCGGGCGCGGTGTGCGATCGCCCGGCGACCGCGCGGAACCTGGTCACCGCCCTTCGCGCGGATTTGGATTCGCTCAGCGCGGCGGCCCGGCAACAGGGGGCCCGTCCCCTGCGCGTCCTGATGGTCACGGGCGAACTGCCGGTGCCGCCGAGAGCCTTGTGGGTGGCCGGCCCGGGCCTGTTTCTCGATGAGCTGCTGCGCCTGGCCGGGCACCTGAACGCGGCCGCGGAAGTCATCACCACTCCCTTTGGAGAGATCCCGCTCGAACGGCTGCTGGTGCTGGACCCGGACGTGATCCTGACGTTTCCCGGCCGGCCGCCGACCGCGGAGGAACAGATCGCCGCCTATCGCAGTTGGTGGCGCGTCGGCGACCTCAAGGCCATCCGCCGGCGGCGCGTGCGGGTCATCGGCGGGAGCGAATGGCTCAGCGCGACTCCGCGCGTGGCCATCGAACTGCACCGACTCATCACCGTCTTGGGAGAGTTTCAGGATTGAGAGGACGCGCGGGCAGGCCGTTTTTTGGGGTGGTATTTCGAGAGGACTCCGCCCAAGCCGATCGTGGAAGGCCATTGGAAATCGACGCCCGACAGAGCGGCTGGCCGCCGATTGCGTCACGGGCCCCGGCGGGCATTCCGCGCACCTCTGTCTTGCACGCGGCGCGCTTCACGTGTAAAACCGCGGCGCGAATGCGGACGGCCCCTGGCGGAAGGGAACCGGCCACGGGCCCCTGACCCCGATTCCTGAACCCAACAGAAGAGGCCGTGTCATGGAACCCCTGCAAATCGGCGTCTGCACGTGGTCGCTGCACATCCCGGACCTGTCTCAGACCCTTTTGACCATCCAGGAGCGGCTGGGGCTCCGGTTGATCCACCTGGGCTTCTTCGACGACGCCTACAAGAACCCCGACGCCCTGCTCAAGCTGGTGAAGGACAGCGGGCTGGAGGTCAGCGCCACCTGCGTGGGCTTCGCGGGCGAGGACTATTCCACCATTCAGAAGATCGCGGCCACCGGCGGCTACCTGCCCGATGACGACTGGGAGCATCGTTACGCGAAGACCGTGGCCGTCGCCGATCTCACCCGTCAGCTTGGCGTCGAGCTGCTTTCGGTTCACGTGGGCTTCGTGCCGCATGACCGCCACGAGCCCAAGTACGCGGTGATGGTCGATCGCGTCCGGCGCGTGGCCGACGCCCTTGGCGAGCGCGGCCTGACGCTGGTCGCCGAGACCGGACAGGAGAAAGCCGCCGACCTGATCGCGTTCATGGACGCCGTCGCCCGGCCCAACCTGGCCGTCAACTTCGATCCGGCCAACATGATCCTCTACGGCGTGGGCGATCCGGTCGAGGCCGTAGGCCTGCTCAGGGAGCGCATCGCCCACGTGCACATGAAAGACGCCAACTGGGCCAGGAACCCCATGCAGGAGTGGGGCGAGGAAGTAGTGCTCGGCGCCGGCGAGGCCGACATCCCCCGCGTGGTCAGCAAGCTGCGCTCGACCGGCTACCGCGGCCCGCTCATCATCGAGCGCGAGGCCGGAAACCAGCGCATCGCGGACATCCTGGAAGGCAAGAAACTGCTCGAATCGCTGGTGGGATAGTCAGCTTTCAGTTGTCTGTTTTCAGAAACGAATACACCGGCGGCCCGGTTTCGGTGTAAGAAACGGGGCACCACGGGGGTTTCCATGAAGAATCTGATCGCCTGTCGGGTGGCCAGTTATGGCGATTACCAGGAGCGGGCCTGGACACACCTGCCGTCCCTCGGCGTCCGCTTCGTGGAGATTCCCGTCCCCGAGCCGGGCGAACTGAAGGCCCTGAGCGCCAAGCTCAGGGATCACGGGCTGGCGGCATCCTCGCTCCAGGCCAGATGCGATGTGACCGCCGGCGATGCGGTCGAAGTCATGCGCCCGCAGCTCGAGGCCTGCCGGGAGTTGGGGGCGAAGGTCTGCTTTCTGAGCGCCAAGGCCGGAAGCGCCGACAGAAAAGAGGTTTACAGTCGGATACAGGCCATCGGCGAGGTCGCCGACGGGTTGGGCGTGGTGGTGGCTTTGGAGACCCACCCCGATCTGATGACCAATGGTTCTCAGGCCCTCGAGACGATGAAAGCGATCAACCACCCGTCGGTCCGGGTGAATTTCGACACGGCCAACGTTTATTTCTATAACCAGGGCGTCACCGCCGTCGGGGAGCTGCGAAAGATCGTCGATTTCGTCGCGGCCGTCCATCTGAAGGAGACGCCCGGTGGCTACCAGGAGTGGAACTTCCCGGCCTTGGGGCGGGGTGTCGTGGACTTTCCCCAGGTCTTCAACCTCTTGAACGACCGAGGCTTCCGTGGGCCTTTTACCCTGGAGCTGGAGGGCACGCGGGGCGTCACCCGCACGGAAGCTCAGCAGCTCCAATACGTGGAGGAATCGGTTGCGTACCTTCGTCGGATCGGGGCGATGGACGGCCAATCTTGAACTCAACTTCGAGGTCGCTTCAACCGATGATCGGACTAGGAGTATAAGTTATCGGGAATGCCCTGCCGGCCTGCTTGCGCGCCGCAGGGGTGGCTTCCCGCACCCTTTTTGTGAGGACACGACCCATGACGCTATCCCGCAGCCAACGAATCGGTCGATGGCTGACCGTGTGTCTGCTGCTGATGACCAGCGGCGGAAGTACTTTCCTGTTCAGCGGTTGTGATCCGCAGGTCTCGAGCGCGATCTTGAGCGGCTTCAACGACCTGAGCAACGTGTTCGTGGATGCGTTCTTCCTGGCCTTGCAGCTCCAGCAGGAGCAGGAGACCGGTACAGGTACTGGCACGGGGACAGGATCCGGATCAGGAACCTAGCCGACCGGTCGGGCGGTGAGAGGGTGCACCGAACCGACCGGAGCACGGACTCTGTGGGCATATCCCGCCTTGCGGGTGACGAATAACCGACCCAGGCCCGGCTGGCCTTCGGCCGCGCCTGGGTCGGCTTTTGTGTTTGGAGGGAACCTCTCGTTGTAACCATTCACAGGGCCATCGCATCTGAATCCTCGACCGCGTTTGCGACCCCGCCAGAGGGGTGACGAACCTCGAAAGCGACTGGCCGCATGGGCGCGACGCCTTACAGAGTCGTCAGGGCCGGTTCGGTGAATGAGATGCAGTTGACCTGGAACCCAATCATGAGGGCGCGCCGCCATCAGCGGCGGATGGTGGGTGGCATGGCCTCAGGCTTGCGTGGCCATGCTGGAAACCACTGCCGTGACGTCAGACACCGGGATCTCGGCCCACCAGATGCCTTTGCGACGAGCGACTCGGTCTTCTTCATGGCCACCCGGAGCACCGTGGCCATGCCACCCATCATGTGGGGCGGGTGACGGGTGACGGGTGACGGGTGGCCATGCCACCCGCCGCCAAGGCGCGGCAGGCTGGTGGGGCGTGGCAGGAATTGCCGGCCGTCGGCCGACCTGCTTGAGCGCCCATCCAAAAAAACCTGAAAACCAACCGACGAAAAGCCGGTCCCACTCGGGTTTTAGGATGCACTCTAATCGAATTCCGCGTGATTCTGTGGACACGGGGACGAAGGTTCGATATAACGATGGATTGCAGCAGGATGGCGGGCCTGTCCAACACATGAGTCGATTCGAGGCCGGTTGAAGCCGGTCGATGGTGAAACACGATCATGATCCGCCTGTTCGTCCACCCGCCTGGGGTGCGAAGGCGGGTTTCTCGGACAAACGAAAGGAGAGACGCATGCGAACGGTACTGGCGATGTTTGTGGTAGCCGGCCTGGGGATCACGGGATACCTGATGGCCGGTGGGGACGATAAGGGCTGTCCCAAGGCGGCGGCCGAAAAGGCGGCTCTGGCGGCCGGCGGCGGCGAGAGCTGCTGCGCCGCCAAGAACGCGGCCCTGACGGCCCTGCCCTCGTATCAGCGGGCCAATGAGCTGCTCAA